>NZ_JBEOYO010000062.1:0-51979 GCF_040297125.1 Streptomyces sp. NPDC001868 | reverse complement strand
GCGCAGTTCCCCGCGCCCCTGAAAAGCAGGGGCCTGAAGCTTTTAGGGGCGCGGGGAACTGCGCGGCCAGCCCCCACGCACCCGCACTCGAAGAACTACCGGTTCGTCGCCGCGACCCACCGCTCAAGGGCCCGCCGCGCCGCCCCCGAGTCGATCGAGTCCGCCGCCTTCGCCATCCCGTCCCGCAGCTGCTCCGCCAGCGAGGCGGACGTCGGCTCCAAGGCCACCAGCGCCGCAGCCGAGTTCAGCAGCACCGCATCCCGCACCGGCCCCGTCTCCCCGCCGAGCAACCGCCGCGCGACATCCGCGTTGTAGGAGGCGTCGGCCCCCCGCAGCGCCTCCACCGGCACCAGCTCCAGGCCCACATCGCGCGGATCGAAGGCTTCCTCGGTCACCTTGCCGTCCCGCACGACCCACACCCGGGACGTCGCCGTCGTCGTCAGCTCGTCGAGGCCGTCGTCGCCCCGGAACACCAGCGACGAGTTGCCGCGCTCGGCGAAGACACCGGCCATGATGGGCGCCATCCGGGGGTCGGCGACCCCGACCGCCTGGGCGCGCACCTTCGCCGGGTTGGCCAGCGGCCCGAGCGCGTTGAAGACGGTCCGGATGCCCAACTGCCCCCGCGCGGCGGCCACATGACGCAGCGCCGGATGGAACTTCACCGCGAAGCAGAAGGTGATCCCGGCCTCCTCGGCGACCTCGGCCACCCGCCTGGGCGTCAGCTCCAGATTGACGCCCAGCTTCTCCAGTACGTCGGACGCCCCGGACGCCGACGACGCGGCCCGGTTGCCGTGCTTGACGACCTTCGCGCCCGTACCGGCGACGACGATCGACGACATCGTGGAGATGTTGACCGTCTTGGCGCCGTCCCCGCCCGTACCGACGATGTCGACGGTCTTCCCGGCCACCTCGATCACATTGGCGTGCTCGTAGAGCGCCTCGACGAGACCGGTGATCTCGTCGACGGTCTCGCCCTTGGCCCGCAGCGCCACCACGAACCCGGCGATCTGCGCGTCCGTCGCCTCACCGCGCATGATCTGGTCCATCGCCCAGAACGTGGCGCCGGCGTCCTGGTCGTGCCCGGACAGCAGCGCGTTCAGCACGGCGGGCCAGGAACGGCCCGCCGCGGTGTCGCCTCCAGCGGGGGTCACAGCGCTCATAGCCGCTCCTGGGTGTCGTAGCCGCGAGCAGGGAATGCCGCGCGGACCGGAAACCGAATCATGCGTTCCCACCCTATCCAGGTCGGAGCACGGCGAAGGGCCCCCGTCCGAAGATCGGACGGGGGCCCTTCGACCGTGGTGTGGCGAAGCGAAGCGATCAGTGGTGGCCGTGGCCGCTGGTGATCTCCTTGTACTCCTCGACGGTGGGCTTGGCGATCTGGCTGTCCTCGCCGTAGTAGCCCTTGCTCAGCTTGGCGCGGAGCTTCGTGAGGCGCGTGACCTTGCGGGCGACACCGTTCTCGTCGACCGCGGCACCGATCTCGGCCGGCGCGTACTGCTCGTGCGCCGTGAGGGTGTGCAGCTGCTCCTGGCTGAGCGGCTCGTGGACCTCGATGAACTCACCGTGCGGCAGACGCTTGATGATGCCGGTCTCGCGACCGTGCAGGATCTTGTCCCTGTCCCGGCGCTGCAGGCCGAGGCAGATGCGCTTGGTGACGATGAACGCGAGGACCGGGGCCACGAAGAACGCGATCCGGACGAACCAGGTGATCGAGTTGATCGACAGGTGGAAGTGGGTCGCCCAGAGGTCGTTTCCACCACCGATCAGCAGCACCATGTACCAGGTGATCCACGCGACGCCGAAGGCCGTACGGGTCGGGGCGTTGCGCGGGCGGTCCAGGATGTGGTGCTCGCGCTTGTCGCCGGTGACCCAGGACTCGATGAACGGGTAGACCGCGATCGCGACCAGGACCAGCGGGAAGATCACCAGCGGGATGAACACGCCCAGGACGAGCGTGTGGCCCCAGAAGTTGACCTCCCAGCCCGGCATGACACGGATCAGACCCTCGGAGAAGCCCATGTACCAGTCGGGCTGGGCGCCGGTGGAGACCTGGTCGGGCCGGTAGGGGCCCATGGTCCAGATCGGGTTGATCGTGGCGATCGCCGAGATGACCGCGATGACACCGAAGACCAGGAAGAAGAAGCCGCCCGCCTTCGCCATGTACACCGGGAGCAGTGGCATTCCGACGACGTTGTTGTTCGTCTTGCCGGGGCCCGCGAACTGCGTGTGCTTGTGGTAGAAGACCAGGATCAGGTGCGCCACCAGCAGGCCGAGCATGATGCCCGGCAGCAGCAGGATGTGGACCGAGTAGAAGCGGGCCACGAAGTCGCCGCCCGGGAACTCCCCGCCGAAGAGGAAGAACGACAGGTACGTGCCGACGATCGGCACGGACAGGACCGCGCCCTCCATGAAGCGGACACCGGTGCCGGAGAGCAGGTCGTCCGGGAGCGAGTAACCGGTGAAGCCGGTGAACATGCCGAGGACGAACAGCAGGAAGCCGAACAGCCAGTTGACCTCACGGGGCTTGCGGAACGCGCCCGTGAAGAACACCCGCATCATGTGCACGAACATGCCGGCGAGGAAGACCAGCGCCGCCCAGTGGTGGATCTGCCGGATCAGCAGACCACCGCGCACCTCGAAGGAGATGTGCATGGTCGAGTTGAACGCCTCGGACATCAGCTGTCCCTGCAGCGGGACGTAGCTGCCGTGGTACTCCACCTCGTTCATCGACGGGTGGAAGAACAGCGTCAGGTACACACCCGTGAGGATGATGATGATGAAGCTGTACAGGCAGATCTCACCCAGCATGAACGACCAGTGGTCGGGGAAGATCTTGCGCATGTTGGCCTTGGCCAGGGAGTAGATCCCGAGCCGGCCGTCGGCCCAGTCGGCGACGCGCTCGCCGGCCGGTGCCTTGTCGCGCTTGTCGCGCGCGCCGGTGGTGGTGGGCGTAGTACTCATCCGCGCTCCCAGAAGGCAGGACCGACGGGCTCTTCGAAGTCGCCGACCGCTTGGAGGTAGCCGTCTTCACCGACGGTGATCCTCAGCTGCGGAAGAGCGTGACCCGCGGGGCCGAAGATGACCCGGCCGCCGTCGGCGAGGTCGAAGGTGGACTGGTGGCAGGGGCAGAGCACGTGGTGCGTCTGCTGCTCGTACAGGGAGATCGGGCAGCCCACGTGGGTGCAGATCTTCGAGAACGCCACGATGCCCTCGTGGGACCACTCCAGCTCGCGCTTGTCCTTGATGTCGTCCGGCTGGATCCGGACGATCATCAGGGCGTCCTTGGCGATGTTCTTCTGGAAGTCGTGGTCGTGCTCGCTCAGGCCGTCCGGCATGGCGAAGGTCAGCGACCCGACCGCGACGTCCGAGGGACGCAGCGGCTCGTTGGTGTTCATGTTGACGAGCTTCTTGCCCTTGGCCCAGGTGGTGTGGCGCAGCTTGGTGCCGGGCGCGGGGCCGAGGCCGCCGAGCAGGAAGACACCGGAGAGCGGGAACAGGGCCAGCGCGCCGAACATCGTGGTGCGGATCAGCTTGCGACGGCCGATCACCGACTCCTCGGCGCCGGCCTTGAAGTCGGCCAGGACCTTGGCCTTGACCTCGGGCGCGGCCTCGATCGGGTGACGCTCGTCGGCGACCTCGACGTCCGACATCAGCGTGCGGGCCCAGTGGACCGCGCCGGCGCCGATGCAGAACAGCGACAGGCCCAGCGTCATACCCAGCGCGAAGTTCAGCGCGCTGATGTGACCGATCGGCCAGATGTAGACCGCCTTGTCGACGTCGATCACCAGGTACGAGGCGATGAAGGCGACGGTGGCCAGCATCGACACCGTGAACAGCAGGGCGACCGTGCGCTCGGACCGCTTCGCGGCCCGCTCGTCGATGTCCTGGACACGGTGCTCGTGGGGCGGGAGGCCGGGGTCCGCGAAGGGGTTCTTCTCGTCCGCGACCTTCACCGCACCGTGGGCGTCTTCCTGCTCGGTGGGCAGGTTCTCTTCTGGAATCTCTTGGCTACTCATGACTTCTTGGCCTTTGCGGTCCGAGCGGCGACCCACACGGCGACGGCGATCAGCGTGCCGAGCCCGAACACCCAGCCGAAGAGGCCTTCGCTGACCGGGCCGAGTCCGCCGAGGCTGAGGCCACCGGGCTCCACGGTGTCGTCGCTGTTGACCGCGTCGAGGTACGCGATGATGTCCTTCTTGTTCTCCTCCGACAGCGTGGTGTCGGGGAAGGACGGCATGTTCTGCGGGCCGGTCTGCATGGCCTCGTAGATGTGCTTCGGGTCGACACCCTCAAGGCTCGGCGCGTACTTGCCCTCGGACAGCGCACCGCCCTTGCCGGTGAAGTTGTGGCACTGAGCGCAGTTCGTCCGGAACAGCTCGCCGCCCTCGGCGATGTCCGCGCCCTCGGGGTTGTACTCGTTCTCGGTCGGGATCTCCGGGCCGGCGCCCAGCGAGGCGATGTACGCCGCGAGCTGGTCGATCTCGGCCTGCGAGTAGATGACCTTCTTCTTCGGGACCTGCGCGCCCGGCTGCTGGGCCGGCATACGGCCGGTGCCGACCTGGAAGTCGACGGCTGCCGCGCCCACACCCGTCAGAGGCGGACCGTCGGTGGTGCCCTGACCGCCGGTGCCGTGGCAGCTGGCGCAGCCTACGGCGTAGAGCTTCTTGCCCTCCTCGATGGTGAGGGTCTGGGCGGTTTCATCGGCCTGCGCCTTTTCCGCGGGCGCGAAAGCGGTGTACAGCCCCCCGGTGGCCGCCAGCGCGATGAGTAGGACGACGAGCGCCGCCAGCGGATGGCGTCGTCGTGCGGAGAGCTTTTTCACGGATTACCCCGGTGTCAGGATCTTCTGCGTCGGTGCTTCTGGAAGGGTGGTTCTCGGTGCGAGGCAGGCGTACGTCCGCCCTGCTCGGCCGCCCGATCTACTTGATCATGTAGATCGTGGCGAAGAGGCCGATCCAGACGACATCGACGAAGTGCCAGTAGTAGGACACGACGATGGCCGCGGTCGCCTGCTCGTGGGTGAACCTCTTGGCCGCGTAGGTGCGTCCGAGGACCAGCAGGAAGGCGATGAGACCGCCTGTCACGTGCAGGCCGTGGAAGCCGGTGGTCAGATAGAACACCGAGCCGTACGGGTCCGACGAGAGCGAGAGGCCCTCGTGCTTGACCAGCTCGGTGTACTCGAAGACCTGGCCGCCGATGAAGATCGCACCCATCACGAACGTGACGATGAACCACATCCGGAGCTTCTTCACGTCCCCGCGCTCGGCGGCGAACACGCCGAGCTGGCAGGTGAGGGAGGAGAGCACCAGGATGGTGGTGTTGGTCGCCGAGAACGGGAAGTTCAGGGTGTCGGCCTTCTCCGACCAGAACTCGGGGCCGGTCACCGATCGCAGGGTGAAGTACATCGCGAAGAGGGCCGCGAAGAACATCAGCTCGGAACTCAACCAGATGATGGTTCCGACGCTGGTGAGGTTCGGCCGGTTGACCGACGGGTGCGCGTGCCCGGTTTCTACTGTCGTTGCTGTCGCCACGACCGACATTATGTCGGTCGCTTATCCCGCCCTCACTCCGGGGGGTGCCGTTCGGAGTGTTGCTCCCTTCCGTACCGGTGCTGACGTGGGGTTCGGAGGAGTAGCATCCGCGCATCGGGCCTGTCCTTAAGACGCTGACGTCACGGAGGAACAATGCAGCCGACCGCCACGGTGCTGGTCTACAGCGACGACTCCAACACCCGCGAACAAGTTCGGTTGGCGACGGGGCGCCGTCCGGCACCGGATGTTCCTCAGGTGGAGTTCCTGGAGTGCGCCACTCCGGCCGCCGTCATCAAGGAGTTGGACAAGGGCGGGATCGATGTCTGTGTCCTCGACGGCGAGGCCGTGCCCATGGGGGGCATGGGGGTGTGCCGCCAGATCAAGGACGAGATCTTCGAGTGCCCGCCGGTGCTGGTGCTGATCGGGCGGCCGCAGGACGCGTGGCTTGCGACATGGAGCCGGGCGGACGCGGCGGTGACCCTGCCGGTGGAGCCGGTGGAGTTCGCGGCGGCCCTGGCTTCCCTGCTCCGTAGCAAGCGGGCGCTGAGCGCCTAGACCGACTCCGGCCTCAGGCGAGCCTGTACCTGGGGCCCCGGTACTTCCTCGGTGCCGCCGACCAGGGCGCTGCCCTCGCGCCAGTTCTTCCAGTCGAGGTTCCAGTCGCCGTAGCCGTTGCCGAAGGGGGCCATGGTGTCGCCGCCCGAGTTGACGACCTGGACGATGTCGCCCTCGTTGATGGTGTCGTAGAACCACTGGGCGTTGCCGGTGCTCATGCCGGTGCAGCCGTGGCTGACGTTGGCGTATCCCTGGGAGCCGGTGGACCAGGGGGCGGCGTGGACGTACTCGCCGCTGTTGGTGACCCTGACGGAGTGGTGGACGGTCAGGTCGTAGAAGTCGGACGCGCCTATGCTGGCGCTGGTCATACGAACGGTGCCTTCCTTGGCCAGCACCACCTTGACCCCGTTGCGGGTGTCGTAGCCGGGCCTGCCGGTGGTGACCGGTATCTGCTTGACGACCTCGTCGTTCTTGTAGACGGTCATCTGGTGCGAGGCGGCGTCCGTGACGGCGACTATCTTGGCGCCGGTCGTCAGCTCGATGGGCTCGGCCTTCCCGCCCCAGAGCCGGTCGCCTATCTTCAGGCCCTCCAGGTTGCTGTGCACGCGGATGGTGGCGTCGGCGGGCCAGTAGTCCTTGGGGCGGTAGTGGAGCTTCTTGTCGTCCACCCAGTGCCAGGCGCCTTCCGCGGCGGGGGTGGAGTCCACCTTGAGGGCCCGCTCGACGACGGCGCGGGAGGCCTTGTCCTTGACCGGCCGGCTCAGTTCGGCGGTGACGGGCTGCCCGACGCCGTATCTGCCCTCCTCGGGGCCGAAGGTGACGTCGAGGCGCTTCTTGGTGAGGGGGCGGCCGGTGTCGAAGGCGAGGGTCTCGCGGCCGGGGGCGCCGTCCTCGTCCTCGGTGCTCACCCGGACCGTGTAGCGGGCGTTGGCGGCGAGCGGTGAGGTGGAGTGCCAGCTGGTGCCGTCGGCGGAGAGTTCGCCCGCCACGAACCGTCCTGCGGCGTCCACGGCGGTGACGTCGGTGATGCGTCCGTCGTCCTCGGCGGTGACTTCCAGCGGCTTGTCGGGGTCGGCCTTCTCGCCGTCCCCGCTCGGGGTGTTGAAGGAGACGTGGTCGGCCGCGTCGTAGGGCGTTCCCGAGAGCGGGTGGCCACCGGAACCGCAGGCGGCGACGCCCGCTCCCAGGGAGACCACCAGCAGGGTGCTGCCGACGACCGTGCGGTTACGGGGTGAGTTGCTCATGGGTTCAACCTAGGAACGCGCGTGGGGCGCGGCGCGCCGGGTGAGCCGACCGGGCTACGTACGGTGTGGCGAAAGGGGGAAGCCCGGACCTCCTGTCGGAGTGTCCGGGCTTCCGTGCGCGCTGTGCGTGCTATCGGCGCGTGCTACTGGTTCTGGTTCTCGCCGCGGTAGTACTCGAAGACCCAGCCCCACAGACCGATCAGCAGGATCGGGGCGGAGAAGTACAGCAGCCACCAGCCGAAGACGACGCCCATGAAGGCGAGCGCGCCGCCCACGCCCAGGGCGAGGGGCTGCCAGCTGTGCGGGCTGAAGAAGCCCAGCTCACCGGCGTCGTCCGCGACGTCGGCCTCCTTGTCGTCCTGTGCGCCCACGTCGACCCGCCGGGCCGTGAAGGCCAGGTAGTAGCCGACCATGATGCACAGGCCGAAGGCCAGGAAGAGCGCGGTGGTACCGGCCGGCTCCTTCGACCAGACGCCGTAGACGATCGCCATGGCGAGGACGAAGACGCTCAGCCAGATGAACATCTTGCCTTGGACCTTCACTTGCCGGCCTCCTTGCCGCTGGTCGCGAGCTCGTTGGCCGCCGGGCCGCCGTGCGCGAGCTGTTCGAGCGCGGCGATCTCCGGGTGGTGCAGGTCGAACGCCGGGGATTCACTGCGGATCCGCGGCAGGGTGAGGAAGTTGTGCCGCGGCGGCGGGCAGGAGGTCGCCCACTCCAGCGAACGGCCGTAGCCCCACGGGTCGTCGACCTCGACCTTCTTGCCGTACTTCGCCGTCTTCCACACGTTGTAGAGGAACGGGAGGATCGACAGGCCGAGCACGAACGAGGCGATCGTGGAGATCGTGTTCAGGGCGGTGAAGCCGTCGGCCGCGAGATAGTCCGCGTACCGGCGCGGCATGCCCTCCGCGCCCAGCCAGTGCTGGACGAGGAACGTGCCGTGGAAGCCGATGAACAGCGTCCAGAAGGTGATCTTGCCGAGGCGCTCGTCGAGCATCTTGCCCGTCATCTTCGGCCACCAGAAGTGGAAGCCGGAGAACATCGCGAAGACGACGGTGCCGAACACCACGTAGTGGAAGTGCGCCACCACGAAGTACGAGTCAGAGACGTGGAAGTCCATCGGGGGCGAGGCCAGGATGACACCGGTCAGACCACCGAAGGTGAAGGTGATCAGGAAGCCCGTGGCCCAGAGCATCGGTGTCTCGAAGGACAGCGAGCCCTTCCACATCGTTCCGATCCAGTTGAAGAACTTCACGCCGGTCGGTACGGCGATGAGGAACGTCATGAAGGAGAAGAACGGTAGGAGCACGCCTCCGGTGACGTACATGTGGTGCGCCCACACCGTCACGGAGAGACCGGCGATCGCGATGGTCGCGCCGATCAGGCCCATGTAGCCGAACATCGGCTTGCGGGAGAAGACCGGGATGACCTCGGAGATGATGCCGAAGAACGGCAGGGCGATGATGTACACCTCTGGATGGCCGAAGAACCAGAAGAGGTGTTGCCAGAGCAGCGCGCCGCCGTTGGACGCGTCGAAGACATGGGCGCCGAACTTGCGGTCCGCCTCCAGGGCGAACAGCGCGGCCGCGAGGACCGGGAAGGCCAGCAGGACCAGGACACCGGTCAGCAGCACGTTCCACACGAAGATCGGCATGCGGAACATGGTCATGCCGGGTGCGCGCATGCAGATGATCGTGGTGATGAAGTTGACCGAGCCGAGGATCGTGCCGAAGCCGGAGAAGGCCAGACCCATGATCCACATGTCGGCGCCGATGCCCGGGCTGCGGACCGCGTCCGACAGCGGGCTGTAGGCGAACCAGCCGAAGTCGGCCGCGCCCTGCGGGGTGAGGAAGCCACCGACCGCGATGAGCGAACCGAAGAGGTACAGCCAGTACGCGAACATGTTCAGCCGCGGGAACGCCACGTCGGGCGCGCCGATCTGCAGCGGCATGATCCAGTTGGCGAATCCGGCGAACAGCGGCGTCGCGAACATCAGCAGCATGATCGTGCCGTGCATCGTGAACGCCTGGTTGAACTGCTCGTTCGACATGATCTGCGTACCCGGGCGGGCGAGCTCGGCGCGCATGAAGAGCGCCATGACGCCGCCGATGCAGAAGAACGCGAACGACGTGACCAGGTACAGCGTGCCGATCGTCTTGTGGTCGGTGGTGGTCAGCCACTTCACCACGACGCTACCGGGCTGCTTGCGCCGTACCGGCAGCTCGTCTTCGTACGAGCCTTCGGCGGCGGCAGCACCCTGAGGTTCGTTGATGATGCTCACAGCTGGTTCACCTCCCGGTCCTTCTCGTGCTGCGTCTGCTCGATGCCCGCCGGGACGTAACCCGTCTGACCCTTCTCGGCCAGCTCCTTGAGGTGCTGCTCGTACCGCTCCTGGGAGACGACCTTCACGTTGAAGAGCATCCGGGAGTGGTCGACGCCGCACAGCTCGGCGCACTTGCCGAGGAAGGTGCCCTCCTGGTTGGGCGTCACCTGGAACACGTTGGTGTGGCCCGGGATGACGTCCTGCTTCATCAGGAACGGCACCACCCAGAAGGAGTGGATGACGTCACGCGAGGTGAGGACGAAGCGGACCGTCTTGCCTTCCGGCAGCCAGAGGGTCGGGCCGGGGTTGCCGGTCTGCGGGTTCTTGTCACCGGGGGTGCCGCAGGTGTACACGCCGCCCGCGTTGTCCGGGAACTGCTTCTTCCACTTGGTCGGAATCGCGTCCAGGTTCTCGTCGGTCTTCGCGTCACCGGTCGAGCCGTCGACGTTCTCGATGTAGTTGAAGCACCAGCTCCACTGGAAGCCGACCACGTTGACCGTGAGGTCGGGCTTCTTCGACGTGTCGAGCAGCTTCGACTCGTCGCGGGCGGTGAAGTAGAAGAGCACCGAGACGATGATCAGCGGGACGACCGTGTACAGCGCCTCGATGGGCATGTTGTACCGGGTCTGTGGGGGAACTTCGACCTTGGTGCGGCTGCGCCGGTGGAAGAAAGCACTCCACAGGATCAGGCCCCACACCAGCACGCCCGTGGCGAGCGCGGCCGCCCACGACCCCTGCCACAGGGAGAGGATCCGCGGAGCCTCTTCCGTGGTCGGGGTGGGCATACCCAGGCGGGGGAAGTCCTCCCATGTGCAACCGGTGGCCGTCGCCAGGACCAGGCCTGCGGTCATTGCCTGCAGCAGCTTCCGCCGCATCGGGCGCCGCGGCGAGCGGTCGGAGCCGTTGGGACTCACGTAGCGCCTTCCCGAGAGTCTCGCCCGCGCGGTATGGCTGCGGCCTTCTCGCTGGTCGGTCGCCGCCCTGCGTCGGGCAGGGGTTTGGATGTTTATGCGGACCAAACCCTACTGGACGCGATTTGGGGTCGCGCGGGGAGGGGGGCCCAACTCGCCGGGGGTCACTTCTGGTGGCTGTTCGGGGTGCCGGGTGCGCCTAATAGCTCGGGAGTTCGGGTGGTTTGGCGGGTGCGCGCTGTTTGTGGTTTCTCGCGCAGTTCCCCGCGCCCCTTCGGGGCACCCCTGCTTATAGCGTGGAGGTGTGGCGTACTTCGACTCTGCATCCTCCGCTCCCCTTCATCCCGTTGCCCGGCAGGCGCTGGTGGCTTCGCTGGACGAAGGGTGGGCCGATCCAGCGCGGTTGTATCGGGAGGGGCGGCGGGCCCGGTTGTTGCTGGACGCGGCGCGGGAGGCCGCCGCCGAGGCCGTGGGGTGCCGTCCGGACGAGCTGGTCTTCACCTCGTCGGGGACGCGGGCCGTGCACTCCGGGGTCGCGGGGGTGCTGGCCGGGCGGCGGCGGGTGGGGCGTCACCTGATCGTGTCGGCGGTCGAACACTCTTCGGTGCTGCATGCTGCGGACGCGTACGAGGCCGACGGGGGGACGGTGACCCGGGTGGCGGTGGCCCGTACGGGATCGGTGGCGGCCTCCTCGTACGCCGAGGCCCTGCGGGAGGACACCGCGCTCGCGTGTCTGCAGTCGGCCAACCACGAGGTGGGCACCGAACAGCCGGTGGCCGAGGTGGCGGAGGTGTGCCGGGCGGCCGGGGTGCCGTTGCTGGTGGACGCGGCGCAGTCGCTCGGGTGGGGGCGGGTGGACGGGGACTGGTCGGTGTTGACCGCCAGTGCCCATAAATGGGGTGGTCCGTCCGGGGTCGGACTGCTCGCCGTGCGCAAGGGGGTGCGGTTCGCGGCGCAAGGGCCCGCCGACGAGCGGGAGTCGGGGCGGGCCGCCGGGTTCGAGAACATCCCGGCGATCGTGGCGGCCGCCGCCTCGCTGCGGGCCGTACGGGCTGAGGCCGACGCCGAGGCGGTACGGCTGCGGGAGTTGACGGAGCGGATCCGGGCGCGGGTGCCGTCGCTGGTGCCCGATGTGGAGGTGGTGGGCGACCCGGAGCGCCGGCTGCCCGGGGTGGTCACCTTCTCCTGTCTCTATGTCGACGGGGAGACATTGCTGCACGAGCTGGACCGCGAGGGCTTCTCCGTCTCCTCGGGATCGTCGTGCACGAGCAGCACCCTGACGCCGAGCCATGTCCTGAGGGCCATGGGGGTGCTCAGCGAGGGGAACGTGCGGGTGTCCCTGCCGATGGGGGCGGCGGAGGAGGACGTCGAGCGGTTCCTGTCGGTGCTGCCGGGGGCGGTCGCGGCGGTCCGGGAGAAGCTGGGGGCGCCGATCCCCGCCACCGTCGTGCGCGAGGACGTCCTCGTCGTCGACGCCCTCGGCAAGCGCTGCCCGATCCCCGTCATCGAGCTGGCCAAGGTCATCGGCGACGTCCCGCTCGGCGGCACGGTCCGCGTCCTCTCCGACGACGAGGCCGCCCGCCTGGACATCCCGGCGTGGTGCGAGATGCGGGGCCAGGAGTACGTGGGCGAGGAGCCGGCGGAGCGGGGTTCGGCGTACGTGGTGCGCAGGGTGAGCTAGCGGGCGACCCGCGCCCCTGAAGCCGAGGCCGAAGGCCTCTCCTCAGGGGCGCGGGGAACCGCGCGACCAGCCACATCCGACCCGCGACCGACAACGCACCGCTCCCGGCAACCCATTGGTCGCGCGGCCCGCCTCAGCTCAGGTGCTTCTTCACCTCTGCCGCCGCCTCGTCCCCGTACGCCTTCTCGAACCGGTCCATGAAGTTCGCCCGCCGCAGCCGGTACTCCTGCGTGCCCACCGTCTCGATGACCAGCGTCGCGAGCATGCAGCCGACCTGCGCCGCCCGCTCCAGCGAGACACCCCAGACCAGCCCCGAGAGGAACCCCGCGCGGAACGCGTCGCCGACGCCCGTGGGCTCGACTTTCCGCTCCTCCTCCGGACAGCCGACCTCGATCGGGTCGTGACCGGCGCGCTCGATGCGTACGCCCTGCGCGCCGAGGGTGGTGACCCGGTGGCCGACCCGCCCGAGGATCTCCTCGTCGGACCAGCCGGTCTTGGACTCGATGAGGCCCTTCTCGTACTCGTTGGAGAAGAGGTAGGTCGCGCCGTCCAGCAGTATCCGGATCTCGTCCCCGTCCATACGGGCGATCTGCTGGGAGAAGTCCGCGCCGAACGGGATGCCCCGCGAGCGGCACTCCTCCGTGTGGCGGAGCATCCCCTCCGGGTCGTCCGCGCCGATGAGGACGAGGTCGAGGCCGCCGACGCGGTCGGCGACGGTCTTCAGCTCGATGAGGCGTGCCTCGCTCATCGCGCCGGTGTAGAAGGAGCCGATCTGGTTGTGGTCGGCGTCCGTGGTGCACACGAAGCGGGCCGTGTGCAGCGTCTCGGAGATACGCACGTGGGTGGTGTCCACCCCGTGCCGGTCGAGCCAGTCGCGGTACTCGTGGAAGTCGGAGCCCGCCGCGCCGACCAGGATCGGGCGGGTGCCGAGCTGTCCCATGCCGAACGCGATGTTCGCGCCGACACCGCCCCGGCGTACGTCGAGCTGGTCGACGAGGAAGGAGAGGGAGACCGTGTGCAGTTGGTCCGCGACGAGTTGGTCGGCGAAGCGGCCCGGGAAGGTCATCAGATGGTCGGTGGCGATGGAGCCGGAGACTGCGATACGCACGGCGAGGACACGCTCCTGCGAAGGGAAGAGGGGAATGACAGTTCACGCTATCTGGTCGCCCACGTGCTCTGAAGCAGGCAAAACTACCCGATAGTAGGTCTTTCTTCGCGGGCTTCGTGGTGCGTACGGTGCGGTTATGACGAACCCCAAGATCCACGGCACCGTTCCGTTCGACCCGGACGGCGGCCTGGCGGCGTTGCGCGGCGAGGCCGGCCGGATGGCTCCGCACTGGGCGGCCCCCGCGAAGGTCAGTACGGCTCCGGTGTCCCCTTCGCTCATTCACGGGGTGACGGTGCCCGCGACGTCCGCGCGGCTGGTGGACGCGATGCCGGAGTACGGCGACTGAGGGAACCGTCGGCTCCTCCGCCGCGTCCCATCGCTGTCCCCCGTATAGGGGATGCGGTGTACGACCTGCCGAAGGAGCGATGCGGTGAACCCCGAGCGACCCGACAACCCCGAGAACCCGGACGAGGGCCCCGAGCCCGACGCCACCGAGGAGATCAGGGCTGCCGGGGATGACGTCACCGAGGCCGACTCGGCCGGTACCACGGACACGGCCGACAGCCCCGACTCGGCCGGTACCACGGACACGGCCGACAGCCCCGACTCGGCCGGTACCACGGGCGCGGCCGATACGACCGACGAGGTCGAGACGACGGGCGCGGTCGAGCAGGCCGACGAGGTCAAGCGGGCCGGCGCGGTGGAGTCGGCTCACGCCGAAGAGTCGGGCGAGGCCGCATCGGCCGGCAAGGTCGATTCGGCCGGTGAGGTCGCCGAACCCGCGTCGGCGGAGCGTGACGCGCACGATCCGGTCGTGGGCACGGACGGTGAGGTCGGCGAGGCCGGGCGCCCGCGTCGGCGGCGTTCCCGGGTGGCCGTGGCCTCCGTCGCCGCCGCGGTGCTGCTGGTCGGGGGCGGTGGGGCCTTCCTCGCCTCCAACGCCTCCCGCGGGGGCGACGGTGGCGGTTCCGCCGCGCCCGGCGGTGACGGCACTCCCCCGCCGCTCGCGCTCGACGGCTACACCGACGGCGGCGGTTCGAACGGCATCGCGCCCGGTGAACCCGCCCCCGGCGGGGTGACCTATCGCGCGGACGGCGAGCTGCCCGACGGCCCCGCCTCCGCCCCCGTCCACCCGGTCGAGGGCGTAGTGACGGCCGCAGACGTGGCGCGGCTCGCGAAGGCCCTCGGGGTGGCGGGCAAGCCGGTGGCCGAGAGCGAGGCCTGGCAGGTGGGGGCGGCCGGGGACGGTTCGGGCCCGGTGCTCCGGGTGAACCGGCAGGCGCCCGGGACCTGGACGTTCAACCGGTACACGCCGGGCACCGACAACTGCCAGAAGGTGAACGTCTGCGCGTCCGGCACGGCCGAGGGCGGCGACCCGGTGAGCGAGGCGGCGGCGAAGAAGGCGGCGGCGCCCGTCCTCAAGGCCGTCGGCCAGGACGACGCCAAGCTCGACGCCACCCAGCTCATGGGCGCCGTACGGGTGGTGAACGCCGACCCCGAGGTCGGCGGGCTGCCCACGTACGGCTGGTCGACCGGTGTCCAGATCGGCGCCGACGGCCAGGTGGTCGGCGGCAGCGGCAATCTGAAGCAGCCGGTGAAGAGCGATACGTATCCCGTGGTGGACGCCGAACGGGCGCTGGAGCTGCTGAACAAGTCCGGTCAGGGTGTCGGCGCCGAGCGCGGCGGCATCGGCGGCTGCACGGGTCCCGTACCGCTGGAGGGCGAGACCGGGGCGGTCGGTGAGAGTGGGACGGTCTCGGCGGACGAGACGCCGTGCGAGCGGGCGGACGCGTCGCTGAAGCCGGAGGCGGTCGCCGTCGTGGACGCGGTGTTCGGGCTCGCCTCGCACTCGGTGGACGGACGGCCGGCGCTGGTGCCGTCCTGGATGTTCGAGGTGCGGCCGGCGGGGGCCGAGGACACCTACACGGTGACGCATCCGGCGATCGACCCGGAGTTCCTGGCCGCTCCCGGGCCCCGCTCGGAGCCGACCGGGACGCCCAGCGAGCCGGGTGACACACCGTCCACCGGTCCGTCCTCGCGGGATGTGCGGATCCAGGGCTACGAGGTCGACGGCGACAAATTGACCGTGACCTTCTGGGGCGGGGTGTGCAGCGACTACTCGGCCTCGGTGGTCGAGGGGTCGAAGAAGGTGACGGTCACCGTGACCGACACCCCGTGGGAGGGCAAGTTCTGCGTCCTGATCGCCAAGGCGGTGGAGCGGACGGTGCAGCTGGACGGGCCGCTCGGTGACCGGGAGGTGGTCGGGTCGGACGGCGAGGCGATCCCGAAGGGCGGGAGCGCGGAGCTGAAGCCCCGGTAGCCGGCGGCACGGCGAGCGAACAGACGAAGGCGGCGTCCCCGTCGGAGGGGGACGCCGCCTTCGTCGTACCTCTGTGTCGCCCGTACGCGGACGACCTGGGCGTGGGGACTCAGCTGAAGGAGTCGCCGCAGGCGCAGGAGCCCGTCGCGTTGGGGTTGTCGATGGTGAAGCCCTGCTTCTCGATGGTGTCGACGAAGTCGATGGTCGCGCCGCCCAGGTACGGGGCGCTCATGCGGTCGGTGATGACCTTCACGCCGTCGAAGTCCTTCACGACATCGCCGTCGAGCGAGCGCTCGTCGAAGAAGAGCTGGTAGCGCAGGCCGGAGCAGCCGCCGGGCTGAACGGCGACGCGCAGCGCCAGGTCGTCACGGCCTTCCTGGTCGAGCAGGGCCTTGACCTTGGCCGCGGCGGCGTCGGTCACGATGATGCCGTCGGTGACGGTGCCGGTCTCGTCCGATACGGACATCTACATCTCTCCCGGGTTGTACGGAGACTGCTTGCCGACGATTGCAACCGCCGGAGTCCCGGATTCATTCCGGGCCGCGCGGAATTCGTGCGCGTCTCTCTTCATGCTCGCACATGGCCGGTGGAACCCGGCCCAAGTCGCCGCCGGGATTCATGTCACATCGACGCTATGGGCATCGTCAACGTGACGTGAAGCGGTTATGATAGATAGCGTCATTTCGACGAAAAGGATCGCCCGAATGTCCCGCCGACCCTCCCCCGGGCGGCGAGCCGCAGAACAGAAAGGGTGCGTGCCGTGACCACCGCCCAAACCCAGGAGCTCGACGTACAGCCGACGCCCCTCGCCCTGCTGCTGCTCGGCCGCGAGGCCGACCCGAGGAGCGAGCGGGGTGTCGAGTGCCCGGGCGACCTCCCCTCCCCGTCCGACCCCGACCTGGTGGAGCGTGCCCGCGCGGCCAAGGAGAAGCTCGGGGACAAGGTCTTCGTGCTGGGCCACCACTACCAGCGCGACGAGGTCATCCAGTTCGCGGACGTCACGGGCGACTCGTTCAAGCTGGCCCGGGACGCGGCGGCGCGGCCCGAGGCCGAGTACATCGTGTTCTGCGGTGTGCACTTCATGGCCGAGTCGGCGGACATCCTCACCGGCGACGACCAGAAGGTCGTGCTGCCGGACCTGGCCGCCGGGTGCTCCATGGCCGACATGGCCACCGCCGAGCAGGTCGCCGAGTGCTGGGACGTGCTGACCGAGGCCGGGATAACCGAGCAGGTCGTGCCCGTCTCGTACATGAACTCCTCCGCCGACATCAAGGCCTTCACCGGCAAGCACGGCGGCACGATCTGCACCTCGTCGAACGCGAAGCGGGCCCTGGACTGGGCCTTCGAGCAGGGCGAGAAGGTCCTGTTCCTCCCCGACCAGCACCTGGGGCGCAACACGGCCGTGCGGGACATGGGCATGTCGCTCGACGACTGTGTCGTCTACAACCCGCACAAGCCGGGCGGCGGCCTCACGGTCGAGCAGCTGCGGGCCGCGAAGATGATCCTGTGGCGCGGCCACTGCTCGGTGCACGGCCGTTTCAGCGTGCAGTCCGTGAACGACGTACGGGAGCGGATCCCGGGCGTGAACGTCCTCGTGCACCCCGAGTGCAAGAACGAGGTCGTGGCGGCGGCGGACTACGTCGGGTCGACCGAGTACATCATCAAGGCCCTGGAGGCGGCCCCCGCCGGTTCCAAGTGGGCCATCGGCACCGAGCTGAACCTCGTCCGGCGGCTGGCGAACCGTTTCGCGCCCGAGGGCAAGGAGGTCGTGTTCCTCGACCGCACGGTCTGCTTCTGCTCGACCATGAACCGCATCGACCTCCCCCACCTCGTCTGGACCCTGGAGTCCCTGGCCGAGGGCACCCTCGTCAACCGCATCGAGGTCGACAAGGAGACGGAGGCGTTCGCGAAGCTGGCCCTTGAGCGGATGCTGGCCCTGCCGTAGCCCGGGGCCCTCGTACCGCGCGCGCTCACCCCGACACGGGCTCCCGGTCGGGGTGAGCGGGGTCGAGGGAGAAGAGGGTGCCGTCGGAGACGGCCACGAACAGCGCTCCCTCGTGGGGCAGCGCCCAGGGAGCGCCCTGGACGGACCAGGTCGGCGTGGCACGGGGCAGCGTCTCCCACAGCAGGGTGCCCTTGAGCCTGTCGAGCGCCGCGACCCGGCCGGTGGCGCTGGCCAGGTAGACGGTGTCCGCCGCGGCGTCGTACCCGGGCGGGCCCGGCCGTTCCAGACTGGTCCTGGTCCGCCACAGCAACTCGCCCGTGTGCGGGGACACGGCGGTCACCTGGCCGCCGGACCGGGTGAACACCAGCACGCCGCCCGTCAGGGCCGCCCGGCCCCGCCCGTTCTCGCCCGGCTTGGTCGTCACCCGGTTCCCGGTCTCCAGGTCCAGGAGCAGGATCGTGTCGTACGTCGGGTCGCTGCCGAGGGACGCGTCGGTGTCCTCGGTGTCCTCCCCGACCAGGACCAGGTCTCCCTGCTTCACGCCGAGGAGGTCGCTGTACAGCGGCACTTTCACGGTCCTGGCGGAGCCGTCGGCGCGGTCCACGATCAGGACCCGGGATTCGGAGTTCGCCGCCTTGGCGTCCCGGGTCACCGGCCTGCAGTGCGCGTAGGTGCCCGCTCCGGCCGTGGTGAACGTGCAGTGGTGGCCGGCGGGCATCGGCAGGGACCAGCGCTCGGCTCCCGTGCGCGGTGAACGGGCCGTGACCGTCACGCCGTCGGGTTCGGGGGTGAGGACGAGGTCGCCGGTCAGGGCCGGGTCCATCGCGGTGGTGTCCACCCGGTGGGTCCACAGCCGCTTCCCGGTGTCCGCGTCGAGGGCGACGAGATCGATCGGGTCCACCACGGGTTCGCCGCTGAAGACGGTCTGCCGTACGAGGACGATGCCGTCCCGGACACCGACGACCGAGGCGTAGTACCCGTCCCGCTGGTGGTCGGCCGGTGCGAGGTCGGCCCGCCAGACGGTCTTCCCGGTCCTGCTGTCGACACGAATGGGGAGGACTCCCTCGCCCCCGCAGTAGACCGCGTCTCCGTGCGCCTGGCAGGAGGGGGCGCCGCCGTCGGGGCCGTTCTTCGCGGGCAGCGGCTCGCGGGTACCGGCCGACGCCTTCGCGAACACCGTCGTCTGCCAGGGCTTCCAGCCGCTGGGCGGCGCCGCCCAGCGGGAGGTCGGGGACGGCTTCGGTGCCGCCGCGTCGGTCGTGTCCACGCCGCCCGGCCCCAGCAGATAGGCGGTCAGCCCGAGGACCAGCGCGCCCACGGTGCCGGTCGCGGCGAGCAGTGGCCGGACCCTGCGCCGTCGGGCGGGCCACGGGGCCGGTCCGGGGTCCGCCGCGGGGCCCGGGCGGGGCTCCGTCGCGATGTCCTGGGTGTCCGTGCGCGGCGTCGGCGGCAGCAGCTCGCCCGGCTCCGGTTCCGGCAGGACGGCCGCGAACTCCTGGGCCAGTTCGTCGAGTCCGGGGCGGTCGGCGGCCTCCTTGGCCAGACAGCGTTCCAGTACGGCGCGCAACGGCCCGTCCACCCCGTCCAGCAAGGGCTCGTCGTGGATGACCCGGTAGGCCGTCAGATAGGGGCTGTCCGCGTCGAAGGGGCCCCGCCCGGTGAGGGCGTACACCAGGAGGGTGCCCAGTGAGAAGACGTCCGAGGCCGGGCCCGCCGTACGGGCGTCGGTGAGCTGTTCCGGGGACATGAACGGCGGGGTGCCGATCATCTGGCCGGTCTCGGTCAGGGCCAGGTTCTCCGCCGCGCGGGAGATGCCGAAGTCGATGACGCGGGGGCCGTCGTCCGCCATCAGGACGTTGGCCGGCTTCAGGTCCCGGTGCACCACACCGGCCCGGTGGATCTCCCGCAGCGCCTCGACCAGACCGAGGGCCAGGGAGCGCAGTTCGGTGACGCGGAGGGGGCCGCGGTCGTGGATGCGCTGGGCGAGCGAGCGGCCGGGCACGTACTGGGTCGCCATCCAGGGGCGTACGGCCTCCGGGTCGGCGTCCACGACAGGGGCGGTGAAGGCGCCGCTGACCTTGCGGACGGCCTCGATCTCCTGCCGGAACCGGGTGCGGAAGACGGGGTCCTGGGCGTACTGGGAGTGGACCACCTTCACGGCGACCTCGCGGCCGGAGCGGGCCCGTGCCCGGTAGACGACGCCCATACCGCCGTTTCCGAGGCGGTCGACCACTTTGTACCCGCCGACAGATCTCGGGTCGTCGCTGTGCAGGGCCAAGCCCGGGTCCCTCCCCCGTGAAGCGGTTCGAGCACAGGATACGTAACGCGGGCGCACAGACGGCCGGGTCCCGAACTCTCGTGGTTCGGGACCCGGCCGCCTCGGGGCTCAGGGTCGTCACACCCCGGCGGGCTCCGGCTTCTCCGACTGCTCGGTGGGGGCGGCTGGCCCGCCCGCCCGCTTCAGGGCCTTCTTCTTCGCCCGGCGCTCCTTGCGGATCTCGACCATCGTGTAGAGGGTCGGGACCAGCAGGAGGGTCAGCAGGGTCGAGGTGATCAGGCCGCCGATGACGACCACGGCCAGGGGCTGGGCGATGAAGCCGCCCTCGCCCGTGATGCCGAGGGCCATGGGCAGCAGCGCGAAGATCGTCGCCAGTGCCGTCATCAGGATGGGACGGAGCCGGTGGCGGCCGCCCTCGATGACCGCCTCGACCGTGCCGTAGCCCTGGCGGCGGTACTGGTTGATCAGGTCGATCAGCACGATCGCGTTGGTGACGACGATGCCGATGAGCATCAGCATGCCGATCATCGCGGGGACGCCCATCGGGGTGCCGGTGATGATCAGCAGGCCGATCGCGCCGGTGGCCGCGAACGGGATCGAGACCAGCAGGATCAGCGGCTGGACCAGGGACCGGAAGGTCGCGACCAGCAGCATGAAGACGATCGCGATCGCCGCGAGCATCGCGAGACCGAGGGAGGCGAAGGCCTCGTCCTGGTCCTCGGAGACACCGCCGATGGCGGCGGTGGCGCCCTCGGGGAGCTCGAGGGCGTCCAGCTTGGCGGTGAGGTCGGTGCTCACCGCGCCGGTGTTGTCGCCCTTGGGCTTCGCCGTGATCGTCGCGGCCCGCTGGCCGTCGATCCGGGTCATGGAGACCGGGCCGTCCACCAGCCGGACGTCCGCGATGTCGCTCAGCTTCACCGCGCCCAGCCGCAGGTCCCGCAGCTCCTGGAGCGTCTCGGCGGGCTTCGCCGACTTGATGACGACGTCCCGCTCGGTGTCGTCGAGGATCGCCCGGCCGCTGGTCGTACCCCGCACGGCCTGGGAGACGGCCGCGCCGAGGGTCTGCTCGTCGAAGCCGGCCGCGGCCGCCTTGTCGGTGGCCTTCACCGAGATACGGGGCACGCTCTGGGCGAGGTCGCTGGTGACGTCGGTGACGTTGTCCATGGTCGAGACCGCGTCACGGACCTGCTCGGCGGCCTTGCGCAGGACATCGGCGTCGGCGGCCTTCACGACCACGCTGAGGTCCTGGCTGCCGAAGGCGTCGCCGACCGCGACGGTCGTCGTACCGATGCCGGAGAGCCCGGCGAGGCCCTTCTCGATGGTGTCCTGGACACCGGCGGCGTCGGCCGAGTCGTCCAGCATGACGCTGTACGAGGCCTGGTTGGAGTCGGTGCCCCCGCCGAACGCGGCCATGAAGCCGGAGGAGCCGATGGTGACCTGGTAGTCCTTGACGCCCTCGGTGCCGGCGAGCAGCTTCTCGACCTTCTTGGTCTGCTCGTCGGTCGCCGTGAGGCTGGTGCCGGGCTTCAACTCCTGCTTGAGGCTGAGGACTTCCTGGTCGCCCGGGTCGAAGAAGTTCGTCTTCAGCAGCGGGGCCATGCCGAACGTACCGACCAGGACGACGGCCGCGATGACCAGACTGGTCAGCTGGCGGCGGGTGGCGAAGCGCAGGACAGGCACGTAGAAGCGCTGGAGGCGGCTCTTCGCCTCCTTCTCCTCGGCCTTGCGGCGCGCCTCCTCGGCGTCCTCGGGCGTGCCCTTCGGGGCGCGCAGGAACCAGTACGACAGCACCGGGACCACGGTCAGCGAGACCACGAGGGAGGCGAGCAGGGCCGCCGTGACGGTGAGCGAGAAGCTGCCGAACAGCTCGCCGACCATGCCTCCGGTGAGGCCGATCGGGAGGAAGACCGCGACGGTCGTCAGGGTGGAGGAGGTGACCGCGCCGGCGACCTCGCGGACCGCCTTGAGGATGGCCTCCTCGCGCTCCTCGCCGTAGCCGAGGTGCCGCTTGATGTTCTCCAGGACGACGATCGAGTCGTCGACGACCCGGCCGATCGCGATGGTCAGCGCGCCGAGGGTGAGCATGTTCAGGGAGAGGTCGCGGGTCCACAGCACGATCAGCGCCAGGACCACCGACAGCGGGATGGAGACCGCGGTGACGAGGGTCGAGCGGATCGACGCCAGGAAGACCAGGATGACCAGGACCGCGAAGAGCAGGCCGAGGGCGCCCTCGGTGGTCAGACCGTCGATGGACTTGGAGACCGCCGGGCCCTGGTCGCTGACCACGGTGACGGTGGCGCCGGAGCCCAGGTCGCGGCGCATGTCCGACAGCTTGTCCTCGACGGCCTCGGAGATGGCGACCGCGCTGCCGTTGCGGTCCATGGTGACCATGACCGCGAGGCTCGGCTCACCGTTCGTCCGGGTCAGGGAGTCGGCCTTGGCCTGCTCCTCCTTCACGGCGGCGACATCGGCGAGGCGTACGGGCTTCTTCGCGCCCTCGCCGCGCACCCTCAGGTTCTCGATCTGCTCCAGCGAGGTGTAACCGCCGCCGACCTGGACGGTGCGGTTGGCGCCGTCCTCGTCGAAGGAGCCCGCGGGGACGGTGACGCCGCCCGCCTGGAGGGCCTGGGAGAGGGCCATCGTGGTCAGGCCCGCCTTCGCCAGCTTCGCGTCGTCGGGGGTGACGGTGACCTGGACGTCGCGCACGCCGTCGACGGTGACCTGGCCGACGCCGTCGATGCCCTCGATGGTCGGCACCACGGTCCGGTCGAGCTGGTCCGCGAGGGCCTGCTGGTCCTGGTCGGAGGAGACGGCGAGGACGACGGTCGGCATGTCGTCCGTCGAGCCCGCGATGACCTGCGGGTCCACGTCGTCCGGGAGCTGCGCCCGGACCCGGTTCACGGCCTGCTGGACGTCGGCGACGAGCTGGTCGGTGCCGGGCCCGTAGTCGAAGGACGCCATGATCAGGGCGTTGCCCTCGCTGGCGGTGGAGGTGACGCCGGTGATGCCGTCGACGGCTTCGAGGCTGTCCTCGATGGGCTCGACGACCTGCTTCTCGACCACGTCCGGGGACGCGCCCTGGTAGGGCGCGAGCACGGACACCATGGGCAGTTCGATGGTGGGCAGCAACTGCTGCTTGAGCTGGGGTATCGCGATCGCCCCGAAGACGAGCGCGATGATCGACATCAGACCGACGAGGGCCCGCTGTGCGAGGCTGAACCGAGACAGCCAGGACATGGGTCAGGGTCTCTCTTCTGTGGCGTGAGCGGAGGACGAACGCCCATGTGCCACCTACGGCTTGTATGTCTCATGTGAAGCCGGTGTGCCACAGATGTGAGCGCTCACCTCATACCCTGAGCCATGGGAGACCCCTGTTCCCTCGCTCCCCAGGGCCATTTCCTTATGCCGCGCATACTCCGAGTGGAGTAGTCCCCGGTGCCTCTCAGTCCACCCTTGGGCGTACCAGCCCCGATTCGTACGCGAAGACGACCAGCTGGGCCCGGTCGCGGGCGCCGAGCTTCGCCATGGCCCGGTTGACGTGGGTCTTCACGGTCAGCGGACTGACCTCCAGCCGCTCGGCGATCTCGTCGTTGGAGAGCCCGCCCGCGACCTGGACGAGCACCTCGCGCTCCCGGCTGGTCAGGGTGGCGAGCCGCTCCGAGCGGGCGGCGGCGCCGTCGCCGTCGGCCGAGTCGTCCGGCTGGGCGAGGAAACGGGCGATCAGGCCCTTGGTCGCGGCGGGCGACAGCAGTGCCTCGCCGCCGGCGGCCACCCGGATCGCGTTCAGCAGTTCGTCCGGCTCGGAGCCCTTGCCGAGGAAGCCGGAGGCGCCGGCGCGCAGCGACTGCACGACGTAGTCGTCGACCTCGAAGGTGGTGAGGATGACGACGCGGACCTGGGCGAGCGTCGGGTCGGCGCTGATCAGACGGGTGGCGGCCAGGCCGTCCGTGCCCGGCATCCGGATGTCCATCAGCACGACGTCCGCCCGCTCCTCCTTCGCGAGCCGCACCGCCTCCGCCCCGTCCGACGCCTCCCCCACGACCTCCATGTCCGGCTCCGAGTCGACGAGCACCCGGAAGGCGCTGCGCAGCAGGGCCTGGTCGTCGGCGAGCAGGACACGGATCGTCATACGGGGTCCCCCGGGGCGCTGGCGCTGGTCACGGTCGTACGGCTTCCTCTGTGGCGGCCGTTCGGGTCTTGAGCGGCAGGATCGCATGGACGCGGAAGCCGCCGCCGTAGCGGGGGCCGGTGGTGAGGGCGCCGCCGAGCGCGGCGACGCGTTCGCGCATGCCGAGGAGTCCGTGCCCGCCGCCGTCGGCCTCCTCGCCGCCGGTTCCCGTGTGCCCGGTGCCGTTGTCGAGGACGGTGACCTCCACGTTCGGGCCGACGCGTACGACGCTGACCTCGGCTTTCGCCGCCTCGCCCGCGTGCTTGTGCACATTGGTGAGGGCTTCCTGGATGACCCGGTACGCGGCGAGGTCGACGGCGGCGGGGAGGGTCACGCCCTCGTCGGCGCGGGCCACCTCGACGGCGAGACCCGCGCTGTGGAAGGTGCCGACGAGTTCGTCGAGCCGCACCAGACCGGGGGCGGGTTCGGTGGGGGCCTCGGGGTCGCCGGACTGGCGCAGCAGACCGACCGTGGCGCGGAGTTCGTTGAGCGCGGAGCGGCTGGCCTCACGGACGTGGGCGAGGGCCTCCTTGGCCTGGTCGGGCCGTTTGTCCATGACGTGCGCGGCGACTCCGGCCTGGACGTTGACCAGGGCGATGTGGTGGGCGACGACATCGTGCAGATCACGGGCGATCCGCAGGCGCTCCTCGGCGACCCGGCGGCGCGCCTCCTCCTCGCGGGTGCGCTCCGCGCGTTCGGCGCGCTCCCTGATGGCGTGCACGAAGGCGCGGCGGCTGCGCACCGCGTCCCCGGCGCAGGCGGCCATGCCGGTCCAGGCGAAGACGCCGATGTTCTCCTGGTCGTACCAGGGCAGGGGACCCGCGAGCATCGCCGTGGCGGTCAGCGCGGTCATCGTGAGCAGGCCGACGCGCCAGGTGGTGGGACGGTCGGTGGTGGAGGCGACCGTGTACAGGGCGACGACGGCGGACATCGCGACGGGGGCACGGGGGTCGCCGGTCAGCAGCTCGGCGAGGGTGAGGGCGGAGGTGGCGGCCAGCACGGCCATGGGGGCGCGGCGGCGGGCGATCAGGACGGCGGCGGCCGGGACCATGAGCGCGATGCTGAGCGCGCTGGGGGTGCGGGCGCCCCATTTGTCGCCGTGCTCGGCGTGCGGGTCGATGAAGGAGCCGGCCACCATGGCGATGAGGACGCCGAGGGCGAGGGCCGCGTCCAGCGCGAGGGGGTGCGCCGTCAGCCAGGTCCTGGCTCGGTGGAGGGTGCTCACGGGGGTTTACGGTACGGGGCGGTGGGCGAGGGCGGAACTGGTGGTGGCGGTATGTGTGGGGGCTGGGCAGGAGTTTTCGCCCCCACCGCCCCTACCCGTCCCATCACCAGGGGCTGCGCCCCTTCGACCCCCTTCGGCCCCCCTTCGCGCTCCGCGCGGGGTGGGTGGGTGAGTGCGGGTCCGGTGGGGGCTGGCCGCGCAGTTCCCCGCGCCCCTGAGAAGCGAAGGCGAGCGCCGGCGGTCAACCCGGGATCAGGCCGTCGTCGCTCAGCATTTCTCTGACTTCCTCCAGGGTCGCGTCCGGGGACGGGAGGATCAGTTCCGAGGGTTCCAGGGAGTCGTCGGGGAGGGGGATGCCCAGTTCTCGGACTTTGGCCAGGAGGGCGTGGAGGGTGTGGCGGAAGCCCGGACCGTCGCCGACCTCCATTTCCGCCAGGAGTACGTCGTCCAGCTTGTTCAGCTCGGTGAAGTGGACGTCGTCCAGCCTCACCTGCCCCTCCCCCATGATCCGTACGATCATGTCGCCCTCCTCGGGACGAGAGACACCTACTTGTCGAAGCGCGGGGTGTCCTGCTGCTGGGACTGCTGCTGCGGGGCCGACTGGCCCGTGCCGCCCTCCAGGGCCTGCTGCTGGGCGGACGGGCCGCCCGCCAGCTCGGCCTTCATGCGCTGGAGCTCCAGCTCGACGTCCGTACCGCCGGAGAGGCGGTCCAGCTCGGCCTGGATGTCGTCCTTGTGCATCCCGGACGGGTCGTCGAGGGCACCGGAGGCGAGCAGCTCGTCGATGGCGCCGGCGCGGGCCTGGAGCTGGGCCGTCTTGTCCTCGGCACGCTGTATGGCGAGGCCGACGTCGCCCATCTCCTCGGAGATGCCGGAGAACGCCTCGCCGATCCGGGTCTGGGCCTGGGCGGCGGTGTACGTGGCCTTGATCGTCTCCTTCTTCGTACGGAAGGCGTCGACCTTGGCCTGCAGGCGCTGCGCGGCGAGGGTGAGCTTCTCCTCCTCGCCCTGGAGGGTGGAGTGCTGGGTCTCCAGGTCCGTCACCTGCTGCTGGAGCGCGGCGCGGCGCGAGAGCGCCTCGCGGGCCAGGTCCTCGCGGCCGAGCGCGAGCGCCTTGCGGCCCTGGTCCTCCAGCTTCGAGGACTGGGACTGGAGCTGGTTGAGCTGGAGCTCCAGGCGCTTACGGGAGGTGGCGACGTCGGCCACGCCCCGGCGCACCTTCTGGAGCAGCTCCAGCTGCTTCTGGTACGAGTAATCGAGGGTCTCGCGCGGGTCCTCGGCCCGGTCAAGGGCCTTGTTCGCCTTCGCGCGGAAGATCATCCCCATACGCTTCATGACACCGCTCATGGGCTTCGCGCGCCCCCTTCTGACGGACTCCAGCTCACAGGTCTGCGACAGAACCCACAGTACGGGCCCTGCTTCTATTACCGCACTGTTCGGGGACCGATGCGCTCATCCCCAAGGACGACTGTGGACGGCACCGCTCCGGCGTAGGGAGTAGGTGTCTCCCGGGGTTACGTACGGGCCGCTCCCCGGAAAACCTCAGGCCCCCTACGGGTGGACCGTCACCACACTCCCCCTTTTCCGGCCTTTCGGGTTTCCCCGGTCTCGTCGCCCCGTCTCTGTCATCAGTACGGACGCCGGGTGTTGCCGGATCGTTCCCCACTGGGCTGGGGTCCATGCCCCGGCACCCCGTACCCTTGGGTTTTGTGTTCCGAAGCCGCGACAAGAGCGAGAAGGGGCCGGTGGCCGACAAGGCGCCGGTGACCGACTCCAAGCAGACCCGTGACCCGCAGGCCCCCAAGGGGCGGCCCACTCCCAAGCGGAGTGAGGCCCAGACCCAGCGCCGCAGCGTGGCCAACACGCCCACGACGCGCAAGGAGGCCGCCAAGCGCTCCCGCGACGAGCGCCGCTCCGCGATGGAGAAGCAGCGCCAGGCGCTGGCTACCGGCGACGAGCGGTATCTGCCCGCCCGGGACAAGGGTCCGGTGCGCAGGTTCGCCCGTGACTACGTGGACTCGCGGTTCCACATCGCGGAGTTCTTCCTGCCGCTGGCCGTGATCATCCTCGTGCTGAGCATGGTGCAGGTGGCGTCGCTGCAGAACATCGCGCTGCTGCTGTGGCTCTTCGTGATCGTCCTGATCGTGGTCGACTCGATCAGCCTCGGGTTCCGTCTGAAGAAGCAGCTGGCCGCGCGCTTCCCCGACGCGAACAAGAAGGGCGCCGTGGCCTACGCCCTGATGCGCACGCTCCAGATGCGTCGCCTCCGGCTGCCGAAGCCGCAGGTCAAGCGCGGAGAGCGGCCCTGAGCACGACCGCTTTCTCCGGAGGTGCGGCGGAAGCCTGGCTGAACCGGCTGGGCACGCTGCGTGAGGTCGTACGACAGGAGCTGGTCTCCCGCCAGCTCGACGAGCAGATAGCGGGACGCTTCCCGGTCGGGCAGCGGCTGCGGGTGCTCGACGTCGGCATGGGGCAGGGCACGCAGGCGCTGCGGCTGGCCCGGGCCGGGCACGCGGTGACCGGGATCGAGCGGGACGCCAAGCTGATCGCCGTGGCCCGGGAGGCGGTCGCCGCCGAGCCCGAGGGCATCCGGGGGCGGATGCGGATCGTCGAGGGCGACGGGCGGGACACCGGTGTGCACTTCCTGCCGGGCAGTTTCGACGTGGTGCTCTGTCATGGGGTCCTGATGTACATCGAGGAGCCGGACGCGCTGCTGGCCGGGCTGGCGCGGATGCTGGCGCCCGGGGGGCTGCTGTCGCTGCTCGTGCGGAACGGCGACGCGCTCGCGATGCGGGCGGGGCTGGCCGGGGACTGGGCGGGGGCGTTGGCCGCGTTCGACACCACCGCGTACCGGAATCGGCTCGGGCTGGATGTGCGGGCGGATCGGCTGGGGGTGCTGACGGATGCGCTCGGGGGGATCGGGGCGCCGCTGCACACCTGGTACGGGGTGCGGGTGTTCACGGATCTGGCGGCGGACGATGCGGGGGTGCCCGACGGGCCGGGGGATCTGGAGGTGTTGCTCGCGGCGGAGGAGCGGGCGGGGCGGACGGATCCCTATCGGCAGGTGGCGGCGCTGCTGCACCTGTGCGGCGTGCGCGGCTGAGGGCGTCGCTGAGGGCGCCCAGTGGGTCGGGGGTGCGGGTTCTTCGGCGGGTGCGGGTTCTTCGGCGGGTGCGGGTTCTTCGGCGGGTGCGGGTCCGGTGGGGGCTGGTCGCGCAGTTCCCCGCGCCCCTGAAAAGCCGGGGCTGCGCCCCGTGCTTTTCAGCCCGCGGCCCCGTCGCCTTTCAAGCCCGCGGCCCCGTCGCCTTGCAGGCCCGCAGCCTCGTCGCCCTTCAGGCCCGCAGGGCCGTGGTCTTTCAGGCCCGCAGGGGCCTGGTCTTTTAGGGGCGCGGGGAACTGCGCGAGAAGCCCCACCGGACCCGCACCCGCCGACGCACCCGCACCCCCCGAGCTGTCAGGCGGGATCGGGGCGGAGCCCCGTTCAGGAGCCCCGCCCCGTCGCGGAGCGCTACGCGTGCAGGCTCATCGGCCCGTAGATCTCCGTCGTGTCCTCGAAGAGGCGGACCTGGTCGGCGCCGCCCTCCAGGAGCGCTTTCCACTGTTCGCCGATCCACGACTCGGCATCCCCCTGGGTCGTGAACTCCTCGGGCTGGACCGCGGGCTGGACCTCCGCCCCGTCGGCCTTCTCGAACCGCCACGTCCATGCCGCCATGTGAGCCTCCGTAAGTACCAGCCCGGCACCGCACACGCGGCACCGGGCAAGATCCGGTTCCCTCTGAGCCTAGTCGGACGCACAAGACCTGCGGGTGTTCATCCGGACACGGGAAGATCGGGGCGTGGAACTGACACTTCTCGGCACCGGCGCCCCCGCGGGGCTTCCCCGCCCCGACTGTCCGTGCGCGGTGTGTGCGACCGCGCTCGGTGAGGCCGTGCGCGGGGCGACCGCGCTGCTTGTGGACGGCGCGCTTCTGCTCGATCTCACGCCGGGCGCCGCCCTGGCGGCCGCGCGCGCCGGGCGGTCGCTGACCGGCGTACGGCAGGTGCTGCTGTCGCATCCGCACGACGGGCCCGCCGTGGAGGTGCCGGCGGGGCTGCCGCAGCCGGGGCGGGTGCCGGACGGGCGGGAGCTGGCGCTGCTGACGGGGCACCGGGTGCGGGCGCTGGCGCTGGACGCGCCGGGGACGGGGTACGCCGTGACCGGGCCTGACGGGCAGCGGCTGCTGTATCTGCCTCCTGGGGGCGCGCTCGCGGGCCTGGAGGAGGGGGCGGGGGCGCCGTACGACACGGTGCTCCTGGATGTGCTGGGGCGGCCCGACGCGCTGGCGCGGCTGCGGGGGGCGGGGGCCGTGGGGCCGACGACGGATGTCGTCGCCGTGCACCTCGACCACGATGTGCCGCCGGACGGCGAGTTGCCGCGCCGGCTCGCGGCGGCGGGCGCGCGCGCCGTGCCGGACGGGACGACGCTGACGGTGGGCGCCTACGAGAACGTGCCCGATGTGCCGCGTCGCACGCTGGTGCTCGGCGGGGCGCGGTCCGGGAAGTCGGTGGAGGCCGAGCGGCGGCTGGAGGCGTTCCCGGACGTGCTGTACGTGGCGACCGGCGGGATGCGCGGCGGTGACGGGGAGTGGGCCGAGCGGGTCGCCGTCCACCGTGAGCGGCGGCCCGGCTCGTGGCGCACGGTCGAGACCTGTGACCTCGTCCCGCTGCTGAAGGACGACGAGGGGCCGCCGCTGCTCGTCGACTGTCTCTCGCTGTGGCTGACGGACGCGATGGACTCCGTGGGGGCGTGGGACGACGCGGAGTGGGCCGGGGGCGGGGAGCGCGCGCTCCGGGCGCGTGTCACCGAGCTGACCGAGGCCGTACGGCGCACGCGCCGCACGGTGGTCGCCGTGTCCAATGAGGTGGGCTCCGGGATCGTGCCCGCCACCGCCTCCGGCCGCCGCTACCGCGACGAACTCGGGCGGCTCAACGCGGCCTTCGCGGCTCAGTGCGAGCACGTGCTGCTGGTGGTGGCGGGGCAGGCCCTGTCCCTACGGGGTTGAGGGCGAGGACTGCGGCGGGGCTGCCGGTGGTGTCGTGTGGCGCCGCGCGAGGATGCGGTGCGCGCGGGCCGGGAGCGGGGTGCAGGGGCGGGTGGTGAGGACCTCGTAGCCCAGGGACCGCAGTTCGGTGAGCAGATTGCGCAGAGGCATGAGGTGGAGGGGGCGTGGGCGGTCGTGCGGGGGCTTCCAGAAGCGCCGGTTGCCGAGGGGCGTGCCGAACGGGCGGACCGGGTCCGGGACTTCGAGGAGGAGATGGCCGCCGGGGCGCAGGACGGTACGGGCGGCGCGGAGTTCCTCGCGGGGGTCGGCGGTGTGTTCGAGGTGGTGGAACATGCTGACCACGTCGTAGCGGGCGCGCAGTCGGGCGGTGATCTCCGGGTCGGTGAGCAGGCCCTGGTGGGCCTCCTCCACGCGCCCGGCCTCCCAGGCCCGTTGGATGCGCGGGGTCGGGTCGAGGCCGTCGAAGGAGGTGTACGGGTGGATCTCGCGCGCGGTCTCCGGGAAGTGTCCGTGGCCGGTGCCGACGTCGAGCCAGCTCTCCGGTTCGGGGTACGGCAGCAGCGCGCGGGCGGCGCCCCGGTGGTGCCGGCGGCGCCGACGGTCGGCACGGTTCGAACAGATGTCGTCCTCGACGGGATGCTGGTGGTGCCGCAGCAGCATCCCGTCCGTCGTGGGCCGGGGGTTCTGGAAGGCGTGCGCGCACTCCCGGCACTCGTCCACCACGAATGTGCCCGGCGTGCGCCGCATCCCCTCCGGCGCGCGCACCCGCGTACGCAACTGCCGCGAGCCACACCACGGGCAGTCGTCCCGGCGCGGTTCGTGGAAGGGATCGGCACCCTGGGCGAGTCGGCCTGGGTCCGGCCGCGGGGTGGGGGGCATGGCGGCTCCTGGGGACGAGGGGAACGCGTACGCGACAGGGCGACGACGCACGGACATTCGCCCCAAAAAGGTACGTACGTGAGCGGGGTCCCGGGTGCAATGACGTGCCGGTGGCTCGGTGAGGCGTTCGTACGTCGCGGGGTCACGGTTGGCGCGGTCGTGTTCGATCGCTGCCGGTACTGTTCGGCGAATGAGCTCGCTTAATCTCGACGACTTCACCGATCTGATCGAGCGCCCCGACGGCGGGGTGCGCCGCGACGCCGAGGCGCGGCGGGAGCGGCAGATCGTGCCGCCCGGGGCGCTGGGCCGCCTCGACGAACTGGGTGAGTGGCTGGCGGCGGCGCAGTCGGCCGTGCCGGTGCGACCGATCGGCCGGGCCCGGGTGGTGCTGTTCGCCGGCGACCACGGGATCGCCGAACTCGGCGTCTCCGCGCGGGCCGCGGGCACCGCGGACCAGCTGGTGCGGGCCGTCCTGGACGGCAGCAGCCCGGTGGCGGTGCTGGCCCGGCAGCTCGACGTACCCGTACGCGTGGTGGATCTCGCGCTCGACTGCGACCCGGACGCGCTGCCCGCCGATGTCGTACGGCACCGGGTGCGGCGCGGGTCCGGGCGGATCGACGTCGAGGACGCGCTGACGGCGGAGGAGGCCGAGGCCGCGTTCAAGGTGGGCGTCGCCCTCGCGGACGAGGAGGCGGACTCCGGGACGGATCTCGTCGTCCTCGGCGATGTGAGCGTCGGCGGGACCACGGCGGCGGCCGTCCTCATCGCCGGGCTGTGCGGCACGGACGCGTCCGTCGTCACCGGGCGGGGCGGCCGGGCGATCGACGATCTGGCGTGGATGCGCAAGTGCGCGGCCGTACGGGACGCGCTGCGGCGGGCCCGGCCGGTGCTCGGGGACCAGTTGCAGCTGCTGGCGACCGTGGGTGGGGCGGACCTCGCGGCCATGACCGGGTTCCTGCTGCAGAGCGCCGTGCGGAAGATGCCGGTGATCCTGGACGGTGTGGTGTCCGCGGCGTGTGCGCTGGTCGCCCAGCGGGTCGCGTTCCGGGCGCCGGACTGGTGGCTCGCGGGGCAGAGCAGCGGGGAGCCGGCCCAGGCCAAGGCGCTGGACCGGATGGCCGTCGAGCCGTTGCTCGACCATGGGGTGAAGGTCGGGGAAGGGGCGGGGGCGCTGTTGGCGTTGCCGCTGGTGCGGGCCGCGGCGGCGTTGGCTGCGGAGTTGCCTGAGCGGGAGCCCTCGTCGGCGGGGCCGGAGGTGGGCAAGGCCGAGGAGAAGAATCTCGCCGAGGAGTACGACGCGACGTAGGCCTCCGGCCCCGGGGTGCGTTCTTCGGGTGCGGGCCCGGTGGGGCTTCTCGCGCAGTTCCCACTCACCCGCAGCCGAAAACGAACCCCTCCCTGTGGGGCCGGGTGGGTGTCGCTGGGACAGGACCTGCGGCGGCACAACACGGACGACTTCTTCACCTCAGGCGGGCCGACGACTGGCGGGACCGTGAGGCCGAGGACGGGCTGATGGAGTTCATGGTGATCGAACTCCTCCAGCGGGCCGGAGAGATCGGGATCACGCAGGTCTCGCTCAACTTCGCGATGTTCCGTTCGGTCTTCGAACGTGGCGGGCGCCTCGGCGCCAGGCCGGTGCTGCGGCTGTGGAGGTCGCCAAGTACCCACCGCAGACACCTGGACTCGCACAGATGAGGGCATGAGAAGGATGAACAGGGTCGTCCGCCCGGCCCGCGCCGAATGGGGGCTTCTGTACGACACCGTGCGCCCGGCCCTCGCGCGCCGGCGCCTGCGGGCGATCCCCATGACGCTCGCCGCCGTCTGCCTCGCGGCCGTCGTCCACCTCGTGCACCACCAGTCCTGGGGCTACCGGTTCATCGAGAACGCCGGTGCGGTGCGGGCCGAGGAGCCGCTCTGGCTCGCGCTGCTGCGGACGCCCCTCTCGCTGTTCGTACCGGCGCTGGATCTGCCCGTGTGGGGCGCGCTGGCGCAGATCCTGATCGTGTTCGGGATCGCGGAGATCTGTCTGGGCCGGTGGCGGACCCTGGCGATCGCGTACGTCGCCACGCTGGCCGGCACGCTGTACGCGCGCGTGGGCATCGCGCTCGGTCCGGACGTCCACTTCGTGGGGCTGCCCGCGTCGGACGCGCGGGTCGTGGACACCGGGCCGTCGGCGGCCGTGGTCGGGCTCGCCGTGTTCGTGGGGTGGCGCTACCGGGCGTACTTCACCGCGGGTGCGGTCGTCGTGGCGATGGTCGTCGAGGTGCTGGTGAAGGAGAACCTCGCGGGCAAGGAGCATCTGGCGGCCATCGCGGCGGTGCTGGTGGTGTGCGGGATCGACGCCGTACGTCAGCGGCGCTCCGGCGGGTCGGACGGGCGTGACGGGCCGGGGGGAAGCGAGGGGCGGGCCGCCGGCTCCAGTGCGGGTGGCGCGTCCGGGGTGCCGCCGATCCAGTTCTGAAGGCGGCGGCTGGGGCCCGTCCAGCGGCGGTCGTGGCGGTAGGCGCGCTTCCAGGACCGGGCGCGGGCGCGCGGGCGGCGGCGGTAGAAGCGGCGGGCCCAGGCGGAGGTGGGGCGGGCCAGGCGGACGGCGCCGACGACGGCGATGAACGGGATGACCACGCCGAAGATCGCCGTGCGGGCCTTGCCCTTGGCGAGGGCGATCAGGGCGATGAGGAAGTTCGTCCCCATGGTGGCCATGACGGCGCCCCGGTCCTGGAGTTCCTCGTCGTCGAGGTCGTTGACGCCGAAGGGGAGGAAGCCGACCAGCATCAGGCCCACCAGGGCGGCCGTCACCACGACCACCTCGACGCTCTGGCGGCCCGCCTCGCTCCAGTACACGTCGTCGAGGTGCAGGATCAGCGCGAACTCGTCCAGCACCAGGCCCACGCCCATGCCGAACAGCACGGCGGAGATCAGCGCGCCGAAGCCGTGCCCGTCGCCCGCCACCGAGCCGAAGCCGCCGACGACGGTGAGGACGACGCCGGGGACGACATGGTGGATGTGTACGCCGCCGCTGCCGCTGATGTTGCGGAAGGGGCCCTTGCCCGCGCGGATCAGACGGGTGATGACCCGGGTGATCAAGAACGTCAGTACGAACGCGAGAAGCGCGAGCAGCAGCGGGAGTTTGCCCGGCTCGATGATGTTCCGCTCCCACCAGTGACCCATATGCGAACTTTATCCATCACCGCCCCTGGGCGCCGCCGAGCCCGCCGGCGCCGCCGGGTAGCCTGCGCCGGTGTCCACGACCCCCGAGCCCGAGCCCCCGGCCGGCGAACCCCCGGCCCCCGCACCCGGTCCCACGCTCGCCGACGGCCCGCGTTTCGCCTTCGGCACCCTGACCGTGCTGCCGGTGACCGTGCGCCGCTGGGACCGTGAGGCCGCGCGCGCCGGGATGCTGTGCGCGCCCGTCGCCGGGCTGGTCGTCGGCCTGGCCTCGGCCGCGCTCGGCGGTCTTCTGCTGCTCCTGGGTTCCGGTCCCCTGCTCGCCGCCGTGGCCTCCGTCGCCGTACCGGCCGCGCTCACCCGGGGCCTGCACCTGGACGGGCTCGCCGACACCGCCGACGGGCTCGGCAGCGCCAGGCCGGCCGAGGACGCCCTGCGCGTCATGAAACAGTCGGACATCGGGCCGTTCGGGGTCATCACCCTCGTCCTGGTGCTGCTGGCCCAGGTCGCCGCGCTCACCGAGGCGTACGGGGAGTCCTGGGCACTGGGCGCGCTCGCGGCGGCCGTCTCGGCGACCGCCGCCAGGCTGGCCCTGACCCTGGCGGCGCGCGCCGGCGTACCCGCCGCCCGGCCCGAGGGGCTCGGGGCGGCGGTGGCGGGCGTGGTGCCGGTACGGGGCGCCCTGCTCGTCGCGGCCCTGGTCGGCTGCGCGGCGGCGGGCGCGGGCGCGCTCTTCGGGCCGTACGACCTCGCCCGTACGGTCCTCGCGGTCGTCCTCGCCTGCGCCGCCGCCGAACTCCTCCTCCGCCACTGCGTACGGCGGTTCGGCGGCGTCACCGGTGATGTGTTCGGCGGCCTCGCGGAGACCGCGGCGACGGCGGCGCTCCTGGTGTTCGCCCTGGGGTGATCCCCGGTGTGGTCCCGGCCGTGATCAGCAGGCCTTCCGCCACACCCCCAGCTCCCACTTCTTCAGCAGCGAGCTGAGTTCCAGGCGCCGGGCCTCGGGGCAGAAGTCGCCCGTCGGTATCTCGTACTCGACGTGGAAGACGGCTTTGCCGGCCTCGATGAACGGCGTCAGGTCGTCGCACTCCTCGAACTCCGCGCACTGTTCGTTGACCGCGAAGTCGAAGTCGTCGACGAGTTCGGGGATCTGGTCGAGGTCGTTCTTCAGGCCGACCGCGAGGCCGCGTTCGTGGGCGAGGCGGGCGATGAGGCGGTTGTAGCGGAGCTGGTCGGCGGCCTTGAGGGGGAAGCCGGTCCTGTTGCGGTAGCCGTCCATGTTGTCGGGCTCGACCGCGTCGAAGCCCTTCTCCGCGCACATGTCGATCCGGGCGGCCATCAGGGGTTCGAGGACGTCGGTCGCGCGGATGTCGAGCCAGCGTTCGCCCTCCCAGCCGTTGCCCTTCCCTATGACCGACTTCGGGAACTCGTCGGCGTCCGGACGCCAGTCCTCCCAGGCGCCGGTCGACAGATAGCAGATGACCTTGCGGCCGTCGTCGTGCAGACCGGCGACCGTGTCGGCGGAGTGGTCGAAGCCGTCGATGTCGTACACGGGGACGTCGACGGAGGTGTCCAGGCGCCCGCTGAGCTGCCACTGCCACTGCGTGCCGGGCTCGGGCCGCCAGCGGGCACCCTCATCCGTCTCGCCTCCGGTGCCCGGCTTGTCGTCGGGGGCGGCCGTGCACCCCGCGATCAGCAGGAGCAGGGACAGCAGGGCGCTGCGGGCGGTGAGGCGGCTCATCGGGTGGGCTCCAGGGCGTGCGGCAACGTACCCCAGGGATGATCCCCCACGCCGGGCACCGCACAGTGCACGGAGGCGCCCCGGCTGCGGGCGAGAGCGGCCACGTCGGTGCCCGGCGGCACCCCGTGCACCAGATGGCACACCCGCGCGCCGAGGCCGCCGCTGCCGCCGGGCCAGGGCTCGGGCGGCAGCTGGCGGTACGTCTCCCAACTGCCCTCGAAGGTGACGACGAGATCGGCGATCCGGGCGTACGCGGGGTGCGGCGGGGTGCCGTGGTTGAGGGCGAGGGTGGCGGGGCCCGCGCCCCAGACGGCCGCCGCGAGCCGCCGGTAGTAGTCGAACCCGCCCGGTTCCGCGGCCACTTGGTCGAGGAACGTGCCGTCGGTGCCGTACCAGGCGTGGTACCGGGTCAGGTCCCGTACGACATCGGTGACGGGGCGGCGGCCGTAGGCGGTGTCGGCGTAGCCGAGGAGCCGTACGCCCGCCGCCCGCAGCCGGCCCGCGACCCGGATGAACGCCGGGTCGGGGGCGTCGCCCGGCCCGCTGGCCGGGTTGAGGACGACACCGTAGAGGCGGGGCGCCGCCGCGACGAGGGCGTCCCATTCGGCGGGGCGGGCGGAGGGGTGCTCGTAGTAGGGAACCAGGAGAGAGGGACGGGAAGGGGGTCGTGTGTTCATCGGTGCGCCGTCGCCCTCCCCAGCAGTCCGCAGACCAGGCCCGCCTGGATCACGGCCGCGACGCCGTACACGAGCAGACCACTCCCGTGCGGGTCGCCCGGGTACGCCACCAGGGCGAGGGTCTGGGCGAGGGCGGTGGCGCAGCAGACGGCGGCGGCGCCCAGGACCGCGCCGAAGGACTGGAGCAGCAGGCCGGTCCAGAGCACCGCGCCCAGCAGGAGCAGGCCCGCGAAGTGGACGGCGTCGAGGCGCGGGGCCCCGGGCCACAGCGCGGCCGTGGCGTGGGCCAGGATCAGCAGGGAGGCGAGGTAGCCGGCCAGGCACTGGACCAGGGTCACCGTGGTGGCCCGCCAGAAGGCGCCCGAGGTGCTGGTGGAGCGCAGTCCGGCGAGGCCTCCGCTGCGGAAGCGGTACAGCAGCCATTCGGCGGGGCCCATGCTGAGCGTGAGCGCCACGGCGGCGGGGGTCGCGACCGAACCGCGCCCCTCGTGGGCGATCACGTCCCCGACGGCCGCGTACAGCACGAGCACCCCGATGCCGAGGCCGAAGAGGGCGTACGGGAGGGAGGCGGCCAGCCGGGGCGAGGCCGGGCCCTTCCCCGTCGTGCCGCCACCGGTGCCGAGGACGGCGGCGCGTCCGGCCGACCGGCCTCTCGTGCCCAACTCCCTTACGACGGGCGCCACTTCGTGTGCGGCGAGGACCACGACCGCCGACAGGGAGCCGGCCAGCAGGGTCAGCCGCGCCCAGTCGGGCACCTGCTGCACCAGGGCGAACAGCGCGCCCCCCGCCATGGGCAACAGGCTGTGCAGCAGGGCCCGTTCGCGGCCCAGGACGAGCAGGACGGTCGCGGCGCCCAGATAGCAGGACTCCCCGGCGGCGAAGGCCACCGCACCCAGATCCCCGCGGCCCGCCGCCAGGCAGGCCACCGTCGTACAGAGGAGCACGCCCACGGGGGCGCCGACGGCCAGGGAACGGCGGCACGCGTCACGGTCGCCCAACCCGAGCCAGGAGTACGCCCGGTGGGCGAGCCCCTGGTTCCACATCCAGCCGCACAGGGCGCCGGCCAGCAACGGGACCGTACCGGCGGGGAGGCCGGAGCCGTCCCCGGGGCCGGCGAGGAGGGGCGCGCCCAGGACGTAGGCGAGGCCGGGGAGGGCGAAGACCACGCCGCGCAGGAGGCAGCCCAGCAGGCCGATCCGCCAGGGATCGTGCGCGGGGCCGGCCGGTTCGGGGTAGGCCCGCTCGACGCGTTCGTACAACTCCTCGGCCAGGGCGAAGGAGTTGCGGCAGCCGTAGCGTTCACGGGTCCGGTCGTCGGACATGCCGTCGGACTCCAGCAGGGCGGCTATCTCGTCCGGGTGGACGGCCGCCGCTATGAACTCCCGGTGCCGCTCGGCCAGTTGGTCGATGGGGTCGGGCTCGGCCCAGCGCGGCCTGCGCTGGCGCGGGACGGCGGGGAGGGTGCCCGGCCGTGCTCCCGGGGAGGCTCCCGGGGGCGTGGAGGGGTCGCCGCTCACCAGTCGGTTCCGTCCGTCGCCACGGTCCGGTACCAGGGGTCGCGCAGTTCGACGGTCCAGTCGTCGACCGTCTCCGGCGCGGGCTCGTACACGACCTCGTCCCGGCCCGCGAGCTCCCGGTAGATCGTGCGAAAGGCGTCCACCGACCGGCGCAGGGTGAACCGGTCGATCACCCGCTGCCGCGCCAACTCACCCAAGCCGAGGCGGCGTTCGTCGTCGCGGAGGAGGGTGAGCGCGGCGGCGGCCATCATCTCCGGCTCGCGCGGGGGCACGACGATGCCGGTGTCGCCGACCGCCTCGCGGACCCCGCCGACATCGGTGGACACGGTCGTACGGCCGCAGGACATGGCCTCGATGAGGGAGAAGGGGAAGCCCTCGGAGATGGAGGACAGCATCACGACGTGCCCGGCGGCGTAGGCCCGCCACACCTCGGTGATACGGCCCTCGAAGGTGAGCCCGTCCGTGACACCCAGCTCGGCGGCGAGTTTCTCCAGCTCGGTGCGGTACGCCTCGCCGCCGGGCGGCACGGGCCCGAACAGCCGGAGTCTGGTCTCCGGGATCTCGGCGCGGACCATGGCGTACGCGTGCAGCAGGGTCTCCAGGTCCTTGATGGGGTCGACGCGTCCGCACCAGGTGAGGGTGGGCACCTCGGGTTCGGGGCCGGCGTGCGGGAAGGCGGCCGGGTCGACGCCGTTGTAGACCGTGCGGATCCGGTCGGTGTCGGCGCCGCCGCGCTCCTCCCAGCGGCGGTTGTACTGGTTGCAGGGGGTGATGAGGTCGGCGGCGCGGTAGCCGAGCCCGGTCAGCTCGCGGTGGAAGCCGAGCATGAAGGCCTTCACGGGCCAGCGCTGGTCGCCGCCCCGGTGACCGAGGTAGCGCTCACGGAGGTAGATGCCGTGCTCGGTGAGCAGGAACGGTACGCCGTCCAGCTCACGGGCGGCGAGCGCGGGCAGGGTGGCCAGGCCGCCGCTGACCGCGTGGGCCACACAGTCCTCGGGGAGCCGGGCGCCGAGCGGCCGCAGGGCGTGTTCCAGCAGGTCGGTCGCGGTGAGCGCGTCGTGGACCGTGGGGTGCGCGGCGGCCGTCGGCAGGTGTGGCATCGTCCAGATCCACATCAGCGAGCGCAGCGCCGACTCGGTGCGCAGGGCCGCCGACAGCTGTCCGGCGCGGGCGAGTTCGGCCAGCTCGTACAGGGCCGTGCCGAAGTCGCGGGGCGCGTCGGGGTCGAGGACGGAGAGCAGGAGCCGCTCGTAGGAGTCGGTGAAGCGGCGGCGGGCCGCGCCGTACGGGGCGCGGGCGCGGCCGGGGCGCGGGCCCCAGGTCGGTACGGAGGTGTGCCGGTACACGTTCGGCGGCAGTTCCCAGGTCACGGGTTCGCGGCCGGTTCCGGTGAGCGACACGAGGTGGAACTCGACGTCGGGCATGCCCTGGACGAGCTGGTCGCACCAGGTGCTGACCCCTCCGTGGACATGCGGGTAGGTGCCTTCGGTGAGCATGGTGACATGACTGCCGGTGCGCATGGCTGCGCCGCTCCCCCCTGTTGCTGTTACGCGGATGATGTGCGGGGAACTGCGGGTCCGGACCCCGGGTGCGGGTCGGTGGGGGCTGGTCGCGCCCCGCGGCGGAGCCGCATATCCAATACAGCCCCGCGCCCCTTTGGGGGCGCTCTACGGCAACTTGAGCTTTACGGCGGACTGGAGTGGTGCGGGCGTCGTCCAGGCCGAGCGGGCTCCCGCGTACGGGGTGCCGAACGTGGTTGTCCCGAGCGGGAGTTGCTGGACGGTCCCCTTCGGTGCCGTCATCGGGATCTCCAGCCCCTTGGGTGCCGTCACCGTCACCGACGTACCGATCCGGTACGCGGTGACCGTGCCGTTGGCGACGGCGGTCTGCCAGGCGGCCCGGCGCTTCAGCTCGGTGCCGACCGCGTTCTGCCGGGGGCTCTCCAGCGGGGTGTCGGCGGCGAAGAGGGCCCGGTAGTCGGCGAGCACCCGGTCCAGGACCGGGTAGAGGAGGCGCTCCTCGGCCAGGTTGGACTGGTGGGCGTAGTGCGGTCGCGGGTCGTTGCCGATGACGTGCAGCAGGGCGGTACGGGCCTCCTGCGGGACGATGTGCGACGCGTACCCCGTGGCCGGGTCCAGCGGGGCGGCCAGGCAGGTGGAGGTCGCGTTGTTCTCGCAGACGCCGCTGCCGCCGTCGGCCGCCGAGGTGTAGACCCAGTTGTACTCGTCGACCATCTCGGCGGCCGTGCCCACGTTGTAGAAGACGTTCATCGGGTGGCGGGGCACGGTCAGCGCGGCGCCCACCGGACGCTGGGCCGGTTCACGGGAATTGTCGGAGGCGATCCATTTGACACCGTTGTCGGCGAGCGCGCCCGCGAGGTTCGGGTTGTCGTCCGGCTGCTGCGGCAGCGTCCGCAGACCCGAGTGCTCGCCCGTCACCAGTTCGTCGTGCCGCACCGGAAGGCCGCGCGCGACGGCCCAGTCGTGGTTGTCGCGGATCTGCTGGGCGATCTCGGCGCGGCTCAGATAGCGGGTGGTGCCGTTCGCGTCCTTCGCGCAGCTCCACGGGACGGTCGAGGTGTCCTGGACGCAGCCGAGGTACTGGTGGGTGTAGGTGTGGTTGATCCAGCGGTACGCGCTCCGGTCGGCGAGCAGCCGGTCGGCGAGGGCGTCGGCGTTGCCGTTCGCCGCCTTCCACTCCTCGCCGCTGCCCCCGTTGTAGACCATGTCGAGGGTGAAGCCGCTGGACTGCTGCCACTGCTTGGTGTACTCGGCGTCGGCGGCGGTCATCCGGATCGGCTCGGTGCCCGCGCCCTCCCCGCCGCCGCAGTTGAAGCTGCCGGGGGTGCAGTTGTGCTCGGTGTCCCAGCGGCTGTCGGGTGCGAAGACGTCGTCGACGTGGACGGCGAAGTAGTTCCGGTTCCGGCCGAGGTGCACCCCGTCCGTCAGCCATTCGACGATGCCCCGGGCCAGCACCCGGAACTGCCGCTGGTACTGGTTGTAGGCGAAGGTGACGACCAGTTCGCGGCGCCCGTCGTGGGCGTACTCGCCGACCAGGCTGCCCCGGCCGCTGCCGCCGGGCACGGGGAGGTCGACATAGCTGGTGTAGCCCGCGCGGGGCCGGGCCACGAAGCCGTAACTCTCCTGTGTGGACGGGGAGTTGTCCTCGAAGGCGAACTGTCCGTCCAGATAGCCGAAGCGGCTCGCCTTCCCGGCGGCGGTCACCGTGGCCTCGCGGCCGTCGAGGGAGCCGGCCCAGCCGCCCTCGCTCGTGTAGTCGAGGCCGACCCCGGGGTGCGCCCAGGTGTAGGCGTCGACCTGCGGGATGCCGTACGTCCGCTCGTACGTCTCCAGCGCGGTCTGCTCGGCCGAACCCGCGCCGAACGGGGCCTCGTTGGGCAGCACCACGCCCTGGTACTTGGCACGCGGGGTGCCGCCGACCGTGTCGCTGAGGAAAGCGGCGTTCACGGTAGGGCGGTTCGCGTCGTTGAGGTCCACGCGGGTGTACGGGATGCCGGTGCTCTTCAGCTCCGCGGCGATGGCCTGGACGGGGCTGTCGCCGTTGTCCAGCACCAGGACCCGCAGATCGACGCGCGGTGCGGCGGCGGCCGACGCTTCCGGTATGCCCAGGCCCGCCGCCAGCAGGCTCGCGCTCGCCACGACCGCGGCGGCGTTTCTCCATCCGGGCACGCTGTGCGTCATGTTCGCCCCTCCCCGAAAAAGATTCCCTGCGACCGAACCGAAGCGCATGCCGAGGGGAATCTGTGGAAATGATGCGGACCGATGAGGTGATCACTCACCGGCGGGACGAGTGTGGCCCAGGTCAGGGCACATCAGGCACGAAAATGACCATGAAGCCACATAGGGGTGAATGCCCGCAGGAGTGATCGAAATCCGGTGGGCCGCGCTACGCGCGAAGAACGGTCGGCGCCGCGCCCCGGACCATGGAACGCGTGGCACCGGCCCGGCGATAAGGGATCCCCCTATGCCGAATTCATGGGGATCTCCCTGCACGGCCGGAGCCGAAAGTCGGGGAGGCTGGTCGCAGCGGACGCCCTGCGGACGGCGGGAGCGCAACCGGCCCACGCCCCAGGTCCGATGGGCCGAACAAGGGCCTAGGCTCGTTCTCGGCACGTCGACCCATCCGTTCGGCCACCGAAACTCAATCGGAAGCGAGATTTCACCACCGTGACTGCTCTCACTCTCAGCACCGCCGCCGCGCCGGGCCTCCGTGCCGACGCCATCGTGGTCGGTGTCGCGAAGGGCCCTGCATCTCGGCCTGGGGGCCTGGTCGTAGCGCCGGGCGCCGAGGCTGTGGACAAGGCTTACGACGGCAAGCTGGCGGGCCTCCTGGAGACCCTCGGCGCCTCGGGCGCCGAGGGCGAGGTGACGAAGCTGCCCGCGCCGTCCGGCTTCAAGGCGCCGCTCGTGGTGGCGGTGGGCCTCGGCGCGGTGCCCGAGAAGGACGGCTCGTTCGGCGCGGAGGCGCTGCGCCGCGCGGCCGGTGCCGCGGCCCGCGCCCTGTCCGGTACGAAGAAGGCCGCTTTCGCGCTGCCCGTCGAGGACGCCGACGCCGTGGCCGCCGTCTCCGAGGGCGCGCTGCTCGGCGCGTACTCCTTCGACGCCTACAAGGAGCAGAACAAGGACGCGAAGGCGAAGAACGGCAAGGCGCCGCTCGCCGAGATCGCCCTGCTCGGCGCGAAGCCCCGCGACAAGGCCCACAAGGCGGCCGCCGAGCGCGCGATCGCGGTGACCGAGGAGCTGAACCGCGCCCGCGACCTGATCAACACGCCGCCGAACGACCTCGACCCGGAGGCCTTCGCCGCCGTCGCGCAGACCGCGGCCAAGGAACACGGCATCAAGGTGACCGTGCTCGACGAGAAGGCGCTCGCCAAGGGCGGCTACGGCGGCATCCTCGGCGTCGGCGCGGGCTCCGCGGCAACGCCCCGGCTGGTGCAGCTGTCGTACACCCACTCCAAGGCGAAGAAGCACCTGGCGTTCGTCGGCAAGGGCATCACCTACGACTCGGGCGGCATCTCGCTCAAGCCCGCCGGGCACAACGAGACGATGAAGTGCGACATGAGCGGTGCCGCCGCCGTGTTCGCCGCCGTCGTCGCCGCCGCGCGCCTCGGTCTCGAAGTCAACGTCACCGGCTGGCTCGCCCTCGCCGAGAACATGCCGTCCGGCTCCGCCACCCGCCCGGGTGATGTGCTGCGCATGTACAGCGGCAAGACGGTCGAGGTGCTGAACACCGACGCCGAGGGCCGGCTCGTCCTGGCCGACGCGCTCGCCAAGGCCTCCGAGGACAAGCCGGACGCGATCGTCGACGTGGCGACGCTGACCGGCGCGATGATGCTGGCGCTGGGCAACCGGACGTTCGGGATCATGGCCAACGACGACGCGTTCCGCTCCGCGGTGCACGAGGCGGCGGAGGAGGCCGGGGAGCCTGCGTGGCCGATGCCGCTGCCGGACCACCTGCGCAAGGGGATGGACTCCCCGACCGCCGACATCGCGAACATGGGGGAGCGGTACGGCGGCGGGCTCGTCGCCGGGCTGTTCCTGAAGGAGTTCGTGGGCGAGGGGATCACCTGGGCGCACCTGGACATCGCGGGGCCGGCGTTCAACGAGGGCGGGCCCTTCGGGTACACGCCCAAGGGTGGGACCGGGACCGCGGTGCGGACTCTGGTGCGGCTGGCCGAGCGGGCTGCCTCCGGCGACCTGGGGTGATGTCCGCCCCCTGGCTCGACACCTGAGGGACGCGGGCGACTGCGGGCCGGCTGTGGCCGGTCGCGCGGTTCCCCGCGCCCCTGAAGGGCGCGCTGCCGCCCTGCCCCGTCACAAGTGAGCGTGTGGTGTCTCACACCCCGGCCCGGCGTCTCGTTCCCTCTCGACAAGTGCGAAGATGGGGCTCGGCAGGACAGGGCCCCCACCACAGGGCCGAAGAAGAGCGGCCGGACACCAGCCGCCGCGCGGTCGAGGACGACCGGCGTACGGCGCACATGCATGGAGGACGTGACGTGGCGAACGACGCCAGCACCGTTTTCGACCTAGTGATCCTCGGCGGTGGTAGCGGTGGTTACGCCGCGGCCCTGCGCGGGGCTCAGCTGGGCCTGGACGTCGCCCTGATCGAGAAGGACAAGGTCGGCGGCACCTGCCTGCACCGGGGATGCATTCCCACGAAGGCCCTGCTGCACGCGGGCGAGATCGCCGACCAGGCCCGCGAGAGCGAGCAGTTCGGTGTGAAGGCCACCTTCGAGGGCATCGACGTGCCCGCCGTGCACAAGTACAAGGACGGCGTGATCTCCGGCCTGTACAAGGGTCTGCAGGGGCTCATCGCCTCCCGCAAGGTCACCTACATCGAGGGTGAGGGCCGACTGTCCTCCCCCACCTCCGTCGACGTCAACGGCCAGCGCGTCCAGGGCCGTCACGTCCTGCTGGCGACCGGCTCCGTGCCGAAGTCGCTGCCGGGCCTGGAGATCGACGGCAACCGCATCATCTCCTCGGACCACGCCCTCGTCCTGGACCGTGTCCCGAAGTCCGCGATCGTCCTCGGCGGCGGTGTCATCGGCGTCGAGTTCGCCTCCGCCTGGAAGTCCTTCGGCACCGACATCACGATCATCGAGGGCCTGAAGCACCTGGCCCCCCTCGAGGACGAGAACTCCTCCAAGCTTCTTGAGCGCGCCTTCCGCAAGCGCGGCATCAAGTTCAACCTGGGCACCTTCTTCTCGAAGGCCGAGTACACCCAGGACGGTGTCAAGGTCACCCTCGCCGACGGCAAGGAGTTCGAGGCCGAGCTGCTGCTGGTGGCCGTCGGCCGCGGGCCGGTCTCCGCCGGTCTCGGCTACGAGGAGCAGGGCGTCGCGATGGACCGCGGCTACGTCCTGGTCGACGAGTACATGCGGACGAACGTCCCGACCATCTCCGCCGTCGGTGACCTGGTCCCGACGCTCCAGCTCGCGCACGTCGGCTTCGCCGAGGGCATCCTGGTGGCGGAGCGTCTGGCCGGTCTCAAGGCCGTCCCGATCGACTACGACGGTGTCCCGCGGGTGACGTACTGCCACCCCGAGGTCGCCTCCGTGGGCATCACCGAGGCCAAGGCCAAGGAGATCTACGGCGCGGACAAGGTCGTCGCTCTGAAGTACAACCTCGCGGGCAACGGCAAGAGCAAGATCCTCAACACCTCGGGCGAGATCAAGCTCGTCCAGGTCAAGGACGGTGCCGTGGTCGGCGTCCACATGGTCGGCGACCGCATGGGCGAGCAGGTGGGCGAGGCCCAGCTGATCTACAACTGGGAAGCGCTCCCCGCCGAGGTCGCCCAGCTCATCCACGCCCACCCGACGCAGAACGAGGCGCTCGGCGAGGCCCACCTGGCCCTCGCGGGCAAGCCGCTGCACTCGCACGACTGACCCCTCGGTCGACGAAGCGACGATCCAGACTTCCGCAATCGTTAAGGAGCAACAGAAACCATGGCGGTTTCCGTAACCCTTCCGGCGCTCGGCGAGAGCGTCACCGAGGGCACTGTCACCCGCTGGCTGAAGGCCGAGGGTGAGCGCGTAGAGGCCGACGAGCCGCTGCTCGAGGTGTCGACCGACAAGGTCGACACCGAGATCCCCTCCCCCGCAGCCGGCATCCTGGCCTCCATCAAGGTCGCCGAGGACGAGACCGTCGAGGTCGGCGCCGAGCTGGCGCTGATCGACGACGGCTCGGGCGCGCCCGCCGCCGCCCCGGCCCCCGCCGCCGCCGCCGCCGAGGAGGCTCCGGCTCCGGCCCCCGAGCCCGCCGCGGCCGCGCCCTCCACCGAGCAGGCCGCCCCCGCGCCCGCCCCGACCGCCGAGGCGGCCACCGGCGGTGGCTCCGCCGAGGGCACCGACGTGGTCCTCCCGGCGCTCGGCGAGTCCGTCACCGAGGGCACCGTCACCCGCTGGCTCAAGGAGGTCGGCGACTCCGTCGAGGCCGACGAGCCGCTGCTGGAGGTCTCCACGGACAAGGTCGACACCGAGATCCCGGCGCCCACCTCCGGTGTGCTCCTGGAGATCACGGTCGCCGAGGACGAGACCGCCGAGGTCGGCGCCAAGCTGGCCGTCATCGGCGCCCCGGGTGCCGCTCCGGCGGCCGCCCCGGCCGCCCCGGCTCCGGCGCCCGCCGCCGCTGCCCCGGCCCCGCCGGCCCCCGCGCCCGCTCCGGCCGCCCCCGCGGCTCCGGCTCCGGCCCCCGCGCCGGCGGCCCCCGCCGCCCCGGCTCCGGCGCCCGTCGCCGCCGCGCCGGCTCCCGCGCCCGCCCCGGTCACCCCGGCTCCGGCCGCCGCCCCGGTCGCGTCCGCCGCCACCAAGGCGACCGACGAGGGCGCGTACGTCACCCCGCTGGTGCGCAAGCTCGCCGCCGAGAACGGTGTCGACCTGGGCGCCGTCAAGGGCACCGGCGTCGGCGGTCGTATCCGCAAGCAGGACGTCATCGCCGCCGCCGAGGCCGCGAAGGCCGCCGCCGCTGCCCCGGCTCCGGCCGCCGCCGCTCCGGCTCCCGCCGCGAAGAAGGCGCCGGCCCTGGAGGCCTCGCCCCTGCGTGGCCAGACCGTCAAGATGCCGCGCATCCGCAAGGTCATCGGCGACAACATGGTCAAGGCGCTGCACGAGCAGGCGCAGCTGTCGTCGGTCGTCGAGGTCGACGTCACGCGTCTGATGCGGCTGCGCGCCCGGGCCAAGGACTCGTTCGCGGCCCGTGAGGGCGTCAAGCTCTCCCCGATGCCGTTCTTCGTCAAGGCCGCGGCCCAGGCGCTGAAGGCGCACGCGCCCATCAACGCCCGGATCAACGAGGGCGAGGGCACGATCACCTACTTCGACGCCGAGAACATCGGTATCGCGGTGGACTCCGAGAAGGGCCTGATGACCCCGGTCATCAAGGGCGCGGGCGACCTCAACATCGCCGGTATCGCCAAGGCCACCGCCGATCTGGCGGGCAAGGTCCGGGCCAACAAGATCACCCCGGACGAGCTGTCCGGCGCGACCTTCACCATCTCCAACACCGGTTCGCGCGGCGCGCTCTTCGACACGATCATCGTGCCGCCGAACCAGGTCGCGATCCTCGGCATCGGCGCCACGGTCAAGCGCCCGGCCGTCCTGGAGACGGAGGAGGGCACGGTCATCGCCGTCCGCGACATGACCTACCTGACCCTCTCCTACGACCACCGTCTGGTGGACGGCGCCGACGCGGCCCGTTACCTGACGGCCGTCAAGGCGATCCTGGAGGCGGGCGAGTTCGAGGTCGAACTCGGCCTGTAGTACGCCCAGGTCCGCCCTCGGGCCGGCCACAGCACGACGGTGCCCCGTCCGGAGACTTCCGGGCGGGGCACCGGTGCGTTCGCCGACGACCGTCGGCCGCTCGGCGGCCCGGCCGGTACGGGTCTTTACAAACCGGCTCTCCGTGGGAGCGTGTAAGTCTCGTCTCACCTGCGCGAAAGCGCCCCCGTGCACCTCTCCCCCGGAGGGCCGCGGCTCTATTGTCTAGAGGTCAACGCCTTGGGGCTCGTCCCCCGCCGGTCCCCCGCCGAAGGAGCCCGCATGACCACCGCGCCGCCCGTCGTCCACTCGCTGCGCGAACAGATCCGCGAGCACATCGTGGAGGGGATCGTGAGCGGGCGGTGGAAGCCGGGTGAGCGGATCGTGGAGCGGCGGATCGCGACGGAGCTGGAGGTCAGCCAGACTCCCGTGCGGGAGGCGTTGCGTGAGCTGGAGTCGCTGCGGTTGATCGAATCCGCGCCGAACAAGGGCGTACGGGTACGGAATCTGACCGCCGCCGACCTGGAGGAGAGCTACCCCGTACGGGCCGGTCTGGAGGCGATCGCGGCGGAGCTGGCGGCGGAGCGGCTGGCCGAGGACTGCTCGGCGCTGGAGCCGCATGTGGCCGCGCTGTACGAGGCGGACCGGAACGCCGATGGCACGTCCCAGGTACGGCACACGGTGGCGTTCCACCGGGAGCTGGTGCGGGCGGCCGGCAACTCGGTGCTGCTGCACACGTGGGAGGGGCTGGGGATCGAGGTCTTCACCGCGCTCTCGATCCGCTGGCTGGGCACGGTCCAGCAGTCCTACGCCGAGGAGCACGAGGAGCTGGTCGCGGCCTTCCGGCGCCGCGACCCGCGGATCGCCGACCTGGTCAAGGCCCACGTGTTGGGCTGCGCCCCGCACACGGACGACGAGCCGGCCTAGCCGCGTGGGGTGCACTCAGGGGGCCGGTTGGGGTGCGTTGGCGGGTGCGGGTCCGGTGGGGGCCAGCCGCGCAGTTCCCCGCGCCCCTAGAAGCTTCGGGCCCCGGGGGGCCTGAAGAGACCACGGTTTGGGGGCCTGAAGGACCACGGTTTGGGGGGCCTGTAGGGACCACGGCTTCGGGGCCTGAAAGGTGACGGGGCTGCGGGCCTGAAAAGCGCAGGGCGCAGCCCGTGCTTTTCAGGGGCGCGGGGAACTGCGCGAGAAGCCCCACGCATCCGCAGCCGAGAACGCACCCCAACCGGCCCACCCCCTGAGCGCACCCCCGCTCAAACGCCGCCCCACCTGCACAAACCCCGCCCCACAACGGCACCCGGTGTCTCCGCCAAGGGCACCCCGTGCCGACTTTCTCGGGATCAAGAGATTTTGCCCGCGACCCTTTGATCGATCATCGATCAGCGGGTTACAGTCGCCGACGGGCTTCCACCGAAGCCCACCGCCCTGTCCTGCCAAAGACCAAGGGCAACCCCCGAACCCTTACCGATGAGGGAACCCCCTTCGACTGAGGAAGGCGGCGCAATGACCGACTCCAACGCCATCCAGCCGAGCGCGCTCGACCAGCTCCCCGACCGGGATCCGGAGGAGACCGCCGAATGGCAGGCCTCGCTGGACGCCGTCACCAAGGCGGCCGGGCCGCACCGCGCGGCGTACTTGATGCGCCGCACCCTGGAGCGTGCGGAGGGCAACGGCGTCGCGCTGCCCAAGCTGCTCGAGACGGACTACGTCAACACCATCCCCACCGCCGCCGAGCCGGGCGTCCCCGGTGACGAGGCGCTGGAACGCCGTATCACCGCGTGGAACCGCTGGAACGCGGCCGCGATGGTCACCCGCGGCTCCAAATACGGCGTCGGCGGCCACATCGCCACCTTCGCCTCCGCGGCCTGGCTCTACGAGACGGGCTTCAACCACTTCTTCAAGGGCAAGGAGGCCGACGGCTCGGGCGACCAGCTCTACATCCAGGGCCACGCCTCCCCCGGCATCTACGCCCGCGCCTTCCTCGACGGCCGCCTGAACGAGTCCCACCTGGACAACTTCCGCCGCGAGGCGGCCGGCGACGGCCTCCCGTCGTACCCGCACCCCCGCCGCCTGCCCTGGCTGTGGGAGTTCCCGACGGTGAGCATGGGCCTCGGCCCCCTCTCCGCCATCTACCAGGCGCGGTTCAACCGCTATCTCACCAGCCGTGGCATCAAGGACGTCTCGAACTCCCACGTCTGGGCGTTCCTCGGCGACGGCGAGATGGACGAGCCGGAGTCCACGGCGGCACTCGCCCTTGCCTCCCGTGAGGGTCTGGACAACCTCACCTTCGTCATCAACTGCAACCTGCAGCGCCTCGACGGCCCGGTCCGCGCGAACTTCAAGATCGTGCAGGAGCTGGAGGCCCAGTTCCGGGGCGCCGGCTGGAACGTCGTCAAGTCGCTGTGGGGTTCGGCCTGGGACGAGCTGTTCCAGCTGGACACGACCGGGGCGCTCGTACGCCGCCTCCGTGAGGTGCCCGACGCGCAGGTGCAGACGTACCAGACCCGCGACGCCGCCTACATCCGCCAGGACTTCTTCGGCTCCGACCCGGCGCTCGTCGAGATGGCGAAGCTGCTGAGCGACGACAAGATCCTGGAGTGTTTCCACCTCTCGCGCGGTGGTCACGAGGCGCGCAAGGTGTACGCCGCCTACAAGGCCGCCGTCGAGTTCAAGGGCGCGCCGACCGTCGTCTTGGCCCAGACCGTCAAGGGCTTCACCCTCGGCGAGGGCTTCGCGTCGAAGAACGCCAACCACCAGATGAAGAAGCTGTCGGTGGACGAGTTCAAGCAGATGCGTGACCTGCTCGAACTCCCCATCAAGGACAGCGACTTCGTCGACGGGGTCGTGCCCTACGGTCACCCGGGCGCCGACTCCGCCGAGGTCCGCTACCTCCAGGAGCGCCGCGCGGCCCTCGGCGGTCCCGCCCCCGCCCGCCGTACGCACGCCCTCGCCCCCCTCCCGGCCGCCGCCGACAAGACCTTCGCCGCCTTCGACAAGGGCTCCGGCTCGCAGAACGTGGCGACGACCATGGCCTTCGTCCGCCTGGTCAAGGACCTGGTCCGCGACAAGCAGACGGGCAGGCGCTGGGTGCCGATCGTCCCCGACGAGGCGCGCACCTTCGGCATGGAGAGCCTCTTCCCCTCCCTCGGGATCTACTCCCCCAAGGGCCAGACGTACGAGCCGGTCGACCGTGACCAGCTGATGTACTACAAGGAGGCCAAGGACGGCCAGATCCTCAACGAGGGGATCACCGAGGCCGGTTCCATGGCGGACTTCATCGCCGCCTCGACGTCGTACTCGACGCACGGCGAGGCGATGATCCCGTTCTACATCTTCTACTCGATGTTCGGCTGGCAGCGTACGGCCGACCAGATGTGGCAGCTCGGCGACCAGCTCGGCCGCGGCTTCCTCGTCGGCGCGACGGCCGGCCGTACGACGCTGACGGGCGAGGGCCTCCAGCACGCCGACGGCCACTCGCCGGTGATCGCGGCGACGAACCCGGCGGCGCTGACGTACGACCCGGCGTTCGCGTACGAGGTCGCGGCGATCGTCAAGGACGGTCTGCGGCGGATGTACGGCGAGGCGGCCCCGGGTGAGGACCCGAACGTCTTCTACTACCTGACCGTCTACAACGAGCCGATGCCGCAGCCCGCGAAGCCCGGCGTGGCCGGGGTGGACGAGGGCATCGTCAAGGGCCTGTACCGCTTCAACACGGCCGAGTCGGCGGGGCTGTCCCCGGCGGCGAACGCTCCGCGCATCCAGCTGCTCGGCTCCGGTACGGCGATCCACTGGACGCTCGAGGCGCAGAAGCTGCTCGCGGAGGAGTGGGGTGTGGCGGCCGACGTCTGGTCGGCGACGTCCTGGACGGAGCTGCGGCGGGACGCCCTGGAGGCGGACGCGGCGCTGCTGCGCGGCGAGGAGCGGATGCCGTACGTCCGTCAGGTGCTGCAGGGTGCCGAGGGGCCGGTCCTGGCGGTCTCCGACTACATGCGCCAGGTCCCGGACCAGATCGCGCAGTGGGTCGAGCAGGACTACTCCTCGCTGGGTGCGGACGGCTTCGGTCTCTCCGACACGCGTGAGGCGGCCCGTCGGCACTTCGGGGTCGACGCGCAGTCCGTCGTCGTGGCGGCGCTCGCCCAGCTCGCGCGGCGGGGTGAGGTCAAGGCGACGGCCGTGAAGGAGGCCCGGGAGCGGTACGGGCTGTGACCCCGGTGGGGGTGACGGGGGTTCTCCTTCGCCCCCGCCGCCCCTACCCGTCCCATCCCCAGGGGCTGCGCCCCTTCGACCCCCTGAGGTCGGAGTTCGGGTGCGGGTCCGGTGGGGGCTGGTCGCGCAGTTCCCCGCGCCCCTGAAAAAGCAGGGGCTGCGCCCCGTGCTTTTTCAACGGCCCGCAGGGGCCGT
>NZ_JBEOYO010000061.1:0-53068 GCF_040297125.1 Streptomyces sp. NPDC001868 | reverse complement strand
CCGCCCGCTCGTCATCGGACAGCAGCAACGGCACCAGTTTCGGGCCCCGACGAGGAACTGACGCACCAGCAGTAGAAGTCACACACCAACTAACGGTCAACTACTGGCGCAGGACACTAGTAGGACTCCGTTAGGTCTGTCTGTTGGTCGTGTTCAGGGGCATGAGGAGTGTGTGGACGCACATGAAGTGAACCGTGTTCGAGCGACGTTGGCGTTAATCGTGGCGGATGTGTTCGCCTCGATACCGCGCAAGGACCAGCGGGCCAAGAGCGACTGCTGTCTGCGGGGACTGATGATGGACGGCCGCCGCAAGTCCATCCAGGCCATGGCCTCGCGGCTGCCCGACGGCAACGAGCAGAACCTGCAGCAGTTCGTGAACCAGTCCACCTGGGATCCGGTGCCGGTGCGCCGGCGGATCGCTGAGCGGCTGGTGCCGCGGATCGGCCCGGACGCCTGGGCGGTCGATGACGTGTCCTTTCCCAAGGACGGCAGGATGTCGGTCGGTGTTGCCCACCAGTACTGCGGCGCTTTGGGCAAGCAGGCCAACTGCCAGGTCGCGGTCAGCGTGCACACGGTCTCCGATGCGGCCTCGTGCCCGCTGAACTGGCGGCTGTTCCTGCCCAAGGAGTGGGCCACAGACACCGTCCGACGCCGACGCACCGGCGTCCCAGAAGACGTCGGGCACCGGGAGAAGTGGCGGCTGGCGCTGGACGCCCTGGATGAACTGGCCGCATGGCACCTGGTGCCGCCGGTCGTGGTGGCGGATGCCGGCTACGGCCAGAACGCCGACTTCCGTGCCGCCCTGGCCGAGCGGGAGATCCCGTATGTGGTCGGCATCCGCGGTGATCTGACCGTCCAGCCTCATGACGCGCACCCCGCCGCCCCGGCGTTCTCCGGCACCGGACGCCCGCCGGTGCCCCGCTACCGGCAGCCACCGCTGACGGTGGCGCAACTCGCTGCGGCCGCCGGACGGGAAGCCTTCCGGGAAGTGACCTGGCGGGAAGGCTCTCGCGGTCCGATGACCTCCCGCTTCCTCGCATGAGGGTCCGGCCGGCTGGGGTGCGCCCGCGTCGGCTGGCCCAGGCAGCCGCGGTGGCCGAGCACGGCCGGTGGGACGGCGTCCTGCCCCACGTGCGACTGCTGGCCGAATGGCCCCATGGTGAGGACAAACCGACCCGTTTCTGGCTGTCCGACCTGCCCGACGACACCCCGATCACCGAACTGGTCCGCCTGGCAAAGATCCGCTGGCGCATCGAGCACGACTACCGCGAACTCAAGCACGGCCTGGGCCTGGACCACTTCGAAGGCCGCTCCTGGCCGGGCTGGCACCACCACGCCACCCTGGTCACCGCCGCCCATGCCTTCCTCACCGAGCAGCGGCTGGCCCCAAAAGCCGACACACCCAACTCACCCTCTACCAGATCCTTGACACCCTCCAAGACCTGCTGAACTGCTGGACCGGCATCTGCACCACTTGCCACCAACCCCTACCCAGCAGAACCCCAAGATCGAGGCAGACCTAACGGAGTCCTACTAGAAGGCTGATGAAGATCTTGGTGAGGGGCTGTCCGTAACAGGGTTGGGGCCTCAGAATCGCCGGGGTGGGCGCGCACGGCCCGTCTGCTCAGCAGGAACGGGGAGGGACAGGCGTGGGTGGAACTCGCTCACGGACGCTAGGTAAGTCGTCTGCAAACGGCCCTGAGCAATCGGTGGACCCAGACAAATCTGACAGACACGCTGGCAGCCCGAGGATCGCGGCGTTCAGCCAACAGCTCGGCCGCCTTCTTGGCTGATTTGAAGGCGGGGTCGGTGGCCTGCGAGTACAGCACGTCATCGGCGCGTGGATCACCCAGCTCGATCAAAGCGTCGGCCATGTACGCGCGACCCGAATCGTCGACGGTGGCGTCCATGGCGAGGGAGCACAGCAGATCCCTTCCACGAGGATCTCCCAAGTCGGCCAACTCGTACGCCACATGTACACGGTTGTGTGAGGTCGGTTCGGTGGCGAGGGAGTACAGCAGATCGGTGCCACGATGATCACCGGCTTTCGCCAATGCCTGTGCCGCACAGGCAGCCGCTCCCATGCCGAAGACGCTCTCTGTGGCGGCAGCGGGATCGATAGCCAGGGAGTACAGCAGTTTGTGGGCGCGGGGATCCTGCAGATCAGCCAACGCCTGCGCTGCTTCCACACGAGCTCCGATCTTGAGGGCGGGGTCGGTGGCGAGGGAATACAACAGGTCGGCGCCGCGAGGGTCACCCAACTCGGCGAGGAGCCGCGCCGGAAGGACGCGAAATTGGAACGTAGGGTCGGCGGCGAGAGAGTACGCCAGATCGAAGCCGCGAGGGTCAGACAGGTCGGTCAATATTCGTGCTGCCTGGACCCGATCGACCCGTGCGGGGCTGCTGGCCAGCGAGTACAGCAGATCGGCGGCACGGGGAGCATCGAGATCGGACAGTGCCCGCGCTGCGTTCAACCGGTCCTCACCGCTGAGCGACATTCTGGAAGCGAGAGCAAGGGAGTGGAGTAGGTCAGCGGCACGGGGGTCGCCGAGATCGCACAGTGCCCGCGCCGCTCGCACGCGAGACCATCCACGAATACTGGTGGTGGCCAGCGAGCCCAGCAGATCGGCGGCACGGGGGTCATGGAGATCGGACAGTGCCCGCGCTGCCTCCACCTGGGAAAGTCCGTCGAGAGAGGGGTCGGTGGCGAGTGAGAACAGCACATCGGCGGCGCGCGAGTCACCGAGTTGTGCCAGGACTTCCGCGGCCTTGACACGGGAATGGCGGGTGATTTCAGGGCTCATCGACGACAGGGAGGCGTACGCCCAGTCGTCCCACAGCGACAAGGGCGAGTTGTAGTGGAAGGCCGGGTCGGAGGCCAGAGCTACGCACAGGTCTGCCGCAGAGCCGATGACATTACGGGGGAGACGGGTGCCCAGGAGAGCCTGTTTGGCGATGAACTCGCAACCGCGAAGGCCAGCGCGGGAGGATGCGAGGCGGGCCAGATGCCGGGTGCAGGCGTCGGGGTTGTGTTGCTGCGAGGCGTCAATGAGAAAGCCGACGTCGGAGGCGTCTTCCTCCGGGGGCTTCCAGTACCTGCTTCCCCACAAGCGGCGCGTGACGCCTGGCGCATCGCTGAAAAGCCAGTACCGTGCAGGCCGGTGGAAAATCTGATGAAGCGCGCGGGCTGCGGCTCGTGCGTTGTGTGTGGCGTGCCGGGCGGCGAGGTACTCCAACAAGGTCTGGTGGAGGAAGACGAGTTCACCCGCGCGGTCGGTGAGCAGGCCGCTGCTGCACAAGCACATGTGAAGGAACGCCCGCCATGACTCGATGGGCACGCGCGGTGGCCGCTGAGCTTCAGGCTGCGATTCCATGAGGGTGATCGTGGGCAGGGCGCTACCGCTGTGCCGCTCGGCTGCGAGCCGAGTGATGAGCTCCGGCAGGTGCTCCATCGTGTACTCCGCCCGGTCGAGAGCTCCAGGCCCATAGCGCGCGAGGCCAGCATGGGTCGGGGACGAGACTGTGGACGGGCGGGACGTGTACTGCCGTTGGTGCAGCAAGGCGATAAAGGCCTCGTAGATGTGACTGCGGCCAACTGGCAGCGGCTGATCGGGAGCGGCAGCATAGAGCTGGCAGAGCATGGACGTCATCAGTGGGACGCGGGCCAGGTCGTCCAGCCGGGTTCGGTACACGGCCTGGACGAACCGCTTTGCAGCGGATCGGTGATCAGGCAGTTGGAGCTTTCGAAACCAACTGAGGGCAACGTGCTCGACATCGCTGAGGCTGAAGGGCTGCAGGTAGTAGTGCGGTACGCCGGAGTCCAAGACGCGAAGTTCATCGAGGGGCAGCGGGCGGGTGGCTACGACGAAGCGGTACAGGCCGGCGTGCTCGCCAGCGGCGATGGCAGCAAGTGTGCGCAAGATCCGTTGTCGGGTGGCAGGGTCGGTGACCTCGTCTAGGCCGTCGACCAGTACGAGCCAACCCACGTCCGGCTGCGGAACGGTGGCGAAGAACGCCGAAGGAAGCTCATCAAGCAGGCCGTAGGACGCAAGGTCTGTGCTTACGGCCTCGGAGAGAGCTTGCGCCAAGGGGCGGTCGGCCAGGGCAGCGGCCGAGATCAGGACCGGCACCGTCTGCTTACCGCGGCCCTGAATCCACCTCTCGACCTCCGTGGCAAGGTACGTGCGCAGCAGGCTGGACTTGCCGCCCCCCGGCCCGGCCAGCACCACACACGTCTGAGTATCGGCCAGCACATCTTCGGCCGACAGCGAGCCGGTCGCGGGACCACGCGATACCGGGTTTGCTTCGGACTCGTCACTGCCGATGCGGGCTTGTTGGCTCAGGTAGATGGTCGTGAGGGGAGGAGTGGTGCCGGGAAGCACGCCCGGGTACGGGTGATCGCGGGCAGCGCGTTGAGCGGCGACCAGGTAGTCATTCAACCGACGCGTGCGCTGATCCGCGCGGTCGCGCAGTCGACGCAGCTCCACCAATGCCGGCCCAGTGATGCCCAGGGCGCGGGCGAGTAAACCAAGCGTCTCCCCGCTTGGCACCTTTGTCATGGTGAAGACGTTGCTGACCGTTGCCGGAGAGATACCGGCCGCTCGAGCCAGGTCGCCCTGCTTTGCGATCTGCGGATGACCGGCCATGGCCTTGCGAAGTTCCGCGACCAACATCATGTGCGCACCGCCGTGCCCTGCCTTGCCCCCGTCCACGGCATCTCCCACCAGCAATCACCTGACCTCACCGTTCGCCGTTGTTCACATCAACCCTGTGAACGCCAATCGAGGCTATTCAGATACATCAAGGCCCGGCCGGCCCTTGTCCAAACTGACACCCGATCCGCGAGGAGTCGACCTATGGGCCACCAACACGACTGGACCCTGCTCGTCATGATCGCCGCCCCGCTCGTCCTCGGCCTACTCACCCGGCTCCTGCGCCGCCCCCGCCGTGCCCTGGCTGACCGCACCCGCGTTCTGCGCGATCTGATCACCCTGCGCATGGTGCTGCGGGACTCGGACCCTGAGCAGCGCGCCGACCTTCTCGACGCGCATCGTGACTGGCGCACCGAGCACGCTGACAAGCATCACCGCCAGCTACTGAAGAACGGGGAGTGCTCCCACCAGGCCGGGAGGGCACGCTCCACTCCGAAGTAGCCCGGCCCCGGGAGGGCGCCGCGTCCGCTGTGGGAGCGGGCGCGGCGCGCGTGGGTGAGGTGGTGGGTCAGCCGGTGAGGCGGATCGGCATGAGGAGGTAGCGCAGCGCCTGGTCGGTGGCAGTACCGGCGGGGCCCAGCGGTTACTGTCCGCGTTCAGCGGCATCTCCCCGCGCTTCCGGCCTCACTGGCACCTGATGACCGCCCTCGATAATCGAGCCGAGTTGACCATCCGCTTCGCCATCTGGGGCCAGGTCACTGGCGCTGCCAACTCGCCACCACGGCCTGAACGCAGGTCCTGACCGCAGGCCCACCCTGCCCTGATGCACCATCGGACGGTCACGCACCCAACAACGTGACAACACCGTGCCGTTCTCGGCGACCCTCAATAATTCGATCCGGAGTGGTGCGCGCCTGTGAAGCGGCCGGTGCGCGGGTTGTGGTGCACCGTCCACTGGACGCCCGCGCTGTCCACCACGTACCAGGTCTTGGTGAACCCCTGAGCGCGCAGAGCCGGATTCTCGGTCTCCACCTTACCGACCACTTGGGCCCGCCCTTCGACCTGGCCGATCGCCGCCTCGGGTGTGGGATACAGCTCCGCCAGCGTGTTTCGCGGAGTCGTGGTTGCTGCTGCCTGCTGTTTTCGGAGGGCGTCCTGTGCCTGCTGCCACTTCTCGTCGTCGGTGAGCTGCCGCGGCGGTGCGGGCCTACCGCTCCCGGATCCGGACCCGGGGGTGCCGGTGGCCTTGACCGGAGGGGTCCCGGTCGCCGCGGGCAGCGGGGCCCTCGGACCCGATGTTCCTGGTTTCGTGGTGTACGTGGTGGGCGGCCGGGGCTCGTAGCGGCGGGTCACGGGAGCCGATTTCACGAGGCCTTGGGAGGCCGCGCCCGCCCGGGTGCCGGACAGCCCTCCGGCCATTCCGGAGAGGAAAGCGTCTCTCACGGCCTGTTGGCCGGCTTTCTTCGCCCGGTCCACGTGGGACGCACGGCCGACCCGGCCCTCGGTGACGAAGGCGTCCCTGTAGGGATGGGCGACAGGCACCTCGTCGATGACGACAGGCTCTGACGTGTCCATTTCGGGCAGCATGCCGTTTTTCGCGAGCTCCGCCTCCAGCTCGCGGGGCGTGATGACGATGGGACCGCGGCCGAGACGGAGGACGAGTTCAGCGAAGCTTTTGCCGGTCAGTCGTTCGAGCTCGCTGCGAATCTCGGAGTCGGTCCGGCCGTCCGGCCCGGGCTTCTCCTGGCGTGCGACGACGGAATGGCCGGAGGCGTCGTGCTGCACAACATGGGCGAGCTCGTGAGCCAGCAACTGCCGGCCGACCGGGCCGTGCACAGGTTCCCCTCGGCCGACGACGACGTCCCGCCCATAGGTGTAGGCGCGCGCACCCAGGGCCCGCGCCATCCGGGCGGCCTCCTGTCCGCAGTGCAGGCGTACGCCGCGGAAGTCGTGGCCGAAGGCCGATTCCATCTCCACGCGTATTGGTGCGGGCAGGGGCCGCCCGGGGCTTTCTGGCACGACTCCGGCCGCGGAGGAGGGGCGTTCCTCAGGGTGCCGGGCTGAGCGCTCGGCCGGTTGCCTCCAGCCTGCTGCACCGAGCCGGTCGGCGACGGCCAGGGCGCGGTCGGCGAGCATGTCGGCCGCCTGCTCGACTGGGCTGCCACGCCCGGTGACGGCCTGGGTGCGCGGGGGTGGCGCGGTCTGCTGGGCTTGACCGGGGCGCTCTTCACGGTGCGTGCGAAGGAAAGTGTTCATCACGGCAACTTTCTGGTTCCGGGATCATCGGTGCTCAGGAGGCGAGGCGGCTGCCGATGGAGCGGGTCGCGTGGACGTGGACGAGGTGTTCGGTGATGGTGCGGGACCGTTCGCGGGCGTTGAGGACGGCCAGGTTGGTGAGTGCGACCGTCGGCCTAAATCCCCAGTCGTCGGTCAGCGGGCATCCGATGGCCACCGCGTCGGGCGGGCACCACACGTTGAGCCAGTCCGTCACCTTCTCCGGGTCCCGTGGTCCGCCGCAGAGCAGCCGACTGTACGGCTGTCCATGCAGAGCGGGCTGCCTGCGGTGGTTGGGAGGACGGCCTCGACACCAGGCTGCAGTCGAAGGAGGTCCATGCCGACGATCGTGCCCAGGCTGTGGCTGACCAGGACGATTTCGCCGGTGCCGGGAAGGGTTTCGAGCACGCGGTTCAGGACCTGCCTGCCGCTCAAGCATGCGGGCGGCGCGGTCGGCGAGTGCTTCGGGCGAGTCGGGAAAGGGGACCACGGCCTTGAGTTGCTGGCGCGTCAGCCGGCGCCGTTCGCTGGTCTCCTCGTAACGGGTGGTGGCGGGATTCCAGCGCACCCTCGGTGAGGGCGACGCGCGCCGTGACGACCGTGTCCAGTGCGAGGTCGATCCAGTGCGGCGCGGTGACGGAGGGCATCTCAACGACTGCTCGGGACTGGGCGACGTCCGGCAGCAGCTTCTCCCAGCTCCCTTGCATCTTCAGGGGGGCGCTCACCGGGACCTGAAAGTCCTTCGCCGTGACGGTGACCGAGTCGACGGAGCGGACCTCCAGTCGGCTCGGTTCGTAGACGGCAGCCAGGAGAGTTCGCAGCCCTGTACCGTCCGGGTCGTCCGCAGGTTGCAAGAGTTGGCCGACCTGGACCGGATCCGGGTAGCGGACCATCATCTTGTCGGGGAATCCGGACATGGCGATTCCAGACACAGGGCACGGAATCGGACGACGGCATGCCGCCCGGAGGGGACGCGAGCACACGCCTCGAATCCCGCAGCGGGGTACTGCTCATACGGGACCCGTCCGGAAAGAACTTCCAGGGGGCGCGTTGCAGGAGCTCTCCGAAGGAGAGATCTGCTTCCACGGTAAGCCGATCGAGGCGCCGCGGCATCTCAGGACTCGACGGCAGGTCACTCGCCGAACGCACGGCCCGGCGCCGGAGACCGCCGGTCCGGGACGACGACGGCGCGCTCGGCCGCCGGGCGGATCGCGGACTTCAACTCACGGGACGGGCGGTCGCGTTCGGCAGGATGCGGAGATCGCCTTCGAGAGCACCCGCTGCCGCGGAGCCCCGAATTGCGTCCTCACCACCAATGGTTCACGCTTCAAGTGGACCGACCCGACGCACCGGCACGGGAGTTGACCGACCCTCGCCGACCGGTCGGCGCCGAGCCGCCCCCCTCGGCGTACCAGGATCAACGCGCCTCTCCCCGAGTGGCAGTCAGCCGCTGCCTGGCACAGACTGAATGGTGCGGGCGGCGGAATATGCCTGGCGCATCGGCCGAGCGGGAAGCTCTCCCCACGGGTGTCCTGATGTGGACCGACGGCCGTCCGACGACGTTCCGTCCGTCCGAACGGCTCTCGAACGCCACCACATCGTGCCGCGGACACGTCCGCGGCACGCCTCGTCCCCGTGGCGCAGTCGGAGGAGATCTCGTGTATGGGCACGTGCGAAGCATCACCGACCGGCAGCCGGTCCCCATGATCGAGGTCAGTGTCCAGCACGACGCGACTGTGGTCGAACACACCTACACGGACACCGAGGGGCGGTACGACCTGGCGGTCCCCGCCGGCGACACGGTGACCGTACGGTTCGACACCCATGAAACGCTGAACAACGCCGAGGACTGGCATCCGTCGGTGGCGGCGAACGTGGTGGCGAGCGACAAGGTTCCCCTGGACCGGTATCTGCTCCCCGTCGGCCATGGCGCCACCGAGGCCTCGGCGGTGGACGCGCTGAGCGGATATCTCTTCGCCGCCGGCCTGTGGGCCCAAGCCGAGCGGAATGCCGCATACGCCCGAACGGCAGCCTCCCGGCTGGCTGGCCTCAAGCTGACCAGCCGGGTGCTTCAGGAAGTACAGCTGCGGCTCCTCCAGCACTTCCGGGCGTCCGCGTAGGCGCCCTCTCTGAGCGTTCAGCCACAACGGAATCGCGCGCCGAGGACGGGCTGCCGGAACAGGCGCCGGACGGTGTGCGCGGCAAGGAGGCGAACCACCATGACCACCACGGCATATCAACGTCGCACGGACCAACTGCGGGAGCAGATAGAGCGGGCCAGCACCCGGTACGAGGAACGCGCCGAGGACCGTGAGCGGACCCGGCAAGTGCTCCACGGCCAGGGGGTGCTGTACGCGGACACGCCGGAACGGGTCACCACGCGGCTGGCACGCCTGGGAGCGGACTGGTCACAGGCCACCGCCATGGAAGCCACTCCGCGTCTGCCCACCACCGGGAGCAGCCTCTCCGGGCTGGCCCCGGAGAACTTCGGCACCGACATGCTGGGCCTGGAACGGCTGATGGGACGCAACGACCTGATCGATGTCAGGTTCCTCGAGAGCGGCTACCTGGCCGCTCGCTCCGTGGGCCGGGTCGTCGTCTGCGGCCCCGAGGCGCATGTCGGAACCGGTTTCCTGACGTCCCCGTCCCTGATGCTGACCAACAACCACGTCCTGGCCGACCCCCAGGAGGCCGAACGCGGGGTCATCGAGTTCAACTACCAGGCCGGCGTCGACGGGCGCACGATGACGCCCATCGTCTTCGACCTGGAACCCGGCCGGTTCTTCGTCACCGACCGGGACCTGGACTTCACGTTGGTCGCGGTGGCCGACCGAGGCCGGGGCGGCGAGAGCCTGAAGGACATCTCCTGGCTGCCGCTGAGCGAGGCCCAGGGCAAGGTGATCCTGGGCGAGATGGTCAATATCATCCAGCACCCCAACGGTGAGCCCAAGCAGCTCGCGCTGCGCGAGAACGAGGTGGTGGACCTCCTGGAGGACTTCGTCCACTACTCGACCGACACCGCGCCGGGTTCCTCGGGCTCCCCCGTCTACAACGACCAGTGGGAAGTGGTGGCCCTGCACCATGCCGGCGTCCCGCTCAAGGACGCCGACGGCCGCTTCCTCTCCGTGGACGGCAGCCTGTGGCGGCCCGAGATGGGTGAGAGCCGGCTGGCGTGGAAGGCGAACGAGGGAGTGCGGATCAGCCGTGTGCTGCAAGCGGTGCGGCAGGCCGCCGTGTCCGGCCCCGCTGGCGAACTTCGGGCTGGCCTCTTCGAAGGCGTCGCCGCTGCTCCGGCCGCCACCGTGGGCGTCGGCGTCGCCCCCGAGACTCCGCCGCCTTCCACCAACGGAAGGGCCGGCTCCACCGCGACCGTCGGGGCCGTCGGGGCCGTCGAGGCCGACGGGGCGTCGCGGGTGACGGTGCCGGTCGATGTCGTCGTCACCGTCCAACCCCGTACCGCCGCTTCGGCACCGCCTACGGCCGCCCCGGTGGGCGTCGGTGTCACTCCCGGCGCTCCGCCGGCGGCGACCGTCATCCCGGTGAATGGTCATGTCTCTCCCGCCGAAGCGGACCTGAGGGCGGGGCTGACCAACCTGGACGTCGGCCGGGAGCGTCTGTACTTCGACGCCGACGCCGACCGGGTCGCACGCGAGGCCTACTACGCGGGGCTCGACGGTGCCGGCCGCGCCGAGTTGGGCCCCGCCCTCACCGATCTGCTCGAACGCACCCACGAACGCAAGCCTGCCTACAAGCCGATGCGCATGCTGTATCCGTGGGTGGACCTGCACCCCGACAAGCAGCTGCGCAGCATATATTCCGGCCAGGTGTTCGCTCCCGAGGAATTCATACGGGCCGACGCCGCCGTGGAAACCGCCCGCATCCAGCGCTGGCAGGAACTGGCCTTCAGTGAGGCCTTCCTGGGCGGGGAGGCACTCGCCGCAGAGATGGAGGCCCTCGAAGCGGCCCTGGCGTTCAACTGCGAGCATGTGGTGCCGCAGTCCTGGTTCGCCAAGCGTGAACCCATGCGGGGAGACCTGCACCACCTCTTCGCCTGTGAGACCACGTGCAACAGCTTCCGCAGCAACATCCCCTACTTCGACTTCACCGACCCCGAAGAGGTCAGCCGAGGTTCCTGCGGACGGCGTGAGCGCCAGGGCTTCGAGCCGTCGGCGGGCAAGGGCCCCGTCGCCCGGGCGACCCTGTACTTCATCCTTCGCTACCCGGGACTGGTCGGGGACGCCGACGCCGAACTGCAGCCGGATCAACTCGCCACCCTGGTGGACTGGCATGAAGCGGACCCGGTCGGCCTGTACGAGCAGCACCGCAACTTCGCCATCGCGGAGATCCAGGGCAACCGCAACCCGCTCGTCGACCACCAGGAATGGGCCCGCGCCATCGACTTCGCCCACGCCTGGTCGTGACAGGCGCTGCCCTGTTCGTCGCCGGTTCGGGGCCCTGATCAGCGCCAGGGCCCCGCACGGCGTGGGCCGTCGACTCCCTAGTCTTCGATCAAGGTGCCATGCCGCTGAGAACCGGTGCCGAGCGATCGAAGCCAGGGGGAGTCGTGATCCGTTGGTCTGCCGCTCTGACGACGGCCGGAATCACTGATCCGCGTCTGCGGCGGACGTACGACACCCAGCGCGGGTTCGTGCGGAGGTTCGCCCTTCACGAGCACGTCGCGGTTCGGCTGTTGCTGCCGACGCACCTTCACCCGCCCGTCATCGCCGCAGTGGCGTACATGCACGCGACCGACGAGTTGATCGACGCCAGCGAGGCAGGCGCCCGCCAAGCGGCCCTTCGTTCCTGGGACGCCGAGACCACAGCAGCCCTTGAGTGCAGTGAACCGCCCGCCCGGGGCACCCTCGCGGCTCTCTGGGACACGACGCGCCGACACCCGCACCTGGCGACACGGGTCCGTGCCCTCCTCGACGGCGCTCCGGTCGAGGCCGGTTGGACCGGCTTCGACACGGAGGCCGACTTCCAGGCCTATGTGGACAGCTACTCCCTGCCCGGCCTGATGCTCACCGCGTCACTGATCGCGCCCGTTCCCGACGCCGGAGCGGACGAGCCGTTCGTCAAGGGATGCCGCGCGCTGATCGAAGGGGGGGCAGCGCAGCGACTTGCTCCGCAGGTCCTCGACCTGCATGTCGTGCCGGGTCAGCTCCTCCCGCGGAATGCCGGTGCGGCCCTGCTCGGCGTCCTCGGCCAGGTCGGGGAGCAAGTCGGAGGCGTGTGTGCCCGCGCTGGAGCGCCTGATCCGAGGCCGATCGTGCCGAGGCCGCGCTGGCGGACTGCCGCGTGCTTGTGCTCCTGCGGGGCCTTCCCCGTGATCGTGGACACCGGTTGTCATGCGGCGGTGGCCAGCGTAGCCGTGATGCCCTGCTCCCGGTGCGCTGTCGACGGTAGTTCGCCGTCCAGCGAGGGTGGGGCAGCACACCCTGACTCATCCGGCCGGGTCCACCGCTTGGAGCAGGCAGCCCGTCCGTTCACTGGTGATCCGTCAAGCCAGGCGATCCCTGGGCGCGGGTCGGTGATCCAGGCGTTGTCCTCGGGACTGCGGCGGAGCGCGTGCTCCGCTTGTGTGATTGCCGACCGCGAGTGGCCGGGCCGCGGAAGGTATTCTCGGCGGCCGTCGCGGGCCGTACGAGATCGGGTGCTGAGCGTGGCCTCTACGCACGCGATGGTGGCGGAACAGTGCTGCTTGCGGTCGGCCGACGAGCTGCACTGCGGGCGCCGGGCGAGCGGATGTTCACCACGCCGACGGTTCGGGCCCAGCGGGTCTCGCAACTGTCGGGTCGTCACGGAGTCACAGAGGGACCAGCCCCAAGCGGCTCCGTGGTCCCTTGGGGCAACTCAACAGGCCGCTGGGCGCGCCGCCCCGGCGCGACGGGCTGGGTTGCGCCAGCATTGCCGGACAGGCCCGGCGGCGTGCCCGATGCTGCCCGGTCCGCTGTCGTCCGCTCGCGGACCGGAGCGCCCGCGGGTCACGTCCCGTGCAGCGGCCGATCCCTGAAGATCCGGAGTTCCCACTGATGGTGACCGTGTTTCGCATCGTCGCGCCCCCCACCGGTATCGAGGTCACGGGCGACGGAAGCAGTCCCACCGACGAGGAGATGGCGCAGGAGAAGGAAGCCCGGCAGGCCTTCCTGGACACCGTTTCGCCCCATCTCGCTGCTCTGCCGACGCAGCCGCCCCTCCGTTCGGGCAACGTCTCGAAGGTGGAACTGCTCGGCGGGAACGTGTGGTCCCAGCTGAACCAGTACCTGCTGCTGGCCACCGTCGACATCGGCGACCCGCGGATCGACTTCGACTCCTTCATGCCGCCCGGCACCACCGTCACCCGCGTGGCCGGCGACCTCGCCCCGCTGTCCCAGTGGCCGGACGGCAACCTGACCTGACCGGCACGCCGGCCCACCCCGCCCCCACTGCGCCCGGGGCAGGGCTCGGGCGGGGCAGGCCCACAAGTGCATCGGGGCGATCAGTCGGTTCGCTGTTTCCTGGCCTCCATAGCTGCTTGTGCACGGCCGGTCAGTGACCGTTGTACGAGCCAAGCCGGGCGCGGCTCCTTCACCGGCAAAAGCGGCGAACGCGTCATCAGTAAGGAGCGGATGCCTCAAGATGGACGCCCCCCGGACCCAACCGTCGCGCCATGGCCAGCGTGAGGCCGCCAGTTGAGGTTCCCCCGTCATGCGGGAGCCGCTGATCAGCTGGTCGGCAGGGGTTGACGGTTGTTCAGGTTCGTTGGTTCGGTCGTCGCCTGCTCGGCGTAGTACTTCTCTGGGGCGCCTGGGCCGCTCGCACCGCCGGGCACGGATGGCTGTCCTCGTGCCGGGCAGGGGGCCTGGACATGCTGATCGGCCTGGTGATCATTATCGCGAATTCCTTGATCAAGTAGCCGGGCCGTCGGGTGCCATGTCGGCGGAAAGGCCGCGAGTCCTTGATCCATGGACACCCTTTCTGTCCCGCACTGCCGGTCCACCCTCCGCTGATGGAGCCCGCGACGTACGCTGCTGCCCGTTACTGCACGATACGGAACGTTACTCACCGTGACATCAGCTGCTACCGTTCCCGCCGCGATCTCAGACTTCTACTGCCACCAAGCCATTCCAGGTCTGGTGGACATCGAGGTCGTGACGGAGACGGAATGGCCGCCGGACGTGGTCGGCTCCAGACCGGCTGCATCGTGCACTCGGACCGCGGAGCCGAGTACACCTCTGACGAACTCCGCCGGGAAATAAGCAGGTTGGGCCTGCGGCAGAGCATGGGCCGAACCGGCTCGTGCTACGACAATGCCGCCGCCGAGAGCTTCTTCGCGCTGCTCAAAGCGGAGATCGGCACCCGCCGCTGGCCCGACCGGACCACTGCCCGCGCTGAGATCTTCGCCTTCATCGAGACCTTCTACAACCGCAAGCGGCTGCGGAGGCGTTCAGTCTGGGGCTACCTCACCCCGCTGGAGACCCGGCAGCGACACGAGCAAGAACACGCCCTCGCAGCGTAAGCATCGAGTGTCCAGCATCACGGGGAAACTTCACCAGTCCACATTCATGACCAAGGCATCCAGCCGCGCCGACCACCACTTCCGGCGCCGGACTTTAGGGGAAGGCCGGCGCCTTGGCGGCGATCGTGTACACGTTCCCGGCTCCGTCCGTGATCTGGGCCGTGGTGTCACGCGGTGGGTGGTCCGACGAGATGCCCATGAAGAAGCTGGTCCTGCCCTCGTCCGGGTTGCTTCCGGCCGCGACACCCGGGATGCCGAAGTCGATGGTGAGCCGGTTCTTCCACTGGGTGATGGACGCGGGCCTGACGTTCCCCAATGCCCCTTGGGTGATGACGAAGACGTCCGACGGGCCGGCTCCGTTGTAGTTGAGTGGCGTGATGGGCCCGAAGTCGAGGCTAAGCGTGCGCACGGCGGACGCTGGCAGCGGCCCGGAGACCGAGGTCATGTCGACGCGGTATTCGTAGGGGAACTTGCCCGCGCCGATGGTCCCCGCGACACCGGGCGGCGTCAGACGCGACTGAAGGAACCCCTCTCCGGTGGTGCTGGCGAGCTGGATGGGCGGAGCCAGGTCCTCGATCACCACAAGGACACCCGTGGGATCGAAGATCCGGTTGATGTCGGGAGCGCGCACCTCCACGCTCGCGCGTGTGACTCCGGCGCCCAGGAGGACGGGCGCGCTCTCCACGGTCGTTTCCAGGGCGGGATTGTCGGCGTCGAAGACGAGGCACGTGAAGCTGAACTCACCCGCGACCGCACCGGCGGGCGGAGCCACCTTGATGTCGACGGTCTGGGTGGCGCCCGGGGCGAACGTGCGGGTCTCCCGGTGCAGCGAGAACCAGGACAGGTCCATCCCCGCGCCCGGTTGCACCTCGATGGTGCCCCTCCGTTGCGAGGGAGTTGCCGCGTTGTTCGTGATCGCGAACGACACCACGGTGGCCGGGTTGGCGAACGGATCGAGCGACGTGGGCGACGGCGTGATCCGCCATGAGCTTTCAGACAAAGGCGTGTTCATCTCTGCACCACTTTCCGGCGGATGCGCGTGGGTTCGAAGTGATCGTCGGTACGGTCGAGTATCCGGGTGGTCTCGGGCGCCGGGGAGACGCCGAGCTCCTGCTCCAGTACTTGCCGGCAGGTCGCGTAGGCGCGGCGTGCCTCGCTGAGGTTGCCCTCCTGGAGGTGGATGCGGATGACCGAGCGGTGTGCGCTCTCCCGCAGGTTGTCCAGGCGCAGCGCGCCGAGAGCCACGTCCAGAGCGAGCCCGAACTTCCCCTGCTCGGCGAGCTGTTCGGCGAACGTCTCCTGGAGGTGGAGGTGTAACTGGCGCAGCCGTTCGCGCTCATGGGCGAGCCACTCGTCGTCCCAGTCCGGAAGGAGTTCTCCGCCGTCGCCGACGGCTTCCGGCACGGCCGAGGCGCCGGGCGGCGCTTCCCGGAGGAGGGCCTTCGTCTGTTCGACGAGGACGCGTACGTCCACGGTGACGTGCGCGGCGAGGTCGATGGCTCCGCTGATGCCCGTCACCATCCCGGGAGCGGTCTGGTTGACGCGCCAGATCCCGGTACGGAGATTGCCCAGTGCTTTGCTCTCGGGGCTTTCGGGCCACAGGGTGCCGGCGACCCGGCTGCGGCTCTGCCGCCCGCGCAGGGCAAGGATCACCATCAGCCGCTGCGCGCTGACGGGCAGGCAGACCTCCATCTGCCCGATCTGCAGGCGGAACGAGCCCAGCAGGGTGAGTGCCACGTGCTCGGTCGGCTGTGCGGTGACGAGGCGGCAGCGTGCGGCGTCGGGAGGACCGGGTGCGGTGGCCTGGGCGGTCGAGTTGCGTGGCATGCCGTCTTCTCCCTCTCCACGAGGCGGCCCGCCTTCTCGCAAATTGTGGCGGTATGATTACTTTCTGTCAAAAGAGTCCGTCGGCGGGTCGCTTGCGATCGCCTCGGCTCCGCAGCGAGCCGCCGGTGCTGTGACGCGTGCGTGACGCCGGGGTGACGGCGAGGACTGAAGGTGACGCCCATGAGGAGCTTTCCGGGCAGTCCGAGGGTCTTGTCCGGGGCCATCGTCCAGGTGGATCCCGACAGCCCGCTCTCCCGTCTCGTCGTCTTCCAGTACAACCCCGACCGGATGACGCGCAGTCTGCAGCCGCGTGCGGCCGCGTCCGGCAGGGCCTCCGACGCCCGTCGCACGACGGGAGCGCCCGTGGAGACGGTGACCATGACCGTCGAGGTCGACGCCGCCGATCAAATGGAGCAGGGCGACCCAGTGGCGGCCGTCGGTATCGCACCCCAGCTCGCCGCGCTGGAGATGCTGTTGTACCCGAGTACCGCACAAGTGGTCGCGAACGCCGCGCTGCTCGCGGTCGGCACCCTGGAGATCCTGCCGCCGGAGAGCCCTCTCGCCGTGCTGGTCTGGGGGCCGGGCCGCGCGGTTCCGGTGCGGATCCAGAGTCTCGGCATCACCGAACACGCCTTCACCCCAGACCTCTTTCCCACCCGTGCCTCCGTGGACCTGTCGGCGCAGGTCCTCTCCTACGACGACCTGCCGGTGGGCAGCCCCGGGTACGCGCTCTTCCTAGTGCACCAGGTGATGAAGGAGGCGATGGCCGTGGTGGCCGGTGTCTCCGGGACGGTCTCGGCCGTGACCGGCACCGTGGCAGGCTGACGTGGCGGGCAGGTACGACGGTGCCGGGGTCGCGGTGGCCACGGTGCGCGACGCCGACGGTACCGAGCGGCAGGTGCGTTACCTGCGCCAGGACCGGCCGGCGGCGCCCGCGCCCGGACGGCCGCTCGCGACCCATCTGGTCATCGCGGGTGACCGGCTCGACACGGTGACCGCCCGCTATCTCGGCGACCCGCTCGCCTACTGGTGGGTGGCCGACGCCAATCCGGGACTCGCCCTGCACGACCTGATCGGCGCCGCGCCGGAGGGCATCCTGCTGCAGATTTCCACCCCGGAGGTCTGATCGGGTGTCACTGTCCAGCCTGCGCCTGACCGTCCTGGTGGGGGCGACGATCCCGGTGCCGTTGCCCGCCGATCTCACGCAGCGGCTGCGGTCCGTCCGGGTGCTCGAGAGTGACGCGCAGCGGTCGGCGTTCACGCTCACCTTCGACGCGGGCCGTTCGGGGCTTCCCGACCTGCGCGACACGCCGGTTCTGGCGGCGGGGCCGATCACGCCGTTCGCCCGGGTGGTCCTCGTCCTCGCCGTCGGCGCGGTGCCAAAGGTCCTGTTCGACGGCGTCATCACCGCCGTGGAACTGGCTCCAGGGGACGGGCCGGGGACGGCCTCCCTCACCGTCACCGGCGAGGACGTCTCCTATCTGCTGGACCGCGTCGAGGTCGACGCGGAGTACCCGGCCCTCGACGACCACCAGCAGGCCCTCGCGATCCTCGCCCCGTACGCAGCCGACGGGATCATCCCCATGGCCGTCCGGCCCGCGGACACCGAGCCCGCCCTGCCGCTGGAACGCGTCCCCACCCAGCACGCCACCGACCTGGGTCACCTGACCGAACTAGCCCGGCGGCACGGCTTCGTCACCTGTGTGATCCCCGGCCCGACACCCGGGACGAGCCGCTTCTACTGGGGACCCCCGGTGCGCACGGGCGCGCCGCAACGCTGCCTGTCGGTGAGTCTCGGCCCGGATACCAACGTCCGCCAGATCCGCTTTCGCACCGACGCGCTCGCTCCGGTCCTCGTCGACGGCGCCGTCCAGGACCCGAGGACCGGAGCCCAGGTCCCGGTGGCGGTGTCCGGCAGCCTCCTCGAACCCCTGGCCGTCGTTCCGCTCTGGCTGCGGCACCAGGCGGACGTCCGGCGGCGGCGCGATGTCCGCGACAGCGGCGTGGACGTGATCGGCGCGTTCTCCCGGGCGCGAGCGCGGGTGGACCGGTCCGCCGACGCCGTGGTGGCCGAGGGCGAGGCCGACGGCGAGCGCTACGGCGACGTGCTCCGCCCGCGAGCCCTGGTCGGCGTGCGCGGGGCCGGCTGGTCGCACGACGGCCTGTGGTACGTCCGCAGCGTCGAGCACGCCCTCGAACCCGGGTCCTACACCCAGCGTTTCGTCCTGGCCCGGGACGGCCACGGTTCGACGGTTCCGGCGGTGCTGCCATGACGACGGGCGGGCCGGGCGGCGACCGGAGGAGGCGAGTGTGACCAGGTTCTACGGGAAGTACCGGGGGAAGGTCACCGCGAACACGGATCCCCTGATGCGGGGGCGGGTGCAGGTCAGCGTCCCTGCCGTGCTCGGCACCGGCCGGCTCTCCTGGGCCGAGCCCTGCGTGCCGTACGCCGGCCCCGGTGTGGGTCTGTTCGCCGTACCGCCGACCGGCGCCAACGTGTGGGTCGAGTTCGAGGCAGGTGATCCGGACCGGCCGATCCTGGCCGGATGCTTCTGGGGCACCGGCGAGGCGCCCGCCGCCCCGGCCCTGCCCGGGGTCAAGATGTGGAAGACAGAAGCCGTGACGGTCACGCTCAGCGACCTCCCGGGCGGCGGGTTCACCATCGAGGTCGGCCCACCGGCCGCGGCCGTTCCCGTGCGGATCTCCTGCACCAGTGAGGGACTGGAGCTGTCGGCGGGACCGGCCGATGTGAAGCTCAGCGGGCCCACCGTCTCGGTGAACAACGGCGCTCTGGAGGTGACCTGATGCCTGGATACCTGGCCCATGACGGCGCCGTCACGATCTGCCTGCACGCCGGCCGGGCCACCCCCACCGTCCTGAACCCGCGCGTCAAGGTCTCGGGGCGCGCCACCGTCGTGGTGGGACCGCCGTGGGCGGTCGCGGGGTGCGCCCCGGCCCCGGGCACCCTGCCGTGCGCGACCGGGCAGTGGACGGCGAGCACCAGCCGCATCCGGTCGCTCGGCCTGCCGCTGGTGATCCAGGGCGGCACGGCCGTCTGCGTCCCCACGGGCGGACCCCTGCTCGTCACCACCGTCCAGGCCCGAGTACGGGGGGTGTGATGCACCTGGGATTCCCGCTGCGCCTGGACACCCGGGGCCGCCTCGCGCTGGTCGACGACGAGGAGTATCTGCGCGGGCTGATCGAGGCGGTGCTGTTCACCCGGCCCGGTGAGCGGGTGAACCGCCCGGACTTCGGCGCCGGGGTCGACCGGATGGTCTTCGCCCCGGGCAACGACGAACTCGCCCGCGGCACGCAGGCCCTCGTCCAGGCCGCGGTCCAGCAGTGGCTCGGCGACTTGCTCAGACTCGACGACATCACCGTGGAGGCACAGGACGCCGTGCTGTCGGTCACCGTGGTGTACACCGCGCTGAGCCCCGGCAGCCCGTCGGGGGAGAGCAAGGTGCTGCGGGTGAGCGGGGGGAGTGGTGCCCCGTGACCGACGCCCACGAACGTCCCCAGGCGCGGGCAGCCGGGCAGCCCGTCGGCTTCTCGCCGGTCGCGGGCCTCGACCGGGACGCCCGGAAGGCCCTAATCGCGGCAGCCCGAGGCCTCGACGGGATCGACTTCGTCGAGGTGCTGCCCGGTCGGCCCGCCGAGCCCGGCCGCCCCGGCACCTCGCAGCAGCGGACCCTGGCCGTACACCTCGTCCAAGGACCGGTGCCCGCCTGGCTCACCGGAGGTGCCGCCCGGGACCGGATCGTCCTGGCCGGCACCGGCAACGACCCGATGGCCGACCCGGCCCGGGTGCTCTGGGCTTACTCGGCGGAGGAAGTGACCGGCCCGGCCCCGTTGCCGGGCGTGACACGGGACGACCGACGGCAGGTGGACGACGCCGTCCCGGCCGGGGTCCGCAGCCGCGTCCTCGTCGTGCGGACCGAAGGCGGCGGCCGGTCGGTCCACACACTCGCTCTGGTCGGCGAGGACGGCACGGGCACGCCCCAGGGAATCGACGGACCGCTCGCACAGATCCCGCTGGACTTCGGTGCGGACTGCCCCGTCGAGCTGGACTGCCGAACGCCCGACGACGCGCCCGGGACCGCCGCCTCCCCCGTCCTCGACTACCTCGCCCGGGACTACGAGGGCCTGCGCACCCGACTGCTGGACCGGTTGAGCGTGCTGCTGCCGGACTGGACGGACCGCTCGCCGGCCGACATCGGGGTCACCCTCATCGAACTGTTCGCCTACCTTGGCGACCGGCTGGCCTACCGTCAGGACGCCATCGCCACCGAGGCCTACCTGAGCACTGCCCGCCTGCGGACATCCGTCCGCCGACACGCCCGACTCCTCGACCACCGGATGCACGAGGGTTGTTCGGCCCGTACCTGGCTGGCGTTCGACACCCCGACGACGACAGACCTGCCGCGCGGCAGCGCGGTCGCCGACTGTGGGTCCGCGCCCGGTCGACGGCCGCCCCCGGTGGCGGAGGCGGCCGGTGCCGGCGCCGTCGTGTTCGAAACCTGCGCCGCTGCCCGGCTCAGCCGCGACCGCAACCGTCTCCCACTGCACGCCTGGGGCGCCCGGGAGGTCACCCTGCCGGTCGGCGCCACGTCGGCCTTCGTGGCGGTGCCGGCGGACGCCGACCCCGGTCTGCGAGCGGGTGACGTCCTGCTCCTGGTCGACGTCGGCGCCTCGGGCGGGACAGCCGACGGCGATCCGGCCCGCCGCTGCGCGGTGCGCCTGGACCGCGCCCCGGCCGAACGCGTCGACACGCTCCTGGCCACCCGGCGCGTCCTCGAACTGCACTGGCACGAAGGCGACGCGCTGCCGGTGGAGCTGAGGGTTTCCACCCCTGACCCGACCGACCCACGGCCGACGACCGTGGCGTTCGCCAACGTCGTCCTCGCCGACCACGGCGCCTCGCTCACCGGACAACACCTCGATCCGCCGTCGGTCGCCGACGGCGCCTACCGCCCCGTGCTTCGCCGGCCGGGCCTCGCCTGGGCAGAGCCCGCCGACCCGGCCACGGTCGGCGACACGGCAACCGGCCGTGGCTGGCGCAGCGCGACGGAGGCCCTGCGCCCTGATCCACGCGAGGCCGTCGCCCAACTCCTGCTCGACGACGGCACCCTGCGCTGGACGGCCAGCCCGGACCTGATCGGCAGCGGCTGCGGGGCAGCGCTGTTCGTCGCCGAGCCGGAAGCCGACCGCACGGTCCGGCTACGTTTCGGCGACGGCACCACCGGACGGCGGCCCGGGCCCGGCGCGGTGCTGACCGCCCGCTACCGGCTCGGCGGCGGCACGGCGGGCAACACCGGACCGGACACGCTCACCACCCTGCTGCCCCTGCCCGACGGCACGCTGCTCAACGGGATCGCCGTCACCAACCCGCTGGCCGCCTCCGGCGGCACCGATCCGCAGCCGCTGCCCGAGGTCAGGGAACTGGCCCCGAACACCTTCCACCTGCGCCGACGGGCCGTCACCGCCGCCGACTACACCGCCGTCGCCCTCGGCGCCCAGGGCGTCCGCAGGGCCGCCTCCCGGTCACGGTGGGCCGGCTCCTGGCACGTCCAGCAGGTCGTCGTGGACGTCGAGGACGGCGCGGACCCGTTCGCCCCCGGCCTCGCCGGCCTGCTCGACACCCGGCGAACGGCCGGAGTTGAAGTGGAGCTCGCCCGCGCGGTCGTCGTCCCACTGGACCTGCGGATCGCCTTCTGCCCGGGCCCGGGACACCTCGCCGAGATGGTCGCACGCCAACTGCGCACGGCGCTGTCGGCAGCCGTGCTCCCCGCCGGCGGCCTAGGCTTCTTCCACCCGGACCGGCTCGCCCTGGGTCGGCCCCTCCTGCTGAGCGACCTGGTCGGCGTGGCGATGGCCGTGGTCGGAACGGCCCTGGTGGAAGTGCAGCGCTTCGCCCGGCTGGGCGCGGGCGAGGCGGAGCACCGGGCCAACCTGGCCGCCGGACGGATCCGGGCGTCGGAGCGCGAGACGCTGCGCTGCGACAGCGACCCCCGTCGCCCCCGGTTCGGACAGATCGAGATCGTCGAGCGGAGCGGCCCGTGACCCGTCCCGAGGCAGGCCGTGCCGAGCGGTCCACCGCCAACCCGCCGGGCCACCCCTCCCTCAGCCGCCGGATCTCCACTCATGCCCGGGCGATGACCGCCATGCGGGCCACCCTCCAGCACCAGGCACAGCCGGCGGCCGTCCGGGCGCTGGCCCGGCGCCCCGCCGACGAACCGGCCATCGCCCTGCTGGACGGATGGGCCGTGGTCGCCGACATCGTCTCCTTCTACACCGAGCGGATCGCCCAGGAGGGCTACCTGCGGACCGCCACCGAACTGCGCTCGGTTCGTGAACTGGCTCGCAGCCTCGGCCAGGAACTCGGTCCCGGAGTCGCGGCCGCAGCCGATCTGGCGTTCACCGTGGAGGAGGCGGTCGGCGCGCCCACGGCCGCCATCGTGCCGAAGGGTTCCCTGGTGCAGAGCGTGCCGGGCCAACACCAGGCACCGCAGGTGTTCGAGACCGACGACGACCTCGACGCGCGGGCCGCCTGGAACGCCCTCGCCGCCGTCACCACCGACCCGCAGGTCTGTGACGAGGCGACGCGGCAGCTCTGGCTGACCGGCACCGCACATGTGCTGCGCCCCGGTGACACCCTGTTGGCGGTCGGCCCGGACCCGGGCCCGGAGCGGGACGCACCCACCCCGGCCGTCCTGCGGGTGACCGGCGTGACGGCCGCACCCCCGGGGCACCCGTCCTGGACGCTGCTCGACCTCGAGCCCGTCACGACCGGCAACCTCCTCACGGGCGACCGGCCGCACGGACCGGGCGGCAGTGTCCACACCTTCGCCGCACGCGCCAACCTCTTCGGCTGGAACGCTCCCGATGCCGCTCTCCTCGCACTCACCGGCCGGCCGTCCGGGTCCGCGACCGAGGCACCCGCCAGCGGCACCGACAGGTACCTCACCCTGGACGGCGACCACCCGCGCATCCTGCCCGGCTCCTGGCTGGTCGTGCAGGTCGGCGCCACCTGCCTGCCCTTGACGGCACGACAGGTGACGCCCTCGGGCAAGGCGCACAACGGGCTCAGCGGCCGGACCACGCAGGTCCGGATCGATGACGCCGTCGATCCGGCGCTGTTCGACGTCCGGACCACGCTCGTGCACTGCCAGTCGGCCGAGCTGCCGGCTTCGGTGATGCCGCGGACCCGCCCGGTGGCGGGCTCCGAGCTGGAACTCGTGGCCACCACGGACCCGTTGCCCCCGGAGCGGGCTGTCATCGTCCGCGGCACCACCGTCGACGGGACCCCTGCGGCGGAACGGGCGATGGTGCTGACCAGCACGATCGACGACACGGGCACCGTCATGACCGTCACCCTGGACCGCCCCCTGGAGCACTCCTACCTTCCTCATACCGTCACCGTCCTGGGCAACGTGGTGGGGGCCACCCACGGGGAGCCGGTCCACCAGGTGCTCGGCAGCGGCGACGGCGCCCGTACCTTCCACCGCCTGCGCACCCGGCGCGGACCGCTCAGCTACCGACGAACGCAGGCGACCGCGGAACCGGCGAGCACGCTGCGGATCAGCGTCGACGGGGCTCCCTGGCGCGAGGTGCCGTCCCTGGCCGCCGCCGGACCGCACGATCCGGTGTTCGCCGTCCGTAGCGCGGAGGACGGCACCGTCGAGGTCGTCTTCGGCGACGGGCAGTACGGCGCGCGGCTGCCCACCGGCACCGAGAACATCACCGCGGACTACCGGGTCGGAACCGGAAGGGACGGCGACCTCGAGCCCGGACAGCTGACCCTGCCGCTCAGCCGTCCCCTCGGTATCAGCGCCGTCACGAATCCCACCGCCACCCGTGGCTGGGTGCCACCCGCGGCCTTGGCGGACACCCGGCCCGATATCCCGCTGCGCCTGCGCACGCTGGACCGCGTCGTGTCCGTGGCCGACCACGAGGACTTCGTCCGCGGCCTCGCCGGTGTCGGAGCCGCGCGGGCCGAAACGGTCTGGAGCGGTCACCGGCGCACGGTCGTGGTCTCGGTCACCGGACTGGGCTCCGCGCCCCTCGAGGACGCCCTGCTGGCCGGTCTCGACGCGGCCCTCGCCGCCGTCCGCGACCCGCGCGTCCCGTTGCTGGTCCTGACGGCCGGGACGCTCTGGTACGGACTGCGGATGGAGGTCGATCCCGAGCCGGGGTCCGAGTGGTCCGCCGTGCGCAGACGCGTCACGGAGACACTGCGCCAGGAGTTCGCCGCGCACCGACGGCCGTTCGGGCCCCCGGTGACCGACTCCGCCGTGCTGGCAGTGGCCCGGGGCGTCCCCGGCGTCGCCTCCTGCACCCTGCCGCGCCTGCTGCGGCTGTCTCCTGGATCCACGGCCCTCCCCCCGGACACGGCGGCCGAACGGGTCATCGGCCCGTCACCGGCCCGCTCGGCGGCGGGCACGATCCGGCCCGCGGCAGTGCTCGCACTGGCGGCGGACCGCTCCGACATCCGAAGGATGACGCCATGACCGTGACCACCATGGGAGCACCCGGCGGGGCGGACCGCTTCCGCGCCCTGCTTCCCGCCCACCTGTGGGCCCTCGACGACCAGTCGGAGGGGACCCTGCAGGCCCTGCTGTCTGCGGTCGCCGAGGAACTGGCCGTGCTGGAAGGGGACTTGGGGGACCTGTACGACGGCTGGTTCGTGGAGACCTGCGAGGAGTGGCTGCTGCCGTATGTCGCCGATCTGATCGGCCTCGCCGAGCCCCTGCCCGACCTCGGCGACGGGGTCAGCTGGCGCACCGTCGTCGCCAACACCCTCTCCCACCGGCGCCGCAAGGGCACCGCGACGGTCCTCGAACAGCTCGCCGGTGAAGTCACGGGGTGGCAGGCGCGGGCCGTCGAGTATTTCCGGCTGCTGGCCGTCTCGACCCACGTCCGGCACCCCCGTCCGGACCGCCCCGCCGTGGCCTCGCTGCGCCACGCGGAACGCCTGGACCACCTCGGCCGCGGTCACGACCGCCGCGCGGACCGCTCGGTACCGCCCGACCTGACCGATCCCGCGCGGGGCGCCTTCGACCCGCTCGCCCGCTCGGCCGACGTGCGCAGTGTCGGGCGAGGGCGGGGCCGCCACAATCTCCCCTCCGTCGGCGTAGTCCTCTTCCCGCTCCGCACTCGCCTGGTGGGGCCCGACTCGGCCGAACAGCCCCTCGGCGACCGGTGGTCCGCGGTACGCGCCGTCGACGGCGGATACCGGGTCGACCCGCTCGGCCGCACCACCCCGCTCTTCTCGAGCGGCCGGAGCCGCACGGACACCGACCGGCTCGCGCGCGAGGAGGACCTGCCCGTCCCGCTGCGGCCCCGGCGCCTGCTGGCCCTTCTCACGGCCGCCCGGCGCGGCGAAGTCGCCCCGGACCTGCTGCCCGTCCGGGTCCGCGTCGCCCGACCGGGTCCGGCCACCGTCGAGCAGCCCACCGAGCTGGAGCCGCAGCGACTCCGGGTCTGCGGCCTCGAGGACCTTGCCCCGGTCGAAGGCACCCAGGTGAGCGTGGACACCGTCACTGGGCAGCTCACGGCCTACCAGGACGGTCAACCGGCCCCGCCGCTGGACCTGTTCGTCCGCTACCACTACGCGGCCCTCGCCGACGTCGGCGCGGGCACCCACGACCGTGGCCGGATCCACACCCAGGTGCTCGCGGCCGACGGTCACCGCTACGGGAACGTGCTGGGCGTCATCACCGTCCGCGCCGACGCCGAACCCTCCGGGACGGTGGCCACCTCACTGGCCGACGGGCTCGTGCTCGCTCACGGGCTGTGGGAGGCAGCCGGTTCCGCCACCGCCGGAACGACCGTGGTCGTGGCGGTCGGGGACAACGCGAGCCACCCCGGTAACCTGACCGCCACGGTGCCTGCCGGAGCCCGGCTCGTCCTGGTCGCCGCGGCCTGTCCGGCCCCCGGCCACCCGGCGGCTGCGGCCCACTTCTACCGGCCCGACGGACTGCGACCGCACCTCGCCGGCCCGCTGGCCGTCGAGGGAGGAACAGACAGCGGCATCGTCCTCGACGGCTTCCTCCTGGACGGCGATCTGACCGTCCTCCCGGGGCAGCTGAGCCGTCTGGCGGTTGCCCAGAGCACGCTGGCCGGGCGGATCACGGTGACCTCGGGTGACGAGGGCGACAACGGCCGTTTGCGGGTGGAGGTCGTGCGCAGCGTCGTCCACGCCGTCGAGCTGCCGGAGCGCGTCCCCGTGCTCACCGTCACCGAGTCCGTGATCGACGCCCGAGCCGCCGCGCCGAACGACGACCGGCCCGGCCCGAGCGCCGTCACGGCACCGGGCGCCGCACTCTCGATCGACGGCAGCACCGTACGGGGCACCGTGGCCGTCCGGACTATCGACGGCGCCGACAGCCTGATCGACGGCATCGCGGTCGCCGAGCAACGGCAGACGGGCTGTCTGCGCCACTGCTACGCCCGGCCCGGCTCACGCCTGCCCCGACGCTTCCACTGCGTGCCCGCCGACGACCGGGCCCCGCTGGAGCCCGTGTACGTCTCGATGGACCCGGGCTCGCCGTACTACCTGGCGCTCGCACCGGCCTGCCCCGCCGAGATCACCCACGGCGGGGCAGGCGGCACGGAGATGGGCGTCCACCACCATTTGCACCGGCCGCTGCGCGTGAGGGCGGTGCGCGAGCACCTTGCCGCCTACGTACCGGCCGGGCTGGAGATCGGCATCATCGGGAGCTGACACGCATGCACGGAGACTTCACCCGCTGGACGTTCCAACCGCAGCAGGCCTACCGGGCCGTCCTCCTCCAGCAAGGGCGTGTGCTGCTCGACGCGGACTGGAACGAACAGGCCGCGATCACCGCGCACCACGACGAGGTCAGGACCGGCGACGTCGTCGGCCCGGACGGCGGCCCGACGGACGGCGCCGGGTTCGCCGTCGTCACCGCTGCCGCAGAACGACCCGCCGCGACCCCCTGGAGCGACCTGCGCATCACCCCCGGGCGGTACTACGTCGCGGGCACTCTGGTCGAGGCGCCCGCCCCGACCGCTCCCGAGACGGTCGGATGGCCGTTCGCCGACCAGCCGTACGTTCGCGAGGTCGACGGCGTACCGGCCGTCACGGAACCCGCCACGAACGGCCGTTACGCGGTGCTGCTGGACGTCTGGACCCATCACGTCACCGCCGACGAGCGGGCCGCGCTGCTGGAACCGGCCCTCGGCGGCCCCGACACCACCACCCGCGCGCAGACGGTCTGGCGCGTCCGGCTGATGTCCCTGACGGCAGGCCAGGACATGGCCGCACTGCGGGCGCCCGGCTTTTTCACCACCACCCGGGGGACCATGGCCGCGCTGCTCAGCAGACCCGACGCCCCAGTCGATCCCTGCCGTCTCACGACGAGTTCCGGCGGCTACACACGACTGGAGAACCAGCTCTACCGCGTGGAGATCCGCGACACTGAAGCAGGTGGTACGGAGTTCGTGTGGTCCCGGGAAAACGGCAGTGTCGTCGCCTCGCTGCTGGCCGTCACGGCGGCGGTCGACGGGGACAGCGCCGAACTGACCCTCGACCGGGAAGGACCCGACAAGGACCTGTCCATCCGGCCGGGTGACACCGTCGAGGTGACGGGCGTCGACCTGCAACTGCGCGGCCGGGCCGGATTCCTCGCCACCGTCACCGCACAGCGCGGCACGCGGCTGACCGTGCACTGGACCGGCGCCGCACCGGCCTCCCTCGCCGCCCTCGGCCGCACACCACTGGTCCGCCGCTGGGAGGGCCCGGCCCGCCCCCTGGACACCGGGCCGCTTGACTTGGAGGACGGCATCCAGGTCCGGTTCCCCCACGACAGCGGGACCCGGGCGACCGGCGACCACTGGCTCGTCCCGGCCCGCACGGTACGTCTGCTCTACGGCCAGACGGCCACCGCTGGCTCCATCGACTGGCCGGCCGGACCCAACGGACAGGGCGAGGCACTGCCCCCCTCCGGCCCCGTCCGGCAGACCACGGCGCTCGCGATCCTGCACAGGCAGAACGACGGCTGGACGCTCGAAGCGGACTGCCGCCGGCTCTTCCCGGCGCTGATCCACCTCGTCACACTGGACCCGGCGGGTGGCGACGGCCAGGAGGCCCCGCCCGGCAGGGCACTGCCCCAGCCGCTTCGGGTGGCCGCCCGCAACGGGGGACTGCCGCTGACAGGCGCCCGCGTCCGGTTCCGCACCCAGGGCGGCCGGCTCGAAGGGGGCGAGGGCACCGACACCGAGCGCATCGCGCTGTGCGACTCCCACGGCGTCGCCCAGGTCACCTGGACGCTGGACGCCCCCGGTCCGGCGACACAGACGGTCACCGCCGAACTCCTGGACCACGAGGACGGCCGGTCCGTGACGCTGACCGGCCGGCACAGCACCGCCGACCGGATCTCCTTCACCGCGCCGTCCGGCTGCGGGGTGTTCGCCGCATCGGAGACCGTGCAGAGCGCCCTGGAGAAAGTGGCCGGCCGCAGGACGCTGCGACTGCTGGGGGGTGACGGCCAACACCTCCGGCCCCAGGACAAGGTCCTTCCTCAGCCGGTGCGACTGGTCGTGGACAGCGCCTGCGGGCCGGTGAGCGGTGCCCAGGTGGTGGCCACGGCGGGAACGGGCGGCCTGGTGCTGAAGGCGACGGGCGCTCAGCCTCCCGCGGACCTCTCGACGGCGGGCGGGCAGGGCACGGCGACGGTGACCACGAGCGCGGACGGGTCGGCGGCGCTGTGGTGGCAGCCCGCGGACGCAGCCGCGACCGATGTGCTCCGGCTGGCGCTGCTGAACGCCCCAGGCGCCCCACTGGCCGTCACCGCGCAGGCGCTACCGAAGGAACGCGTCACGGCCGCCGAGGTCTCCTTCGCTCCACCGGCGAACTGTGGGGTCTTCGGCGCCTCGGAGAGCGTTGAGACCGCCCTGCGCAAAATCGTGGACCGCGCTGAGCTGCGACTGCTCGGCGGTGACGGGCAGCACCTCCAGGCTCAGGGCAAGGTGCTTCCGCAGCCGGTGCGGGTCGTGGCGGACAGCATCTGCGGCCCCGTCGCCAACAAGCAGGTGGTGGCGACGGCGACAACGGGTGGCCTAGTGCTGAAGGCGACGGGTGCACAGCCCCCGGCGGATCTGTCGACAGCGGGCGGGCAGGCATCGGCGACGGCCCCGACGGCTGCGGACGGGTCCGTCGCCTTCTGGTGGCAGCCCGCACCCGGAATCCCCAGCGACACGCTCCGGCTGGTCCTGCAGAACAGCCCGGGCGCCCCGCTGACCGTCACCGCACAGGCCCCGAGACGGGGCATCCACATCACCGACGTGAAGGTCAACGGGGAGACTCCCCTGAAACTGATCAACAGTGACCCGCTCACGCCGGCCATCCTGCGCCGCGGCATCTTCGCACAGGTCGATCAGGACATCGACCAGCGCAGCGTCAAGGGCAAGGGAGTGTGTTACGTCGAACTCGACCTGCCGTGGCCGCTCGACGGTGAGACCTCGCCCTGGGGCGGGCCCCGCATCGGGGTGCGCACGGTCAAGCTGCCGTCCAAGCCCTTCGACCCGGGTTCCCGCTTCGTGCAGTGGTTCGCCCAGGACACAACGACGCAGTGGCTCGACAACCAACTGCCGTCCCAGCTGGGCGCACTTCCGGCGTCGGTCAGACCGATCGTCGGACGCTTCGTCGTCGAGGGCTCGGCGATCATCGGGGCGGACCCCGCTCTGCGCGTCAACTGCCACGCCCCGTTCCGCCTCGACGCCGACGGTGTGACCCGCATTCAGCTCCCCACGGACGACGCCGTGATCGGCGGCCGCTTCGCCCTGACGTTCTTCCTCGACAAGACCCTGCCCTGACCGGCGCGCCGTCAGCCCGCAACCCGCTTCGCCACGGCCGACCTGCCGGACTTCGCCAGTTCCCACCGCGCCGCGGTCACCACGTGGTGGTGGGCGACCGGACCGCGGTCGGCCGCAGCGAGGTAGGCCGCGGCGAGCGCGACCGAGGCGATCTCACCGCCGGCCAGGTCCAGGTGGGCCAACTCGGCCGGGTCCAGGCCATCGACGGGAGTGCCGGGAGGAAAGGCCCGTCGCCACAGCGCCTCGCGCATCGCCGGGTCGGGGTGCGGGAAGTTGACCACCGTGCGGAGCCGACGGGTGAAGGCCCGGTCCAGGGCGGAGCGGGCGTTCGTCGTGAGGACCGCCAGTCCCCGGAACCTCTCCAGGCGCTGGAGCAGATAGGCGGTCTCCAGGTTCGCGTACCGGTCGTGGCTGTCGTGGACTTCCGAGCGTCGGCCGAAGAGCGCGTCGGCCTCGTCGAACAGCAGGACCGCCGCACTGTCCTCGGCCGCGGCGAACACCCGGCGGAGGTTCTTCTGGGTCTCGCCGATGTACTTGCTTGTGACCTGGCTGAGGTCCACCTGCACCAGGTCCAGCCCGAGCTCGCCGGCGACCACCTGCGCGGCGAAGGACTTGCCCGTCCCGCTCGGCCCGACGAACAGTGCCGTGGCACCCGGTTCCGCGGCCGTACGGTCCGCGAATCCCCAGTCGTCCAGCACCGTGGTGCGGTGACGCACGGACGCCACCAGGGCACGGAGCTGGGCGGCCTGGGCCTCGGGGACCACCAGGTCGCTCCACCGGGCCGCAGGTCGCAGCACTTGGGCGAGCCCCGACAGGGAGGGCCTCGCCCGCTCCCGGCAGGCCTGCCAGAGCGGGGTGCCGAGGGCGGTGTCCCGGGCCGCCTCCTCGGCGTCGGCCGCCGTGAGGTCGAACGTTCCGGCCGCCTCCTCGGCGTGCTGCTCCGGTGCTCCGGCCCGCCGCAGCGCGGACCGGAGCAGCGCCACGCGGTCGGCGGCGGACAGGCGGTCCACCGGCACGCGGACGAACGCGTCGGAGGACACGGCTGTGTCCTCGTCGCAGAGGACAGCCAGCGGGACGTCCAGGTCCGCGATCGCCCGGGGCACGGCTGCGCGCTCGGCCGGATCCGCACCGTCGAGGGAGAGTGCCCAGGCGTGCCCGGACAGGACCGTCTCCCGCTCTATGAGACGGGTCGTTCGCCGGCGTGCCGTCGCGTCGGTGGGCAGGTCGTCGACCGAGACGAGCAGGACCTGACGTCCATGGGCGGCTCCCGCCGCCGCGGCGACCAGCTGCAGGTTCGCCGCCTGCGGGCCGGACAGGAGCACGGCCCGGTGATGACTCCAGGCGTGTGCCACCGATTCGGCCGCGCGGTGCAGCGGGGCGGGCACCTGTGTGCGCACCGGGAGGGGGCGGGCGATCGTGGCCAGTTCGCTGTCGAGGTAGCCGGCGCCGGTCAGGTGGTGGAGCACCCGCTCGTCCACGGTCAGCGGACTGTTGATCGGTGACGAGGTGTCGAGCAGGCGCAGCAGGCTCCATCGTCGCAGCGGGGCGTCCGGGGTGGTCGCGCTCCAGTGCGCTCCGGGCAGCAGGGCGAGCGCGATGCCGAAGCTGGGCCAGGGGGAGCCGCACGCGGTCCGCAGTTCAGCGGCGAACGCCGCGGCCAGTTCGGGGCCGGCGGTCAGCAGGAGCAGGGAGCGCTCGAAGCCGGTCAGCCCGAACCCGTGCGCCAGCCGGTCGAGCGCGCTGTCGGCGGGGAGCCTGTGCCGGGCCGCGATCTCGGCCTGCTCGGCCTCGGCGCGCCGGTGCTCCGCCCCGTCGTTCCGTCCGGATTCCGTCAACAAAAGGCGCAGCAAGGCAAGTTCGGCCATCAGGTGGTCACGATTGGCCTGCTCCCAGTCGACGAGCCCGCTCTGGCCCCCGGTCATGGTGCCGGGAGGGTGATCGCGGGGGCCTGGTACACGCCGTCGACCCGGTGGGGAAGACTGTCGACGCCGTCGACCTGGATGCGGACCAGCCACCTGCCGTCCGTGACGGCGGCGCGCGGGACCGTGACGGACGGCTGCGCCGGAGCGTCGGGTCCGATCGGCGGCAGGACGAAGCAGAGTTCACCACGGGCGTCGTGGGTGTCCTCGTCCAGGCGGAGCAGTAAGACCGTCGCGTGCTGGCCCGGGAACAGGGGCGGGTCCAGCGCGAGGACGATGTCGGTGGGCCCCGCCGTCACCTCCGCGACGGCCGGACGCACCACGACGGGCAAGGAGTTCGAGGCAGCCGTGACCCGGGCAGACGGCGGATCCGGCGCCACGGACGGTGTTAGGTGCAGCACTTGGACGGCGTGCGTGCCCGCCGGGACCTGTGCGTCGACGGTCACCGTCAACCGGGTCGACGTCGCCCCTGGTCGCACAGCCGGACGCGCCGGGCCGATCCGGACCTGCGTCGTCGGCCCCAGCAGCCGTTCCCCGTGCAGGGTGAGCATCATGCCGCTCAGCACGGGCGAGTCCGGCGGGTCCGTGACGACGGAGCGCAGGCACGGCGCGCCCGACGCGCCGACGGTGATCGCCCGCTGAGCGACCGGCAGGGGCGTCCGGGAGGCGGTCTCCCCGGTCAGGAGAACGACGCCGGCCGTGTAGCCGATGGAGAGCAGGTAGGGCGTCTGCGGGAAGACCGACCAGATCTTCCACAGCTCGTCGACGGAGAGCGCGGCGGGGAAGAGCCGCACCGACTCGATCTGGTCGGCGAGATCCGTGTGCTTCAGGAAGGCGGTCTCGTCGGCGTCGCCATAGGCGCGCACGGCCGCTGCCACGACGCTCGGGCCCAGTACGGGGGTGACCGCCAGCGCATCGACCGCTCGGCCGAGCAGCCGCTCCGCCTCGAGTGCGCTGTCCTGGCCGTAGCAGGTGATCAGGTAGTGGAGATCGAGGGCCGTGACGGGACGTTGCGAGGGTGCGCCGTCGGTTCCGCGGTGCGGCAGGCTGCGGGCGTGCCAGGCGGCGTTGCGCGTCACGAGGTACAGGAACACGTTGATGCCGGGCACGCGCGCGAGGTCGTCGGCGCCGATGCGGTCCGGCCGCAGGGTGGTCACCTGGGCGCCGCCGACCGAGCCGGGGAGGCTGCTGCCGAGGGCGGTGTCGAGGACGTACCGCAGTGTGGAGGTCGACGCTGCGATCGCCAGGCTGTTGCTCACCGGCGCTCACCTCGGCGCGCGGCCAGATAGGCGGCCAGATCGACAGGGGGCACATCCCGGTGCGGTGCCTGCGGTGCGGAGACCGGCGGCTGCGTCGCCGGTGGTGGGGGCGGGTGCACGTCGATCTGGTCGATGTGCACGTGGACGTCCCCCGCCCCAGGTCCGGACGACGACGGGCCGTCCGGGACCGTGGCGATGCGCAGCGGACCGACGGTGATCGTCGGTCGGTCCGGCGGGATGTCCGGTCCGGCGGGTGCGTTGCCCGCCCGGTGGACGGCCGGTCGTGTACCGGGCGCGATCAGGCCCCGCTCGACGAGCGCCGGCACGACGTGCGCGTGCACCACATCTAGGAGATCCGGGACGGCGGTCGTGGTCGGCCGGGCTGCGGCAGCGGCAGGTGCGGCGGGCGCGGTTGCTTCCGTGCCTGGCGGTGTGCTGGGGCGCGCTCTGCCGGGCCGCTGTGACTTGCTGGTGGTGGGAGCTGTCGGGGCGGTGGCCACGGGGTGGTGGACGGCGATGTGCGGCGGCTGAGGGGGCGCCTCGGTCAGGGGCGACCCGGTGGGGGGTCGGCCGGGTTCCGCGGGACGGGACGTGCCACTGCTATCCGAGGGTTGCTCCGGACCGCCCCGCGTGGAGCGGTCCGCCGTCCCGGGTGGACTCGTGCGCCGCGGGGCGCGCCGCGATGTGCGGTGGTCGTCGGCCACCGGGTGCGGAGTGGGCTCGGCGGCCGGTGGGAGCGCGTTCCCTGCGGTGTTCGCCAGATCGTCCGACGCCGCCATGGACGCCACACCGTGGCGGGCATCCGTGGCTGCGTCGGGTTCGAGCTCAGCGGCAGGCGGCCCCATCAGGGGCCCGATGGGCGCTCCGAGGCCGCTCTCAGCCGCGCCGCGAAGCGTCGGGGGCGGCTCCTCACCGAGTGGCCAGGGGCGGGAGACGACCGAAACGTCTCCAGTATTCGCTGTGCCCGTCGCGCCAGACCGCTCCCGGTCGTACGGTTCGGGCTGCGACGCCACGGGGTCGGTGTTCGAGCCGTCATCGCGCCGCACCACCGGGACAGGGCCGTACCGCCCCGGCGTCGAGGAGCCCGGCTCGCGGAGCGCGCGACGCTCGGCACCGGTGGCTCGGTGCGCCGGCTGCCCGGTCGCCTCGACCGACGGAGGCCGACGGGCGCTGTCCGACCGCTCGCCGATCACCGACGGAGGCTGGTGGGCGCCGTCTGTCTGCTCGCCGATCACGGTCTCGAGCGTGAGCGGGCCGGGTGCAGGAGGGCCGTCCCCGGGCGGCGCCGGGGCAAACTCCTCGGTCCCGGCGGCCTTGTCCGTCAGGTCTTGTCGGGTCCCGTTGCCGGCCGGTTCGTAGGGGGAGCGCCGCCGCAGGACGAGCCGGGGCTCGCGGCCGAGCGCACGGGCCACCATCCGGTCGAAGTAGCCGGTCACAGCGCGGCCGCCTGCGTGAGGTAGCGCTGTCGCCGGGTCGGTGACATCGCCAGGACCGCCCGCTCGCTCCACCCGAAGGCGCGGGCGAGGGCGGCCACCTCCGCGATCAGGGCGGGGGCCGCCGCCTCGACCTGGTCCCACAGCATCGCACCCAAGTCGAGCGTCGCCACCACACAGCCCGCGCATGCGGGGCATTCCGCGCACAGCACCACATCCGCATCGCCCGCGAGCCGTTCGGCGGCCTCGTCCACCCGTGACTTCTCGTCCGAGGTCAGCGCGGACGGGTCGAAAGGCCGCCCGTCAAGCCTGCGCACACAGCGGGTCAGCAGCACGGCGCGTGCCTCGCCGGGATCGACCGCGGCGGCCAGGAGGTCCCGCACGGTCGGCGCACGGACCGCGTACCCGCCGACCCGCACCTCGCCGGGATCCGCCGGCGGCTCGGCGACCGGCACGTCGGCCGAGGAAGGCAACCGCACCCGTGCCTCGAGCAGTTCGCCGCACGCCGGACAGTGCACTAGCCCGTCGACGTCCCGCCCGAAGGCGATACGGTGCGCTTCGGCCGCCAGCGCCGAACACCGCCCGGTCGCGGAGTCGAGCGCTTCGTCCAGGTCGTCGACGAGCCCGGCCAAGTGCAGCAGCACGGTCACGCGTGCGACGGGAGGCACAGCCAGAGCCTGCTCCCACGCCGTCAATAGGTACGCGGGATCGGCGAGGTTGCGTACCGCGGTCTTCCCGGCCTGCACGCTCAGCCGACTCTCACGACGGGGCGAACGAGGGCTCGGTCGGCTCGGTCACAGCGAGGTCGCGCTGCCAGCCCTCGTTCTCCAGCTTGATCGACTGGATGGCGACCGCGTTGGCGTTGGCGTCGAGGTCCGGCAGAGCGTGGAACTCGGAGACCCAGCACCGGTAGACCGTGTAGGCGAGCGCCAGTTGCCCGGCCTCGTTGTAGACCTCGATGATGACGTCCTTGCGGAAGTCCTTGAGCGAGCTCTCGGCGCCGAGCCCCGTCCCCCAGTTCCACACCTTGCTCGCCCACTGCTCGAAGTCCGGGTCGTGGGTGACGCCGCGTTCCAGGGTGATCGCCTCGTACTCGGTGCGCCCGGGAGACTTCCGGCTGGTGCTCGGATCCCCTCCGTGCCGGTGCTTGACCACCTCGGTGGTCCGCCGCAGGGCGCCCACCTTGCTGACACCGGCCACGTACCGGCCGTCCCACTTGACCCTGAACTTGAAGTTCTTGTACGGGTCGAAGCGTGTCGCGTTGATCGTGAAGTCGGCCATCTCGCTCCTTCGGGCCCGGTGCGTCAGCCCACCGCGCCGGCAGTCTTCTGCTGAACACTGATGACGACGAACTCGGCGGGCTTCAGCGGTGCGAACCCGACCAGGATGTTGACGACGCCGCGGTCGATGTCGTACCGCGTGGTCGTCTCGGCGTCGCAGGCAACGAAGTAGGCCTCCTGGGGAGTCCGCCCCTGGAAGGCGCCCTGGCGGAAGAGATCCTGCATGAACGAGCCGAGGGAGGTACGGATTTGGCTCCACAGCGGCTCGTCGTTGGGTTCGAAGACGACCCACTGGGTTCCCCGGTACAGGCTCTCCTCCAGGTAGAGCGCGAACCGGCGGACCGGCACGTACTTGTAGTCGTCGGCGAGCGTGTCCGCGCCGCGCAGGGTCCGAGCGCCCCAGACCACCACCCCTGCCTGGGGAAAGGTGCGCAGGCAGTTGATGCCCAGTGGATTGAGCAGAGCGCTCTCGCCGTCGCCCGTGACATGTTCCAGCCCGGTGGCGCCGACGATGCCCGCGTCGAGCCCGGCTGGCGCCTTCCAGACGCCCCGTGACGCGTCGGTCCGCGCCATGACCCCGGCGAGCCCCCCGCAGGGCACGAACGCGCCGATGGCACCGTCGCGCAGCGGATCGGCGCGCCGGATCCGCGGCAGGTAGGCGGCCGCGTTGCGTGAGGGCTCGCCGGACAACCCCAGGTCCGCGACCCACTGGGGGAAGGCGGCGGGGCGCATGCCGACGGGCGGGTCCACGAGCAGGAACGCCCGGCGCGCCGCGCACAGACCGAGGGCCGCCGGCCACAGGCTGGGCGGCAGGTCACCGTCCGGGCGTGACGGCGGCAGACACAGCAGGTTGAAGAGGTCGGCGCGGCCGAGTGCGTGAAGGCCCAGGCCGTCGGCCTCGAACTGGGTGCCCTCCCCGCCGAGGTAGTCCTCCACGACGAGGTCGCGGCCGTCGTCCCCCTGGCCGGCGGCCGTGTCGTACGTTCCCTCACCCGGCCGGGCAAGGCCCTCGGGCATGGTGTCCACGCGGACGAGCCGGGACTCCGCCAGCACCCGGTCCACCCGGCGCGGCCCGTCGACCAGCGTGACGTTGAGGAAGACCTCGGGAGCGTCGCTGCTGCCGGGGCGAGTGTCCCGGATCTCCAGGTGGAAGAGGTCCTCGTCGTCGAAGGTCTCGGCGTGGGCGATCTCGCGGGCGTCCCGCGCGACGGGGTGGGTCACCCGGGCCGTCAGGTGGTTGGCCCACGAGCCGGGGCCGGAGGCGATCAACCGCAGGCCGTTCACGTCCAGCTCGGCGCTCGTCGCGCCACCGGCGAGACGGACGACGAGTGCCGTCCCGCCGCCGTTCAGGTAGAAGTCGCGCACGGCGTACCCCAACGCGCTGTCTCGCCACAGGCCGCCGAAGACCTGCTCGAACTGGGCCAGCGATGTGAGCGTCACGGCTTCGTCGACCGGTCCGCGCAGGGCACGGCCGACGAAAGCCGTGACAGCGGTGGTGACTCCGGTGACGGTCCGGTTTCCGCTGGGGGCCTCCGTCAGATAGACACCGGGGGCGCCCAGTGAGGGTTTGGGCATGCTGACTCCTTCGGCAAGGACCTCGGCCGGATCGTTCCAGCGCCGTGTCAAGCCATCGTCACAGCGCCGTCACATGCGAGGCCCCGTGACAGCAGCGTGACGCCGCGCTGACAGAGGCGGTGCGAAGCTTGCAGCCCGGTACGGACCGTATGGCCGAGGTGGAGGATTCGCATGGTGCAGGTGTCCGTGAGCGCGTCCGTCGCGGTCTCCGAGGGACCCACGCTGCCGATGTCGACGGTGCTGGATCCGGAGTCCTACACCTTCACGTCCGTGACGCTCGCTCCGACCGGTCAGTCCGGCGACCACGAGCAGGTGGTGCTGCTGCCGGACAAGGGTGATCCGGTTCTGCTGGCCGTCCGGGCCCGGACGGAGGCGGGGCAGCCGGCCACGGTCACCTTCAGCGCCGAGGGGACGCCGGAGGCCGTGCCGCCGCTGACCGTCGACGGCGTCCTGCTGGTGTGGGGGGGCGGACGCGGTGCGGGCCGTCCTGCCGGGCGGCCTGGACACGCTGTCGGTCGGCCACGACGGCGACCAGAGCGTGCGGATCGACATGCTGGCGTGCCTGGCAGTGCCCTGACGCCCGTGTTGCCGCCACACCGAGCCGGCGGGACGATGGGGGTGTGCGATCGCACCACACGTCGGCTGCCCTCTGCGCCGCGCAGCAGCGCCCGGCGGCCGACGCCCGGCAGCCCGCCGACTTCCTCGCCCTAAACCTGGCGCACGCCGCCAAAACGGGCGGCACCGCGCTGGACCCGGTCACCCGAGCCTGGGCGAACAGCCGCTTCGGTCACGACTTCGGGGACGTACGGGTGTACAGCGATCCCGTCTCGACACGGGCGCTGGGAGCCGCCGCGCTCACGACCGGCACCTCGATCGTCTTCGCGCCGGGTCGGTACGCACCCAGTACCGCGTCGGGACGCCGACTCCTCGCCCACGAGCTGGCCCACGTACGACAGCAGCGCGGACTCACCGAACCGCCGAAGTCGGTGAGCCGTCCCGACGCCGCCACCGAGCGGGAAGCCCACCGGGCCGCCGACCTGGCCGTAACGGCCGGGTCGCTGCCGCACACCTGGCAGGCGCCCGAGGCCGGGACGGTACAACTCCACCCCGGCGAGGCGTGTCCGGAGCCACCGGAGTGGCAGCCGGAGAGTGCGGCACCGGCGACGGTGTACGGCCCGGCGAACCGTCTCCTGGAGAAGACGTACCGGGCCACGCACGCAGGACCACGCGACCAGATCCTGGTGGGTTCCGACTTCCTCTACGGCGGAAACCCGGACTACGGGATCACCCTCCCGCGGGGAGCGGAGGACGCGAAGTTGGCGCAGGAGTTTCTGGCGGAATTGCGCGGAATCCGGCGCCAACGGGCACCCGACATCATGGACTTCACCGCCCGGACGATCTACGAGATCAAGACGGCCAGCTACGCGGAGGAGGGGCAGAGACAACTCGGTGAGGAGTACCGGCTCGCCGAACTGCTCCAGACCAAGCACGGAGGACACCCGTGGAACCGCGTGAACGCCACGTGGTTCCCGCCCCATGTCCTGGGCCCGCTGGAGGGCAACCCCGACTGCGTGCTCTGCACCGCCGCCACGGAGCACCCAGTGGGCAGGGAAGGGCTGATCCTCTACCAGGTGTACCGGCGTACCCGGAAGAACCGGGAACAGGAGGCACCACAACCCTCACGTGAGGCGGACGCGAAGGCCAAGGCCCTGGCAGCGCTGGCGGAGGGCGCGCGGAAACTCCGCAGACAGTTCGATCACTACTCCGGCGAACACCGCATCCAGGCCGAGCTCATCGAGCGGCCATCGTTCTCCGGGTTCGCGGGTTACTGGACCAACCAGCTCTTCAACGGACCCGTCCCACCCCAGACGATCTGGCTCAACGCCTTCGCCTCGCTCGCGGCGGTGGACTCCTCGGTACGGACCGGGGACCTGCGCCGCGCCACGGAGAGCCTGATCCGGGGCCGCCGGGAGTTCTTGCTGGCGCAGCGGCGCTACGTGGCATGGAGAAGGGGCATCGAGCCGGCCGGGCGGGAGGCACAGGTTGCCATCGGTGTTCTCGCCGTCGCGGCAATCCTGGCCTTCGTCGCGCCTCAACTCCTCACGCCGGAGAAGGCGCCCACGGCCGAGCAACTGGTCGTGCGCATCTCGGCGTTGATCGCTGAAGCCGACGCCAAGATGCTGGCGGCCGAGGCCGTCGTCACGGAAGCCGAGATCCAGGCCGAGGCGGCGCAGGAGGTGGAGCTCCTGCTCAGAGGAATGTGAGCTCAAAGGCCCTACTGCCGGGGCGGCGAAGAACACGGCTCACAGTGCGTCCCGACTCCCACACCACCAGCTCGCCATCCAGACCGGTCTGCTCGGGCAGCTGGGCGAGGGCGGCGGCGCGGATCTCCGGGAACGCCGCCGTCATGTCGGTGCCCTGCCGCGAGCGCAGCAGCACGCTGTCGCCACGGCAGGCCAGCTGGGCGCGGTTGGTGGTCGGCGTGAGAATGACATGGCCCTTCGTCACTCCTGCCAGCAACGGTGAGCACTACCCATCAGTGTCAACCACCAGGTCACCGCACGTGCGCCTGACACTCCGACGACGAAGACCAACGGACACTCCCCCACAGACCATCAGAGATCGAGGCCGGGGCCGCGCAGCTGCCGAACGCGACCGCGCTGGACGGCGAGCTGGTCGTATGGGACGCCGCAGGCCGGCTCGCCTTCGAGCAGCTGCAGAACCGGCTTCAGCGGCGCGACGCCGGGGCGGCCCGGGCGGCTGACGAGCGGCCGGCCCACTTCGTCGCATTCGATCTGCTGCGGCTGTCCGGAACCGACACGACACGCTGGCCGTACCGGCGGCACAGGGCCGCGCTCGAGTCCGTGTTCACCCGCGACGCCTCCGGCCGGTGGCGACACTCCGCACGCTGGCACAGTGCCCGCCCCGACCTCTCCCCCGCCGGCATCCCCCGCCTGACGTCACCGCCGCACTGACGGCGGCCGGGCGCGGCGGCCCCGCCGACGCGCAACCCGGCTGAGGACGACCCGTGCTTTCGCCGACCGCTCGGGGCTGTCCCCCCTGCATTCTGAATCAGCGACCGGACGCAGCGCCTGCACTTCCGGCTTATGCCTCGTTACAAAGGCAATCGGCGGGGGCATTGGGCGAGGTACATCCGGGGCGCCCAGGCAGACTGCCAGATATGAGCGAGAATGTGCCGCCTACCAACAGCGCCCGCGACTTGGATCGATGGCTCACTCCGGGCGTCAAAGGCATCGGCTCCGCCAGCTTCCTTGCTGATGTCGGCCATGAAATCCCCACCGCGCTGCTGCCGTCTTTGCTTACGTCCCTCGGCGCTCCGGCGGCGGCTTTGGGTGTGATCGAAGGGGTCTCCGACGCCCTGGCTGGCGCGGCCAGGTTCGGTGGCGGCGTCCTGGCGGATGATCCGTCCCGGCGCCGCAAGGTCGCCGTGGGTGGCTATGCGGCCACTGCCGTTCTCGGCGCCGCGACCGCCGGGGCGACCACGGTCTGGCAGGTCGGCCTGTTGCGGGCTGCGGCCTGGACCGCCCGTGGCCTGCGCGTCCCCGCACGCAATGCCCTCCTCGCCGACATCGTTCCTGCCGGGGCCTACGGACGCGCCTACGGCTTTGAGCGGATGATGGACAACCTGGGCGCGATCTTCGGTCCTCTCCTGGCCCTCGGTCTGGTTGCCTGGCTTGGCGTCACCTGGGCTATCGGGCTCTCCGTCATTCCCGGTTTACTGGCCGCTGTCGCGATCGTCTACGCTATCCGCCGCACTCCCACCTCCCAGCCCCGGGTCAAAGTGCCGCTCAAGATCCGGATCAAGCCGGTCCTGCAGGGCGACCTTGGCAGGCTGATGGCTGCAGTAGCGGCCTTCGAGGTCGGGAATGTCGCCGTGACACTGCTGATCCTGCGGGTGTCGGAACAGTTTGAACCAGCGCACGGCGCGAAGGCCGCGACCACGATCGCGCTCGGTCTCTACGTCTCGTACAACATCACCGCTTCGCTGGTAGCCATTCCCGCAGGCCGGCTCTCCGACAGGCTCGGCCGACGCGGGCCGGTCGTCGTCTTGGCCTGCGGTGTCGCCAGCTTCGCCTTCTCCTACGGGCTGTTCATCGTCGACGCAGCCGCCGTCGCGTTCCTCACCGTCCCCTTCATTCTGGCTGGCCTCGGCATCGGCGCCGTCGAGACCGCACAGCACTCGGCGGTTGCGGCCCTCGCTCCCGAGAACCTGCGCGGCTCCGCCTTCGGCATGCTTGCCGCCATCCAGTCCTTCGGGAACCTGGCCGCGTCCACCGTTACCGGCGTTCTGTGGACCGTTTTCTCGCCCGCCGCCGCTTTCGTTTACCTGACAGCCTGGATGTTCGTCGCGTTGGCCGGGCTGATGGTCAGTTCCCGGATGCTTCGGCGCTGAGTGCTGGACGAACGCCGAAGCTCCCAGAGGCTCAGTCCGGGAGCTTGGCGGAATCTCCTCGCGATGAGCGGCGGGGAAGCCGTATGCGGTCAGCCGACGCCGAAGTGCACGTACTGGGGCTCGACGTGGCGTCGGTCGGTACCGCCTTGCAGAGTCACTCCCGAGGCCACCCACTGCGATGAACTCGGGTGGTGCCGACGGCAGGAGACGTAGTCGCCCCATGCTCCGCCGTTCGGTCCGTTGGTGCCGGTTCGGGTGATGGCCAGTCGCCACTCACCGCCGTCGCGGAAGCCCACAACGTGCGAGGGGTGCCGGCTCCCTCCGCCGAAGGCCAGTGAGACGCCGACGACGCCTTGGGCGTTCGGACAGGCCGCGGGATAGGCGAAGGCAGAGTCCGCGTTCCAGATGTCGGGTTGCTCCACCAGCAGGTGAGTGGTGACGTCGACGACCGCGCCCTTCACATACGGTTTCGGTCGACCGGATATAGGTGCTGCGGTCCACAGGAAGCCCGCACGGGTACCGCTCACCCAGGCGCCCGTGATCCGCGAGTCGACCCGGTCGAGCCACTCCGCGCCGTCGGGTCCCGGTGCACTGTACGGACCGGAACTCCACGGGCTCATCTGGACGTCGAACGAACCTATCGTGTTCGAGCTGTCCGGCCAGCCGTGGACCCGCAGCGTCGTCCCGCCGTTGTGGCTGGCGAAGAACATGCTGCCTGCAGCACCTTGGGTGAGGCGAAGCGAACCGTTCTTCGTGGTCGACCACCACTGGTACGTCAGGCCGGAACCCGAGCGCAGCGGGTCGAGGGGGAGCTTGAAGGCCACCGCGCGCTTCCACTGGTCGGCGGAGTTGAACACGTTGAAGGTGACGTACAGGTGGTTGCTGCTGAAGGCCGCGTCCGGATAGTCGAACCACAGGTCTGTCCAGGAGGAGTCGAGGTTGCTGGGACTGAAGTCCCACCAGTGCCACGCGCCCGGGTTCGCTCCCGGAGCGACGGCGATCCGGAAGACGTTGTTGCCGCCGGGGACCGCGATGTACTGGAGGATCCAGATCCAGATGTCCCGGCTGGGCTCATAGACGACGATCTGGTCGCAGCAGAATCCGTCGGCAGCCGAGGGCAGGGCGGTGAACGGATCGACGTGTTCCCAGTCCTTGCCGCCGGTGGTGCTTCTGGCGGCGGACCAGTTGCAGGTGTAGAAGACGTTGCTGTTGGATGCTGCGACGGTGGGCTCGTTGACGGTGCTCGTCTGGGTGCTGGTGGCGGCATCGTCGAGGCCGACGTTCCTGATGAGTTGGACATTCGCCATGGCAGTAGCGCTCCTTAGCGAGCTGGGACGTGGCCCTGTGTGAGGGGCAGGGCCATCGGTCACGGCTCTTCGGGGACGGATTCCGGCGCCTGGCCCTGGGCGGGGCCCATCGGCTTGCGGGGTCCGGTGAACCTCCTCTCGCGCGCGTCAAGCTGGTGGGGTGTCGGCGTCTCGGGCTGGTCTGCGGACTCGTCCAGCGCCCTCGGTTCTCCCTGGGGAAGCGACTGAGCCTCTCCGGCATGTCCCAGGGCAGCGTCCTCCGCCGTGTACTCGGGGCCATCGCCGCGGATCTCGTTCGACATGCGCCATCCACCTTTCGATTCGGACTATCCACTGAAATTATGGGCAGATAAACAATCACATTCCGCCATTACATTCATTAGGCCTCTCACACCACCTGCCGTCAAATCCTCGGACAAGCTCCGCCTGTAGCTCGTTCCGGGTTTTTGCGAACGTTCAACTATGGAGTTGATAATTGAAGGGTGCATCACGCCTGTCTACTCTCCACTCACAAGCCGGCTAGTAGGCGCCCGGTGTAGCCCACCATCACCGTCCAGAAGAGTCCGGTGTATCCGCGCTCGCCGATTTTGGTGTTAAAGCGTCTACCAAGGAACGTTGCCGCGAACATCAGCGGCAGACAGACCAGGGCGATGAGATAGTCCCCTCCTCCGAGCAGTGCGGCATCCGTCCAGACGGCGGTTTTTGTGGCATCTCCGACAAGCGATGCCAAGGAAAGTGCGCCGACGAGGTGGAGTCGGTCCAAGGAAAGCCCGCGGACAGCAAGCCCCTTCAGAGGGCCGGAAGTGCCACTGAATCCGGATGTCGCTCCCGCGGCGAACGCCAGCACCGGGGAACTCGCCCGCCGCCAACGGGTAAGATCGAGTGATTCGACCAGAAACGCCGCAGCAAAGCTGACAATGACCGCGATGGTCACCGCCCGATCGGGCGCAGAAACCAGCAACTTGGCCCCCAGAAAAGCCCCCACCGCGACCAGAACGATTATTGCGGCGGCTTTCCGATAGGGGAGCGTCTTCCGGTATGCGAAGACCTTCACCAGATTGTTCGCGGCAAGAAGGAGTGCCGCCAGCGCCACCCCAGATTTCGTGCCGAGCACAAGCGCCAGCGTGGGAACGAGAATGAGGCTGCCTCCGAACCCTGCCGAAGCAGAGAGTGTGAATGCCGCAGCAACAGCCACGAAGACAAGAGGAAGCAGATGCGGATCCATCGGTATCCTCCCTCAGCTCGCAATGAAGCAGTAAAGGACCTCGTTTCGCTTGGAGTCGAGCCCAGGCCTGCAGTACAGTGCCTGCCCATCGAATTGCTTGATCACTTCGGGTTCGTTGGTCTCTCCGTCGATCACCACCATCATTTCGGGGATCTGATGCTCAGGCGGCTCCGTGACGACGCCGCCGTCCAGATTTCCGACCAGTGTCGCGGGAACTTCATTCAGGGTGCGGGGAACTGATTCGGCCAGTCGCTCGACGATCGCGTCGAAGGAGTCAAGGCCAGACTGTGTGAGGCTCTCACGAACTTGCGCTTTCGTGTCATCCGGGGTCGCGTTGCCTACTTCTCGGATCAGTGGCTTGGTCATGACTCGCTCACCTTCCTCGCGGTATGTACACCCCGCACGAGCGGCTGGAGAGATGAACAGCGCGGTCAACCGCTGCAGCAGTCTGATGGACGAATCCAGAGCACGGGTATAACCGGCTACACCATCAGCATGTGTCCCACCGCAGCAATCCGCATCTCAGCGAGCAGGATGCTCAGCGCCTAGGTATCCCCGCACACAGACGGGGAGTTGAAAGTCGAAATACCGGCACAGTCGGCAGGTCATATCGGCTGCGAAGGCAGCGGGGACGTCCCTTGACCTAGCGCGCATGACCGCCTGCCTTACACCCCCGGGGTGAATCCCCGCCAGTACGACACCCGTTACAGGGTCGCGGCGCACCAGACGTACAGGACTCGATCAGACCGTTGCTCCATCTGGTAGGTGACCGGGGGCGCTGTCACGTTGTTGGGTGGGTAGATGTCTGATGGCGTCGAGGCGTGGTGCAGCTCGGTTCCGGGCTGTGCTCAGGCAGCGATGGCGAGGCCGGCGACGCCGGTGATCTGCTCCCAGATTGCGAAGCGGATGCTCATCTCGGCTCGGTGGGCGGCAGCGGTCATCAGGTGTCGACAGGGCCGGAAGTGAGGACGGTGGCAGGTCCGAAAGGACCTGCCACCTTCGCACGAGAGAGCGGCCTGGAGATCACGGTCTGTCACCTACCGACGGGGACTTCGAAGTGGAACAAGATAGAGGTGCGCCACGAGGCGCCGCTGTTACCGGGTAGAGGTGCAAGACCCCTACCGCCGGACTGTCGCAGTAGTCCGGCGAAGCTGAGGGCAGCCGATCCGTGGAGACGCACGGGGAGGTAAGAGCAGCCCTGACAACGACGGAGCGCGTCGGCACTTCCAGACGGCGCGGGTCCGGCAAGCAAGACGAGACGCCGTACGAGAGGAACCAGTACCTGACGTCCCGTAAGTGTTCCACCGGCTCCAACCTGGAGGATCTGGGCCGGTTGCAGCGCACGCCGTCCGCTTGCCGGGCGGCGACTTCGAAGCCGGTCTCTCGATGCTGGCGAGGAGGCCACGTTGAATGCCTGCGGCGTAGGCGTGGCGATGCTGTCGGGGTAGAGCTGGACGGCTCGCTCGTCGACCGGAAAGTGGTGAACGTGGGAAGCGTGCTGGAACCGCCCTTCCCGGCTGGCATCCAGTCAGCCGGTGGGCAGGCCCGTTGTCGACTGACGGCTCCAGTACGTGGCGGAGGCCCCGTAATAGTCCGAGCCTACGAGAGGTGCGTACATGGCGAAGGGGGCCAGCAAGTCCGTGGCCGAAGCACTGGAAGACCAGGAGGTCCTCGCCGGTGAATACCGACGAACTGGAGGCCGTCACGTATGTGGCGGAGCGACGGGTACTGGAGATCCAGACCAAGCTGCACCGTTGGGCCCGTGATGATCCTCATCGCAGGTTCGATGACCTGTTCAACCTCTGTTCCGATCCCGCGTTCCTTCTGGTCGCGTGGGATCGGGTGCGGGGTAACAAGGGTGCGAAGACCGCCGGGGTGGATGGCCGCACCGCAGCGTCCATCGCGGAGCGGACGGGCGTCGAGGAGTTCCTCGGCGGACTGCGGGAGAGCATCAAGGACCGTAGTTTCCGTCCGCTGCCGGTGCGGGAGCGGATGATCCCCAAGGCGGGCGGGAAGCTGCGCCGGTTGGGGATCGCCACGATCGCGGACCGGGTGGTGCAGGCATCCTTGAAGCTGGTGCTGGAGCCGATCTTCGAGACGGATTTCCTCCCGTGTTCCTACGGGTTCCGTCCGAACCGCCGGGCTCATGACGCGGTGGCCGAGGTGCGGTTCTTCACGTCCAAGTCTTATGAGTGGATCGTGGAGGGCGACATCAAGGCCTGCTTTGACGAGATTTCACACTCCGCCCTGATGGACCGGGTGCGGAAGCGCGTCGGAGACAAACGTGTCCTGATCTTGGTGAAGGCGTTCTTGAAGTCGGGCATCCTCGGTGAGGACCGGGTACTTCGAGAGACCAGCGCCGGTACCCCACAGGGTTCAATTCTCTCGCCGTTGATGAGTAACGTGGCTCTCTCGGTCCTGGACGAGCACATCGCCCAGTCTCCGGGGGGCCCGAGGTCTACGCCTTGGGCGCGGACCAAGCGGCGTCGTCAAGGTCTCCCCAACTACCGGCTTACCCGGTACGCGGACGACTGGTGCCTGATGGTCAAGGGCTCCAAGGACGACGCCGAATCTCTGCGCGAGGAGATCGCGGAGGTGTTGTCCACGATGGGCTTGCGCCTGTCCGTGGAGAAGACCCTGATCACCCACATCGACGAGGGGCTGGACTTCCTCGGATGGCGCATCCAGCGCCACCGCCAACGCGGATCCAGCCGCAGCTACGTCTACACCTACCCCTCGCGCAAGGCCCTGACGGCCGCGATGGGCAAGGTCAAGGCGATACGCCGCAGAACGGCCACCGGCCTGCCACTGGACGAACTGCTCATCCAGATCAACCGGATGCTGTTCGGCTGGTGCATGTACTTCCGCCCCGGAGTGTCCAGCGCGACCTTCCAGTACCTGAGTTCGTACACGTGGAGCCAGGTCATGAAGTGGCTGCGTCGCAAGCATCTCCGGATCAACAGGAAGGATCTCCGCCGTCTTTACTGCGGTGGGGGATGGTGGCCAGCAGGGGAGGAACGGACACTGTTCGATCCCGGCAAGGTACGCACGACGCGCTACCGATACCGGGGAACGGTCATCCCTTCCCCCTGGCTGACCACCGGATGAAGATCAACAGGGGCAGTGAGACGGGACTTGTGGAGCGCCCGGTGCCATGAGAGTGGCACGCCGGGTGCGGGAAGAGGCCCGAAGAAACGGCTCGCTCGAGAGACGAGACCGCGCTTCGGGCCTACTTCACCACCGGATGTTCTGTCACATCACCGCGAACTGGCAGGGGCGGCCGCTGACCAGCTACCAGGTCGTCCTCGAGACCATCGCCACCACAACAACCAAGACCGGCCTGACCATCGTGGCCTAGAAGATCCTGATTCCGACTGTTCCGCCGAAGAACTTCTCCGCCTTGAGTCAGTGCCGGCAGAACGGGCTGCGAAGTGACTCGCCACCCCTGCCGTTGAAGGAGCATCACAAGATCCCCGACAGAGCCGAAATGCGTGACCGCTGACACCACTTACAGCGGGAGCGTTATCCCCAGTTCCTGCATGGCCGTTGAAGGCGGTCCGCCTTCGGAGCGTTCGGTCTTGTACCCCTTGACGCGGGGTTCGAGGGTGCGGGGGTCGACGCCTTCGGCGGGGGCGCTCTTGGCGTAGAGGCCGGTGGGCTGGCTGTCGCGGTCGTGGGGCAGGAGCCAGAAGACGCGGCGGCGGAAGGTGCCGGAGGCGCGGGAGGCCTTGGCGGTGGGCCCGAGGAGGGCGTAGCCGATCATGCGTCCGTCGCGGTGGTAGGCGGGCCGGCCTTTGCGGGTGGGCAGTCGGTCCAGGCTCTGGCGTACGTAGTCGAGGGTCTCGATGTCCTCCAGCCACACGATGTCGGCTTCGTGGCTGATCTCGTCCTCGGTGATCAGGGAACTCACGTGCGGTCCCTCTCCTGGTCGGTGAGCAGTCCGATGCCGGGGTAGTGCTTGCGCTGGTTGGACAGGATCATCTCCTTGGGCGAGGCCAGTCCGACGAGTTCGCGGGTGCGGGCGGCGAACGCGCGCGATGACATGGCTGGTGCCCCCTCAGTGTGGCACCAGGCCCGGTAGGCGGCGTAGAGGGCGGTCTGCTCGGCGCGCAGGTCGGTGCCGAGCGTGCAGCATTCTTCGTAGAAGCGGCCGGTGTGGTCCTCGGTCTCCGCGTAGGCGCTGGTGGCGATGCGGACGCGTTCGGGTCCGGTGAGGTCGCGGTCGCCGGCGAGGTAGCGGCGGGCGCCGTCGACGAGCCAGGCGAGGATGCCGGGGCCTTCCTCGGTGACGAGGAGGTCGGCCAGGTTGTCGATCTTGCGGTGGTCGGGGACGACGCGTTCGAAGGGGATCAGGCGCATACGGCGCCAGAACGCGAAGCCGCCGGTGCCGACTTCGGGCCGGTGGTTGCCCAGCAGCCAGAGCTTGTGGGTGGGGTTGAAGCCGAAGAAGTCCTGTCGCATGCGGCGGGCCTTGATGCGGTCGCCGCCGGTGAGCAACTTGACGCGGCCCTCGTCGAATTTGTCTCCTGGCTTGACCTCGGAGCAGACGATGACGCGTCGGCCGTGGAGTTCGGCCAGGTCGGTGGGGTGGCCTTCGAAGGGGCGGGCCATCAGGAAGCCGGGCGGGGCCGCGTCCGCGTAGTCGCCGAGGAGTTTCATCAGGACGTCCAGTAGGACAGACTTGCCGTTCTTGCCGGAGCCGAACAGGAAGGGCAGGACCTGGCCGCCGACGTCGCCGGTGACGGAGTAGCCGAGCAGCAGCTGCAGGTACCTGATCATCTGCTGGTCTTCCGGGTCTGCGCCGAAGGTGTCGGTCAGGAAGCGTTCCCAGCGGGGGGTGGGCATGGTTTTGGGGCCGACGGTGGTGGAGCGGGAGTGGAAGTCCTTGTTCGGATCCGGGGTCTTCACCAGGCCGGTGCGCAGGTCGACGATGCCGTCGGGGGTGCACAGCGCGTAGGGGTCGGCGTCCAGCAGGGCGGCGTTGAGAACCATTCCGGGAGCGGACTTGGCCTGCGAGAGCATGGCGTTCATGCCCGTGGTGGACAGTGCGCGCCGTCGGTGGGCGTGCAATGACTGGGCGGTGAACAGGCCGCGCGGGTCGTGGCCGGCGATGGCCTCGGCGAGGTCTCCGGCGGCCCACAGGACAGTGTCGTCCTCGTCGATCTGCCATCGGGTGGTGTCCCACCGGTACCAGCCCATCCCGGGGACGTGCCGGTAGTCGTTGGCGTACAGCTTGACGAACAGCTTGGCGTTGCCGCGATCGGTCAGGGTGTCGGGCAACAGGCCTGCCGAGGTTGCTTCTCCGGCTGCCGCGCGGGAGACGTCTGTCTGGGCGGGCAGGGCGACGGTGGTGGCTGGGGCGGTGTGGGTCTGCTGGCGGATCTCCGCGGCGACGGCTTCGGCGTCGAACTCGAAGAGGGCCGCTGTCTCGTGGTCTGGTGCGTTCATCGGGGACCCCTTCGCAGGTGGAGGGGGTGTTGGCGGCCGGCGGCCAGGCCGCTGCGGATGATCTGCGCGGCACGCCGCTCCTGGCCCGGGCGGGCTGCAGCCGCGGTCTCAGTAAGGGCGAGTTCGGCTTCTTCCTCGGTGAGCCGGCCTGCGGCGACGAGGCCTCCCAGGGTGTAGGCGGCACGGTTGAGCGTGTCGGAGAACCCGGCGCCTTCGGTGACTTGGCCGCACTCCTCGACAGGGGCAAGAACGGAGGCGAGCAGGCGCTCGGTGCGGTCGCGGCCGCCGCCTGCGGCGAGGACCGCCTGCTGCGCGCGGGGCGGGACCAGTCGAGGGGCGTGCATGCTCGGGGCGGGCAGATGTCCGGTGCGTTCGAGTTCCTGAGCCAGCCAGGATGGCAGCGCGGCGGGTTCACGAACGTCGTCGAGCGGAGTGTAGGTGCCGTCGCGGGTGGTGGTGCCCGGGGCGACGATGTAGCCGCCGTGGGCCCGGACATCAACCTGCCAGGCCAGGGCCGCGCCTTGGCTGGAGCCTGACGAGCAGCGCCAGCGGCGGTTGTCCGCGGTCCGGTACCAGACGTGGAGGCCCCCTGAGGGTGTGCGGACGCGCAGCGTGGTGTCGTCCTCTGCGGGGCTGCGCTGGCCGCGTAGGGCGGCCAGGACGGCCAGCGTGTGGAATCCGTTGGCCAGGCCGGTGAGGTCGACGTGGTCGCCGATCGGGATGCCGGGCAGTACCCGGTCGCGAGTGGGCGGCTGGGTGGGGTGGGCATCGATGTCGATGACGACGAGGCTGGCCGGGCCGCAGGCGACACCGACACCAAATTCTGGGTGGTCGCCCCACCATTCGGCGATACGGCGTTGGTCGAGGGTGGCGGCGTGAAAGCCGTGGCACCAGCGCCCTGCGGGAAGGCACGGGCACCCGACGGGCGGGTGCGGGGTCGAGCGGCATGCGGAGCAGTTCGCGGCTGGCGTCTTGCGGCTTGCAGCGAGGGGGTGCACGGGCCAGCCGCGGCGGGCGCACCAGCTGGCGATGGCCAGGGAGACAGCGGCTGAAGACTCGGGGGCGGGCTGTCGTGAGTCGCTGTCGAAAAGACGCAGCTCAGCAGGCATACGCACCCCCTATCAGCGACCGAAGCGACTCAACGACGGACACAGCGTAGCGAATGTGGCCCGTGCGGTTGTGGAGTACAAGCGAAGGAACCCGAATGCCGTGTCGAGATGCGACCCAGCACGGCACCGTAGCTACCGAACACGCCCGGCAGCGACTGAGGATGGTTCGGTAGCTGCGCAACCGCTTTGAGAAGATCCCAGTTCAGATGCCATCCGGACTCCCGAACAGCGACTGAAGCGACTGAAGCTTCCTATATATGACGCACACGCACACACCCCAACGGCTTCATATACTCCGACTTTGAGTCGCTTCGGTCGCTGTACGCATCGTTGCAACCCGTTGACCTGCGCTAACGTCCTTCAGCTACTCAGCGACTGTGTGCTGGCTGAGTAGCTGCTCTTTCAGTCGCTGTGCCATCGCGGCCAGGAGCGACCCGAGCGACTGAAGCGACTGAAGCGACTCTGCATCCGACAACACCCTTCGGTATGGAGCTGCTGTTAGGGGACTCGAGCTGTTGGTCGCTTCAGTCGCTCCAGAGACCGTCAGCTCTGGCTGGATCGCCCGATTCGGACCCAGCGCCAGATACTCCTGGTCGCAAGCCGTCAAGCTTGTCATGCTCAGCGCTGACGAAACCGTGCCTTGGGTCCGGCCAGTAGCGACTCGGTCAACGTCGCACGCGCAGGGTCGTGACGAGCCCGGTCCGGAGGATCACATTGGCCACCTACGGCGCCGCTTGCCGAAGGCAGGCTTTAGTGAGGGTTTGATACGCCTGGGCGGTTCATCGCAATTTTCAGCGACCAGGCGCAAGCGCCGAACCAAGCGATCCGCCGGAAATGCGGCTTCTGCAGCAATCAGCAGACCAGTTATGCGCCGGGTTCCTTACCAAAGCTCCTGTCTCATTCAGAAACCTACCGGTTCACCCGAGAGGGAGGACGCACGCCCCGGTACACCCAACGCTCCCGCACACGCCCTGCACAGTCCGGCCAGCCCCCGATACCCAGGCACCATGCAGCTTTCCCGGCCCTACCCCAGCGACCTGTCCGACGCCCGCTGGGAACTCATCCGCCCCACCCTCGAAGCCTGGCGACAGGCCCGCGACGGCATCCGCAAACCCACCCACGACCTGCGCACGCTGATGAACGCCATCCTCTACGTCGACCGCACCGGCATTCCCTGGCGCTACCTGCCCCACGACTTCCCGCCCCACCAGACCGTCTACGGCTACTTCGCCCACTGGCAAGCCGACGGCATCCTCGGCCAACTGACCTGACTGTTACGCGGCAAAGTCCGCCAGGCCGAAGGCCGCACCAGCGAGCCCAGCGCCTGCCTGATCGACAGCCAGAGCATCAAAACCTCCGCCACCGTCCCCCTGACCAGCCAAGGCATCGACCCGGCCAAGAAGATCATCGGCCGCAAACGCCACATCGTCACCGACACACTCGGTCTCGTCCTTGCCGTCGCTGTCACCGCCGCAAGCGTCCACGACTCCGCCGCCGGCACCCAACTCCTCACCGAGATCGCCGAACACCACCCCACCATCACCAAAGCCTGGGCCGACAACGGCTACAAGACCAAAGCGGTGGAACACGCCGCCCAGCTCGGCATCGACCTCGAGATAGTCCAGCGCGACCCCACAACCCGCGGCTTCCACGTCCAGCCCCGCCGCTGGGTCATCGAACGGACCCTCGGCCGGCTCATGCACCGCCGCCGCCTGGCCCGCGACTACGAAACCCACCCCCACCGCTCAGCCGCCATGATCCAACTGGCCGGCATCAACCTCATGACCCGCCGCCTCACCCACGAGTCCACCCCGAACTGGCGCGACAGTTAAGCCAAATGAAACGGACAACCGGGAATCAAACCCTCACTTACTGATCTCGGCTCGTTAGGGGTGATGTTTGCTGAACTTGCTGATGTGGGTGTGGTGTTGTCGGTAGTCCGTGGCGTGTGAGATACGCGGATGGGGGCGGGCTGACGCCTGGAGCACGGCGGCGTCGGGAAGCGGTGCGGA
>NZ_JBEOYO010000060.1:0-54570 GCF_040297125.1 Streptomyces sp. NPDC001868 | reverse complement strand
CGCGCAGTTCCCCGCGCCCCTGAAAAAGCAGGGGCTGCGCCCCGTGCTTTTTCAACGGCCCGCAGGGGCCGTTGCCTTCAGGGCGCGGGGAACTGCGCGACCAGCCCCCACTCAGCCGCGGACGAACGGTCCTCACGCGTCGTACTTCGTGTCCGCCGCCGGGTCCAGGGCCAGGCGGTAGCCGCGTTTGACCACGGTTTGGATCAGCTTGGGGGTGCCGAGGGAGGTGCGGAGGCGGGCCATGGCTGTTTCTACGGCGTGTTCGTCTCGGCCGGCGCCGGGGAGGGCGCGGAGGAGGTCGGAGCGGGGGACCACCCAGCCGGGGCGGCGGCAGAGGGCGCGGAGGAGGGACATGCCGGCCGGGGGGACGGGGCGGAGGGCGCCGTCGACGAGGACCGCGTGGCCACGGATCTCCACGCGGTGGCCGGCGATGGGGAGCGTGCGGGCGCGGCCGGGGAGTTCCTGGCAGAGGAGCTGGACGAGGGGGCCCAGGCGGAAGCGTTCGGGCTGGACCGTGTCCACGCCGTGCGCCTGGAGCGGGAGGGCTGTCACCGGGCCCACACAGGCGGGCAGGACGTCGTGGTTCAGCGCGTTCAGCAGCTCCGGGAGCAGGCCCCGGTCCTGGGCGCGGGAGAGCAGGGACGCCGCCGCCGGGGCGCTCGTGAAGGTGAGGGCGTCGACGCCCCGGGCGACGGTGGAGTCGAGGAGTCGGTCCACGGGGGTGATGTCCTCGGGGGGCATCCAGCGGTAGACGGGGACGCCCACGACCTCCGCCCCCGCCGCACGAAGCGACTCCACGAAGCCGGGGAGCGGTTCGCCGTGGAGCTGGATGGCCACACGGCGGCCCTCGACGCCGTGCTCCAGCAGCCGGTCGAGCACCTCGGCCATGGACTCGGAGGAGGGGGACCACTCCTCCGTGAGTCCGGCGGCCCGGATCGCGCCCTTCACCTTCGGTCCTCGGGCCAGGACCTCGACGCCCCGCAGCCGGTCGAGGAGGGCCTCGCCCAGGCCCCAGCCGTCCGCCGCCTCGATCCAGCCGCGGAAACCGATGGCGGTCGTCGCCACCACGATGTCCGGTGCCTGGTCGAGCAGGTCCTTGGTCGCGGCGAGCAGTTCGCTGTCGTCGGAGAGCGGCACGATGCGCAGGGCGGGCGCGTGGAGGACCGAGGCTCCCCGGCGCTGGAGGAGCGCCCCGAGCTCGTCGGCCCGGCGGGCGGCCGTGACCCCCACGGTGAACCCGGCGAGCGGCCCGTGTTCCGTCTGTGCTGCCCGATCCGTCCGATCCATCAGATGCGTCCTGTCTGGTCGATCGGCTCGATCGGCTCGATCTGATCGCCCGGGTGACTGCTGTTCGTCGTACATGGCTCTCGTCCCGCAGTCGAGTCGTTGCACTCGGTGGGCGCACCGATTGGTGGGCCCACATGCCGAACGAGCCTGTCAACGGCGCGTGACAGGCTCGGTTCGGGTTGATGTCGGCGGTGTTACGTCGCACGTGTCACGGCATGGGTGATGTCACACCTCGGCGTAGCTGAGCTGCGGCTTCGCCTCAGTGGTGGCCGTCGCCGCAGAGGCGTTCGAGGCCTGGCGGCGAAGGTATACGGCCCAGGTCACCGCGAAGCAGAGGCCGTAGAAGGCGAGGAAGGTGACGAAGGCGCCGGTGCCGGAGCCGACCGTCAGGAAGGACTGGCGGAAGGCCAGGTTGATGCCGAGGCCGCCGAGCGCGCCCACCGCGCCGATGATGCCCATGGAGGCGCCGGAGAGACGGCGTCCGTAGGCCGCGGCCTCCTCGCCCTCCAGGCCCTTGGCGAGGGCCTTGGCCTGGAAGATGCCCGGGATCATCTTGAAGGTGGAGCCGTTGCCGAGGCCGCTGAGGACGAAGAGCGCGATGAACGCGGTGGTGAAGAGCGGCAGCGACTTCTGCATGGAGGCGATGACGATGATCCCGGTGGCGGCGGCCATGCCGACGTAGTTCCACAGGGTGATCTTGGCGCCGCCGTACTTGTCGGCGAGCGCGCCGCCGAAAGGCCGGATCAGCGAGCCGAGCAGCGGGCCGATGAAGGTGACGTAGGCGGACTCCAGGGGCGTACGGCCGAACTGGGTCTGCAGGACGAGGCCGAAGGCGAAGCTGTAGCCGATGAAGGAGCCGAAGGTGCCGATGTAGAGGAAGGACATGATCCAGGTGTGGGCCTCCTTCACGGCGTCCTTCGCGGCACCGGTGTCGTTCTTCACGGACGCGATGTTGTCCATGTAGACGGCGGCGAGGACCGCGGCGATGACGATGAAGGGGATGTAGATCCCGAGCAGGACGCGGGGACCGCCGGAGGCGCCGATGACGGCGAGACCGATGAGCTGCACGACCGGGACACCGATGTTGCCGCCGCCCGCGTTGAGGCCGAGCGCCCAGCCCTTCTTCCGCAGCGGGAAGAAGGCGTTGATGTTCGTCATGGAGGAGGCGAAGTTGCCGCCGCCGATACCGGCGAGCATCGCGCAGATCAGGAACGTGTTGAACGAGGTCCCCGGCTCCATCACGACGAAGGCCGCGACGGTCGGGATCAGCAGCAGGCTCGCCGAGACGATCGTCCAGTTGCGTCCGCCGAAGATCGCCACCGCGAAGGTGTACGGGATGCGGACGATGGCGCCGACCAGGGTGGCCATCGAGACGAGGAAGAACTTGTCGGCCGGGGTGAGCCCGTACTCGGGGCCCATGAAGAGCACCATCACCGACCAGACGGTCCAGATGGAGAAGCCGATGTGCTCCGAGAGTACCGAGAAGAGAAGGTTGCGGCGGGCGACCTTCTCACCGGTCTCGTTCCAGAAGGCCTCGTTCTCCGGATCCCAGTGCTCGATCCAGCGGCCTCCCCTGCTCGATGCGGGGGCAGTGCTCGGGGCTGTCATGACGCCTCCACGTTCTCCGGGCTCAGGTGTTGCGATGCGGTATGAGGGGTGATGAGTCCCGAAGGTAGGGAGAGCGCGTTTCCTGCCTGTGGCACCGGGTGACCGGTAAGGAACTTTGCTCTCACGATGACGAGGGTCCGCCGGTGAGGAAGACGCCACATTGGCCGCGGTGGCGCTGCGCGGCTGGGCCTCGGATCAAAGTACCCGATGGCTGTGGTGGGCCCGGTCCGATGGGTTCGTCGTCGGGTGCGGGCCCGGTGGGGGCTGGTCGCGCAGTTCCCCGCGCCCCTTAAAAGCTCGGGTGCGACCCGTGCTTTGAAGGGGCGCGGGGGAACCCACGGAACGGCCCGGCGATGGTGGTGCGTCGCCGGGCCGGCCGTGGGGTGGGGGGTCAGTCCACGAGGGACGGTTCGCGTGTGCGCTGGTGCGGGACGTGGGCGCGGCGGCCGGTGGCGAGCTTGGCGCCCTCGACGTCCATGTCGGGCAGGACGGCGTCCAGCGGGCGGGGCAGCCACCAGGCCGAGCGGCCGAGGAGGGCGAGGACGGCGGGCACGATGGCCATCCGGACGACGAAGGCGTCGAGGAGGACGGCGATGGCGAGGCCGAAGCCGATCATCTTGACGAAGTCGTTGGCGTCGAGGATGAAGCCGGAGAAGACGCTGGCCATGATGATCGCGGCGGCGGAGACCACCCGGCCGCCGTGCCGGAAGCCGGTGACGACCGCGTCGCCGGGGCTCTCGCCGTGGACGAAGGCCTCGCGCATCCGGGTGACGAGGAACACCTCGTAGTCCATGGCGAGTCCGAAGACCACACCGATCATGAAGATCGGCATCGTGCTCATGATCGGCCCGGGCTGGTCGATGCCGAAGACGTCCTTGAGCCAGCCCCACTGGAAGACGGCCACGACAGCACCGAGTGCCGCGGTCACCGACAGCAGGAACCCGAGGGCCGCCTTGAGCGGAACCAGGATCGAGCGGAAGACGAGGACGAGCAGGACGAAGGCGAGTCCGACGACCAGGCCCAGATACGGGACCATCGCGTCGTCGAGGGTCTGGGAGAAGTCGATGAACAGCGCGGTCTGGCCGGTGACCAGGACGGTCGCGCCGATCTTCGGCTCGAACCCGGTGGCGGTGTCGCGGATGGAGTGGACCAGGTTCTCGGTCCGCTCGTCGGTCGGGCCGGTCGTCGGGATGACGTTGACCATCGCCGTGTCGCCCGCCTTGTTGACCGTGGCGGGGCTGACGGAGGCGACACCGGGCTGTTCGGCCAGGTCCTTGCCGACCCGTTCGGCGGCCGTCTTCGCGTCCTTGGCCTCGACGGTGATGAGCAGCGGGCCGTTGAATCCGGCGCCGAAGGACTCCGACAGCATGTCGTAGGCCTTGCGCTGGGTGGTGTCCTCGGCCATCGTGCCCTCGCCCGGCAGCCCCAGTTCCAGGCTCGCGGCGGGTACGGCGAGTGTGCCGAGGCCGACGACACCGAGGAGCAGGACGGCGACCGGGCGGCGCAGCACCCAGCCGGCCCAGCGGGAGCCGAGGTTGGGCTTGGCCTTGGCGGCGCGCTTGGCGGCCTTGCGCTGCCGGCGGGCGCTGAGGGGCTTGCCGGAGTAGAGGTGGCGCTCGCGGCGGGGCAGCGCCTTGACCGGGGCGTAGGCGAGGAGCGCGGGGACGAAGGTGATCGCGATGAGGACGGCGACGGCGACCGTGCCGGCCGCGGCGAGTCCCATCTTGGTGAGCATCGGGATGTCGACGACGGCGAGGCCGGCGAGGGCGACGATGACGGTCAGGCCCGCGAAGACGACGGCGGACCCGGCGGTGCCGATGGCGCGTCCGACGGCCTCCTCGCGGCCATGGCCCTCGGCCATCTCGGAGCGGTAGCGGGAGACGATGAACAGGGCGTAGTCGATGCCGACGGCCAGGCCGATCATCAGGGCCAGCGTGGACGTCGTACTGGACAGGCCCAGGGTGCTGCCGAGCGCGGTGATGCCGCAGATGCCGACGCCGACGCCGATGACGGCGGTCAGCAGCGACATACCGGCGGCGATCATGGAGCCGAAGGTCACCAGCAGGACGATGGCGGAGACCAGGATGCCGAGGGACTCGGCGTTGTTCTTGGCGGCCTCCACCGCGACGGCGTCACCGCCCGCCTCGACGGTCAGTCCGCTTTTACGGGCGTCGGCCGTGGCCTCGGTGAGGGCGTCCTTCGCCTTGTCGGTGAGCTCGGTGGCGGCGACCTCGTAGAGGACGGTCGCGTAGGCGGTGGTGCCGTCCTTGCTGACGGCGCCCGCCTGGTAGGGGTCGGCGACGCCCTTCACGAGGGGCGCGTCGGCCAGGTCGGCGAGGAGCTGCTCGACCTTGGCCTTCTGGTCGGGGTCGGAGACCTTGCCCTCGGGGGCGCGGACGACCACACGGGCGGTGGCACCGTCCGCGCTCGCGTCCGGGAAGCGCTCCTTGAGCAGGTCGAAGGCCTTCTGCGACTCGGTGCCCGGCATCGAGAAGGTGTCGGCGGGCGGAGCCGGCGCGGCGGAGGCGGCATAGCCCACGCCGAACAGGATCAGCAGCCACAACAGTGTCGTCCGGCCTCGCCGTCGGAAGGCGAGTCGGCCAAGTTTTGAGAGGAACGTAGCCACGGCGAAGGGGACTCCCGTCGGGTTCGCTGGGTGGGGCTCTGGCAAACGTGGAAACCCGCCCACCGTAACAAACCGCGAGAGCGGTTTAGTCATATTGGCGGGCTGAGCGAAATGGACACTTGAACATCGGGGAACACCCAGGCAGGGCAGGGCAGTTGCGTGCGCCGCAGACGAGCAGGCCAGGAACCCTGAGGGGCCGTGATGCCTGCGAGCGGAAGGCGAACGACCACTTTTCGCCAATCTGGAAAACCGCGTGAGTGGTTTGTTAGCGTCCGGGCATCTTCCGCACCGCCCACCGAGACGAGAGGCCCTTCGCCGTGACAACTTCCCTGGACAGACCTCGCCCGGCCCCGCCGGCGAGCGCCATGGCCGGCGGGGCATCCCCCGTACGGGCCGAACGGGTCTTCGAGCCCGCGGTGGACGGCCTGCGCGCGGTCGCCACGCTGATGGTGCTCGTCGCCCACCTCGCCCAGTGGACCGGGGCGCTCATCGACAAGACCGGCAAGCCGGGCCCGTTCGCCCCGGTGATGACGGGCTTCCTGGTGGCCATCCCGATCTTCCTGATCATCAGCGGCTATCTGCTCTACCGGCCCTGGGCCGACGCGGCGCTCGGCGGCCGCAAGGCGCCGAACACCCTGCACTACTACTGGCACCGCGTCCTGCGGATCTTCCCGGCCTACTGGCTGTTCATGATCACCACACTGCTGGTGTTCAACCGGGAGCAGCTCGGCGACGGCTGGCGCACCCTGCGGCTGCTGACCGTGCAGCATGTGCAGAACTGGGCGGACCTGCGCACCGATCCGGGCATGACCAACTGGGCGCAGACCTGGAGCCTCGCCACCGAGGTGCACTACTACATCGCGCTGCCCGTCGTGGCGTTCGTGCTGCACAAGGCGCTGCGGGCGACCAAGAGCCTGAAGGTCGCCGGGGCGTTGCTCACCACCGTGATCGTGGCCGACTTCACCTGGCTGGTCGCGACGAGCCCGTCGAGCCCGCTGGGCCCGCCGTCGCTCTGGTGGCTGCGCGGCTACCTCGGGTTCCTGGCGGCCGGCATGCTGCTCGCCCTGGTCGCCGCGAAGGCGCGCACCGGGCAGCGGCTCGCCTTCGTGGAGTTCGTCCGCAGCCGTCCGTGGGCCTTCTGGGGGGCGGCGGCGGTGGCGTACGCGCTGGCCAACACCGAGTGGGCGGGGAGCATCGCGTCGATCTCGCTCACCAAGGACGAGGCCGCGATCAAGTACGTCTGTCATCTGGTGATCGCGGTCGGGCTCGCGGCGCCGTTGCTGCTGGCGCAGGGCAGTGGGCCCGAGCGGTTGCTGTCTCGGCCGACGATCGTGTGGCTCGGGCGGAACTCCTGCGGGATCTTCCTGTGGCACCTGGTCGTCATGCAGGTCACCGTCTGGTACCTGCTCGACAGTGACTTCGCGCAGCTCGGTACGGGGGCGTTCTTCGCTCTGCTGCCGTTCGTGCTGGCGTTGTCGGTGCTGGCGGGGTGGCTGTCCTACACGTTCGTGGAGATGCCGTTGCTGAAGCGGTTCCGGATTCGGTCGCATCGGCCGGTCGCAGAACCGGAGCGCTCCGCTTGAGGGTGGGGTGTACGCGTGAACGCCGGCCCCTTGGGGAGGGGCCGGCGTTCGTGTGTGCGCCTCTGAGCTCGGGGGGTTCGGATTGTTCGGCGGGTGCGGGTGCGTCGTGGCTGGTCGCGCAGTTCCCCGCGCCCCTGGGGAAAGCGGGGGCTGCGCCCCCTGCCTTCCCCAGGCATTCCCCAGGTCTTCCCCAGGCCTCAGGCCCAGGCCCAGGCCCCAGAAAGACCGCTTACGCCGTCTTCGGGGCCGCCCTCATGCCGATGTAGGCGTACTTGGTGCCGTCGGGGGTGGTGGTGAAGACGACCGGCATCCAGTCTTCGGTGAAGGAGGCGCCGCCGCCGGAGCCGGCGAAGACCGTGTCGGAGAGGGGGACGAGTTCCATTTCGAGGTCCGGGGAGTAGCCGGCCATGCCGTCGACGAAGGCGTAGACGAGGTGGGGCTTGCCGTCCTTCTCGGAGACGGTGATGAGGACGCCCTCGCGCTTGTAGGTGCCGGCCCAGGGGGTGATGTCGACGGTGGGCGGCTGTTCGGCGGGGGCGAAGGGGGCGGGCATCGTGACGTCGGCCAGGTCGGCGAGCAGTTCGCGCATGAGGTCCGCGTAGAGGAGGCGGGAGCCGCCGCCGTTGGTCAGGAGTGCGACGGCCACGCCGGCGCCCGGCACCACCCGGAGGTAGGCGTACTGGCCGATGGAGGCGCCGTCGTGGCCGAAGCCGGGGACGCCGTCCCAGTCGTAGAGGGTCCAGCCGAGGCCCCAGCCGTCGGCGCTCACGGTCCACTTGTCGGGCACGTCCGTCTCGCGGTGCTGCATCGCGGCGACCGAGTCGGGGCCGAGGAGCGGGGTGCCGTCGGCCGCCTTGCCGCCGCCGAGGTGCAGCCTGGCGAAGCGGACCAGGTCACCGGCGGTGGCGCAGACCCGGGCGGCCGGGCCCGCGGCGCGCGGCATCAGGTCCCAGGCCGGAGCGAGCATCTGCTCACCCTCCGGCCCGGTGAGATGCCCCATCGCCGCGCGGAACGGCAGGACCTCCTCGGGGAGCGTCATGGTGTGGGTGAGGCCGAGCGGGGTGAGCAGCCGGTCCTTGAGGGCCTGGTCCCAGGTGGTGCCGGTCAACACCTCGACGATGCGGCCGAGCACCACGTACCCGATGCCGCTGTACGACACCGCCGTGCCCGGCGGACAGTCCATCGCCACGCCCTTGGCGGCCTCGACGTACTTGGCCAGGCTGTCGTCGCCGCGCCCGGTGTCAAGGTGGAAGTCGCAGGTCAGGCCGCTGGTGTGGGACAGGAGCATCCGGGTGGTGATGACCTTCGTGGCCTCGGGGTCGATGGTCGCGAACTCCGGCAGGACGGTGATCACCGGGGCGTCCAGGTCGAGGTCGCCGGACTCGGCGAGCTGCATGATCAGGGCGGCCGTGTAGACCTTGGCGATCGAGCCGAGCTGGAAGACGGAGTCGGTGGTGGCCTCCACCTCGGTCTGCCGGTTGAGGACACCGCTGGCCAGCTCCTGGACCTCGTCGTCGATCACGAAGGCGAGGGTCGCGCCGGGGACGTCGTGCGTCTCCCGCAGCTCGTCGAGGCGGTGCTGCCAGTGGCCGAGGTCGATCCGGCGGCCGGTGGCGAGTTCGATGACGTCCGCCTCGGGGGCGGGGGCCGCGGTGGGCTCCTGGGCCGCGGCGGGCCCGGGGGCCGGCGGCGGATTCGTCCTGCCGAAGGTGTCCCAGGTGCCGGAGGCGCCGTCCATCGTCCAGGTCCCGGTCAGGCCCCAGCTGTCACTGGCCTCCCAGCTGCCGGTCGCGATCCAGGTGCGGAGGTCGTTCCACTGCGAACCCTGCGTCTTCTTCGACATGGCGTGTCCTTTGGGGGGTTGGGATACCGATGGCGGGGCCTGCCCGACCACACGTTGTGCGGTACGAGGAACACTGTACGGAGTGCGCACAGTGTGCGCAAGTCCGTACGGCGTTCATTACCGGCCAAGGAAAACCGCCCACGGCCGGTACTGATCGCCGTGGACGGTTTGCCGTGAGCGCGGGCCGGGCCTGGACTCAGCCCTGTGCGGAGCCCCGGCCGAGGCGGGCCTGGAGACCGTCGAGGACCCAGTCGAGTCCGTGGCCGAAGTTGTCCACGAGCACCTCGGACGAACGGCCGCCGGCCTGCGCGGAGTAGCGCCGGCGGAGGTGCGGATAGTCGCGGGTGGCCTGTTCGACGGCCGGCCACACCTTGCGCGTCCAGTCCTCCTGACTTTGCCCGCTGCGGGCGAGCATCGTGAGCCAGGCGGCCTCACTGGTGGTCATGCCGAGCACGTACGCGAAGAGGATCCGCACCACGTGGTCGGCCTGCTCCAGGTCGAAGCCCGCCTCCTCCAGCATGGCGAGCATGCTCTCCGTGAGCCGCATCGAGTTCGGCCCCAGGGAGACACCCACCTCGCCCAGCATCGGGGCGATCCAGGGGTGACGCAAGATCGTCGAGCGAACACCGTGTGCACAACGGGCCGCCGCCGCCCGCCAGTCGGCGGCGGCGTCCGGGCCCGGCACCTCCATCTCGCCGTAGATGTGGTCGACGACCAGCTCGATCAGTTCGTCCTTGCTCGCCACGTACGAGTACATCGAGGTCGCGCCCGCGTTCAGCCGGGTGCCGAGGCGGCGCATGCTCAGCGCGGCGGCACCCTCCTCGTCCAGCAGCCTCACGGCCTCCGCCACGATGACGTCCCGGCTCAGCACGGGCTGTTCGCGCTTCTGGCGCTGCGGGCGGGTCCACACGGACTGGATCACCTGGTTCCCGGACTGCTTCTCGGACTGCTTCTCGGGCATGCGGCCTCCTCCTCGTCTTTCACGTCAGCCTATCGACCCGACGAAACGTCGTACGGGATTGCGCACAGCGTACGCTCTCCGTACAGTGTTCGACCAGTGGCACACCGCACGGGAATCCGTCGGGGGTGGCGCGGCGCGAAATCGACTGGATAACAAACCGCGTTGCTGGTTTTATTGAGCTCCGGAGCAGCCCCACATCTCTGTTCGAAAGGTTTCGTCATGGAAGTCGACGTCAAGGAACGTCACCCACGCCGCTGGCTGATCCTGATCGTGTTGTGCCTCAGCACTCTGGTGCTGGTCATCGACAACATGGTGCTGACGGTGGCGGTGCCGCCGATCGCGGAGGACCTCGATGCGAGCGCCCAGGACATCCAGTGGATCCTGGAGTCGTACATGCTGGTCTTCGCCGGTCTGCTGCTGACCGCGGGAAGCCTGTCCGACCGGTACGGCCGCCGCAAGGTCATGATCATCGGCCTGACGGTCTTCGGGGCCGCTTCGGTGCTCGCCACCTGGGCCGGAAGCGCGGAGACGCTGATCCTCGCCCGGGTCCTGATGGGTATCGGCGGCGCTCTGCTGATGCCCAGCACGCTGTCGATCCTCATCACCGTCTTCGACGAGGAGGAGCGGCCCAAGGCGATCGGCGCGTGGAGCGCGGTGGCCATGATCGGTCTGGTCGGCGGGCCCGTGTTCGGCGGTGTGCTCATCGCCCACTTCTGGTGGGGTGCGGTCTTCCTCATCAACATCCCGATCGCCCTGCTCGCGATCGTCTCGGCGCTGGTGCTGATGCCGGAGTCCAAGGGGCCGTGGCGCAAGCCCGACCCGGTGGGCACCGTGCTGTCGGTGATCGGGATGACCGCGCTCGTCTGGACGATCAACGAGTGGCCGAAGGACGGCCTCACCCACCCGAGCACCCTGGCGGCGGCCGTCGTGAGCGTGCTGGCGCTGGTCGGTTTCGGGATCTGGGAGACCCGGATCGACTCGCCGATGATCCCCATCTCGCTGTTCAAGAACCGGGTGTTCACCGGGGCGAGCTTCTCGCTGGTCCTGCTGACGTTCGCCAACGGCGGTCTGATGCTGGTCCTCACGCAGTACCTCCAGTTCGTCATGGGCTACTCCCCCACCGAGACGGGTCTGGCCTTCATGCCGGCCGCCGTCGCCTCCCTCGTCTTCAACGGGGTCGGCGCCGCGCTGGCCAAGAAGATCGGCAACCGGGCGCTCGCCGTCAGCGGGCTCCTGGTCATCGCGGGCGGGTTCGCCACGCTGTCGACGCTGTCCACGGGGGACGGCTTCGGGACGCTGGCGGTGGCGATGACGCTGATGGGCGCGGGTGCGGGTCTGGCGATGCCTGCCGCCATCGCCGCGCTGATGAGTGCGGTGCCGGAGGAGCACGCGGGGGTGGGGTCGGCCCTCAACGACACGATCCAGCAGGCGGGGGCCGCGTTCGGTGTGGCTGTGCTGGGTGCGGTGTTGTCCAGCACGTACTCGTCCGGGATGCCTTCCTCGGCGCCGGCCGCCGCGCGGGAGTCCATCGGGGAGGGGCTGGCTGTGGCCTCGCGTACGGGGGATGACGGGCTGCTGGACTCTGTGCTGGACGCGTTCACCGGGGCGGTGTCCAGCAGCTTCACGGTCGGGGCGGCCGGGGTTGTGGGGGCGGCTGTGCTGGCTCTGTTCCTGATGAAGGGGGCCGGTAAGGGGGAGGCTCCGCCGGTTGCGGCGGAGGAGGAGACGCCGGAGGTGGTGGGGGTTCACTGAAGGTGGTGTGAGGTCATGACGGCGGCGGGGCTCCATGGGTGGTCCTTGGAGCCCCGCCGTCGTTTTTGGGTGCCTACGAGCTCGGGGGTTCTGGTTCGTGGGCGGGTGCGGGTGCGTTGGGGCTGGTCGCGCGGTTCCCCGCGCCCCTGAGAGGCGGCTGCGCCGCCGTCCAGTGGTCGGCTAGGGGCGGGTCGTCAGTGCTTCGTTCAGGATCGATGGGAGTTGGGTCAGGAACAGGTCCGCGTCCTCGGGCGAGAGGATCAGGGGTGGGGCCAGGCGGATTACGTTCGGGGTGGCCGCGTTGAGGAGGAAGCCCGCTTGTTGGGCCGTGTGTTGAATTTCGGCCGCCATGGGTTCCCGTAGGGCTATGCCCAGCAGGAGGCCCGTGCCTCGGACTTCGGTGATCAAGGGGTGGGACAGGGACTCGATGCCTGTGCGCAGGTGTTCGCCCACGTGTTTCACCTGGGCCAGGAGGCCGTCGGTCTCGATCGTGTCCAGGACCGCGAGGGCCGCCGCGCAGACGACCGGGTTGCCGCTGAACGTGGAGCCGTGGGAGCCGGGGGTCAGCAGGTCCGCGGCCCGGCCGTGGGCCAGTGTCGCGCCGATGGGCAGGCCGCCGCCCAGGCCCTTGGCCAGCGTCGTCACATCCGCCTCGACGCCCTCCGCCTGCGCCGCGAACCAGTGGCCGGTGCGGCCGATGCCGGTCTGGACCTCGTCCAGGACCAGGAGGGTCCCGGTGGCCTCGGTGATCTCCCGGGCCGCCCGCAGATAGCCGGGGGGCGGTGTCACCACACCGTTCTCGCCCTGGATCGGCTCCAGGACCAGCAACGCGGTGTCCTCGGTGACCGTCGCGCGCAGGGCCTCCACATCGCCGTACGGGACGAAGTCGACCGGGCCCGGGAGCGGGGCGAACGGGGTGCGCTTGGCGGGCTGGCCGGTCAGGGACAGGGCGCCCATCGTGCGGCCGTGGAAGCCGCCCAGCGTGGAGACCATGTGCGGACGGCCCGTACGGCGGCCGATCTTGAAGGCGGCCTCGTTGGCCTCGGCACCGGAGTTGGAGAAGTACACGCGGCCCGCGCGGCCGGACAGCTCCAGCAGGCGTTCCGCCAGGGCCACCGTCGGTTCCGCCATGAAGAAGTTGGAGATGTGGCCGAGGGACGCCGCCTGTTCGGTGATCGCCCGCAGGATCGCGGGGTGCGCGTGGCCCAGGGAGTTCACCGCGATGCCGGCCAGGAGGTCCAGGTACTCGTTGCCGTCCGTGTCCCACACCCGGGTGCCCGCGCCGCGCGCCAACTGCAGGCGGGGGGTGCCGAAGTTGTCCATCATGGCGCCCTGCCAGCGGCGGGTGAGGTCACCGCCGTACGCCCCGCGTCCGGTCCCGCTCGTACCGGTCTTCGTACCGGTCTTCGTATCGCCGTGCGTGTCGCCGTTCGTATCGCCGCTCATGCGGCCGCCTCCATTCGGCTCGTGGTCCGGGTCTCGTCCGGCACGACCATCGTGCCGATGCCCTCGTTGGTGAAGATCTCCAGCAGGATCGAGTGCTTGACCCGGCCGTCGATGACGCGGGCGGTGCGCACCCCGTTGCTGACGGCGTGCAGGCAGCCCTCCATCTTGGGGATCATGCCGCTGGCCAGGCCCGGCAGCAGATCGCGCAGTTCGCTCGCGCTGAGCCTCGGGATGACCTCCTCGCTGTGCGGCCAGTCGGCGTAGAGGCCCTCGACGTCGGTGAGGATGAGCAGCATCTCGGCGCCGAGCGCGGCGGCCAGCGCGGCGGCGGCCGTGTCCGCGTTGACGTTGAAGACACCGCCCCCGGCCGCGTCCTTGGCGTCGGAGCTGCGGGCGATGGAGGAGATGACGGGGATGCGCCCGTTGTCGATGAGGGCCTGGACCACGCCGGCGTCGACGGTGGCGACCTCGCCGACGCGGCCGATGTCGACCGGTTTGCCGTCGACGTCGGCGTAGCACTTCACGGCGGTCATCAGCCGGGCGTCCTCGCCGGTCATGCCGACGGCGTGCGGCCCGTGCTCGTTGAGCAGTCCCACCAGTTCGCGCTGCACCTGGCCGGCGAGGACCATCCGGACGACGTCCATGGTCTCGTCGGTGGTGACCCGCAGCCCGCCGGTGAAGTGGGACTTCAGACCGAGGCGTTCGAGCTGGGCGCTGATCTGCGGGCCGCCGCCGTGCACGACGACCGGGTTCAGGCCGGCGTGCCGCAGGAACAGGATGTCCTGGGCGAAGGCGGCCTTGAGTGCCTGGTCGACCATGGCGTTGCCGCCGAACTTGATGACGATGGTCTTGCCCTGGTGCCGGGCCATCCACGGCAGCGCCTCGACGAGCGCGTGGGCCTTGGGCAGCGCCTTCTGTCTGCGGTCGGCGGCCAGGCCGGTCGGGGTCAGATGGCTGTCGGGTCCGGCGTCGGCGCCGGTCTCTATGAGTGTGGTCACGACGAGTACTCGCTGTTCTCGTGGACGTACTGGGCGGTCAGGTCGTTGGCCCAGATCACGGCGGACTCGGTGCCGGCGGCGAGGTCGGCGGTGATGCGCACCTCGCGCCCGCTCATGTCGACCAGTGCGCGGTCGTCGCCGACCGAGCCGCTCTTGCACACCCAGACGTCGTTGATGGCGACGTTCAGCCGGTCGGGGTCGAAGACGGCGGCGGTCGTACCGATCGCGGACAGCACCCGCCCCCAGTTGGGGTCCTCGCCGTGGACGGCGCACTTGAGGAGGTTGTTGCGGGCGATCGTGCGGCCCACCTCGACCGCGTCGGTCTCGCTGTCCGCGCCGACCACCTCGATACGGATGTCCTTGCTGGCGCCCTCGGCGTCGCCGATGAGCTGCCGGGCGAGGTCGGCGCAGACGGCGCGTACGGCCTCGGCGAACTCCCCGGGATCCGGGGTGACTTCGGTGGCGCCGGAGGCGAGCAGCAGGACCGTGTCGTTGGTGGACATGCAGCCGTCGGAGTCGACCCGGTCGAAGGTGGTCCGGGTCGCGTCGCGAAGTACCTTCCCCAGTACGGCACTTGGCACATCGGCGTCGGTGGTGAGGACGGCCAGCATGGTGGCGAGGCCGGGGGCGAGCATGCCGGCGCCCTTGGCCATGCCGCCGACCGTCCAGCCGTCGCCCTCGTACACGGCCGTCTTGTGCACGCTGTCGGTGGTCTTGATGGCGACGGCCGCCCGCTCGCCGCCGTCCGGGGAGAGCTGGGCGGCGGCCGTCTCGATTCCGGTGAGCAGCCTGTCCATCGGCAGCCGTACGCCGATGAGTCCCGTCGAGGCCACGGCCACCTCGTCGGCACCGCGGCCGAGGATCTCCGCGGCCTTCCTGGCGGTGGCCAGCGTGTCCTGGTAGCCCTCGGGTCCCGTGCAGGCGTTGGCGCCGCCGGAGTTGAGGACGACCGCGGAGACATGGCCGTCGGCGAGGGCCTCGCGGGTCCAGTGGACGGGCGCGGCCTGGACGCGGTTGGAGGTGAAGACACCGGCGGCGGCCGACCGCGGACCGTCGTTGACCACGAGGGCGAGGTCGGGATTGCCGTTCTGTTTGATCCCGGCGACGACACCCGCCGCCGTGAACCCTTTCGCTGCGGTGACGCTCATGGTGCGACTCCGATCGTGGAAAGCCCCAGGTCCTCGGGGAGCCCGAGGGCGACGTTCATGCTCTGGACGGCACCCCCCGCGGTGCCCTTGGTGAGGTTGTCGATGGCGCTGATCGCGATGATCCGGCCGGCCGAGGTGTCGAGGGCGACCTGGATCTGTGCCGCGTTCGACCCGTACACGGCGGACGTGGCGGGCCACTGCCCGTCGGGCAGCAGGTGAACGAACGGTTCGTCGTGCAGTGCCTTCACGTACGCGGCCCGTACGTCGTCGGCGGTGACCCCCGGCTTCGCCTTCGCGCTGCAGGTGGCGAGGATGCCGCGGGGCATGGGCGCCAGGGTCGGGGTGAAGGAGACGGAGACCGGCTCCCCCGCGGCGGCGCTCAGGTTCTGCATCATTTCAGGGGTGTGCCGGTGTTCACCACCCACGCCGTACGGGCTCATCGACCCCATGACCTCGGAGCCGAGGAGGTGCGGCTTGGCCGCCTTGCCCGCGCCGGAGGTCCCGGAGGCGGCGACGACCACGGCCTCGGGTTCGGCGAGCTGGGCGGCGTACGCGGGGAACAGGGCGAGCGAGACGGCGGTCGGGTAGCAGCCCGGCACCGCGATCCGGTTCGTCCGCCTCAGCTCCGCGCGGGCCCCGGGGAGTTCCGGCAGGCCGTAGGGCCAGGTGCCGGCGTGCGGGGAGCCGTAGAAGCGCTCCCAGTCGGTGCCGCTGCGGAGCCGGAAGTCGGCGCCGCAGTCCACGACGAGCACGTCCGGGCCCAACTCCCGGGCGACGGCCGCCGACTGGCCGTGCGGCAGGGCGAGGAACACCACGTCGTGTCCCGCCAGCACCTCCGTCGTCGTCGGCTCCAGCACCCGGCCCGCCAGGGGCGGCAGATGTGGCTGGAGGCCGCCCAGCAGCTGCCCCGCGTTCGTGTTTCCCGTCAGGGCGCCGATCTCCACCTCGGGGTGCCCGAGTAGCAGGCGGAGAAGCTCACCTCCCGCATAACCGCTCGCTCCGGCTACGGCTGCTCGCACTGTCATGACCCCTCCCGGTTCGGCATGGGTTGCCGTTGTAACCGGGGGCGGAGTGGCCCAACAAGGTGTTTCATCATGTCCATGACAAGAAAGTGAGGTCAGGAACGCGAACGGGGCGGTGGCATCAGCTCGATGCCACCGCCCCGTTCACCGGGTGATTCAGCCCACCAGCCGCAACGGCCCCCCGTACACCGCCTCGACATACCCGAACCCCTCCGCCGGCAGGTCGGGGGTGGCGTCGACCGTCTCCGCGTACTGGAGGCGTACGACCTCGTCGGGGACGCGGCGGTCCGGCGAGCGCCGGGCGTTGCGCTCCAGACAGGTCTCCAGCGGGGTGGTCAGGATGAGCGCCGCCGCCGGGACGCGATGCCGGCCGGCGATGTCGAGCAGTTTCGCGCGCACCGCGCGGTCGGGGCCGTCCGCGTCGACGACCGTGGTCAGCCGGCGCGCCAGCCGCGCCTCCAGCACCTCCCCCATCACATGGACCGCCTCGTCGGTCGCCCCCTCGTCGACCGGGTCGTCGCAGATCCGCTCCCGGAACGCGTCCAGTTCCAGCACCGCGCTCGGTGGCCAGGCTCCGGCGAGCGCGCTCTTGCCGCTGCCCGCCGCCCCCAGCAGCACGATCAGGATCGGGTCGGGCAGAACCGCGTCGGCCATGGCTCGTCTCCTCTCGGGTCTGGGTGGACGAGCCGGGTACCGCCCCCGGGGAGCCCGTACAAGACCGAACGGCCCGCTCCGGGCGGGCCGTTGATCAGGGTGTGCGCGATGTACGGGGTGTACGGGGATGTCCGAGGGAGGTGAACCCGGCCCCCACGACTGTCCGTCAAGGATCGTCCAAGGGCGGGTGTCCAGTCCAGAGATGACAGAAGAGGAGGGGAGAGGAGGAGAGAGGGAGGGAGGGGGAGGGGGAAGGGCAGGGGAGGCGAGGGCAGGGGTGGGGTGAGGAGGGGCGGGGCGGGGGCGGGGCGCCCGGGGGTGTCAGAGGCGGACCGGCAGCGACACCAGGTGGATGCCGTCGCCCGGCATCGCCACGTACTCCAGGGCCTCGCGGTCCACGGCGAGGGTCAGGCCGTCGTTGCGGACGAACAGGGTGTCCAGGACCACCTCGGCCTGGAGGCGGGCGAGGGCGGCGCCGATGCAGAAGTGGGGGCCGTGTCCGAAGGCCATGTGGCCCACTCCGCGCCCGAGTTCACGGCCGATGTCGAGCTTGTCGGCGCCGTCCGGGAACTCCTGCGGGTCGTGGTTGACGCCGACCAGCGCGGCCGTGACCGCCTCGCCCCGCTTCACGGGCATCCCGGAGAACTCCAGGTCCTCGGTGGCGTACAGGGGGGCGCCGATCGGCACCGGTGTGGTGAAGCGGAGGAGTTCGGGGACCGCGCGGCCGGCGAGCAGCTCGGGCTCCTCGCGCAGCCGGGCGAGCTGGTCGGGGTGGTCGAGCAGGGCGAGGATCGCGTCGGCGATGAAGTGGGCGGGCGGCATGATGCCCGTGTTGATCAGCAGCAGGAAGATGGCGATGATCTCCGTCTCGCCGAAGTCGCCCTCCTCCTGGCTCACCCGGATCAGCTCGGAGATCAGGTCGTCCGACAGTGCGGCCGTGCGCTCCTCGATGAGCTGCTTGCAGTGCTCGACCATGCCCTTGAGGGCCGGGATGAAGAGCTCCGGGTCGCCGGAGATGTAGTCGCGGATCCAGGCGCAGATGCGGGGCTGGTCGGCCGCGTCCACGCCGATCAGTTCGCAGACCCCGAAGCCGGCCAGCGGGTGGCTGAGGCTCTCCAGCAGGTCGGCCTCGCCCTGGGCGGCCATCTCCGCGTACAGGTCGTGGGTGATCTTCTCGATCTTCGGGCGCAGGGCGTTGATACGGCGGGCCGTGAAGGCGCGGGTGATCAGGGTGCGCATCCGCGTGTGGTCCTCGCCGTCGGCCAGCACGAGGATGCCGAGGTAGTCGCGGTACTCCGCGGGCAGCCCGTACGCCTCGATCATCTGGTCGGCGATGCTCGGGCCGTCCTGGCCGGGGAGCTTGGCGCTGTCGCGTACGAAGCGGGGGTCGGTGAGGGCGGCCTTGGCGTCCTCGTAGCGGGTGAGCAGCCAGACCGGGGTCTCCACGTCCGGGAGGGTGACGCGGACGAGGGGGGCCTGCTCGCGCAGGCTCGTGAAGCCGCCGGGGGTGCTGACGAACTTCGAGGTCAGGCTGAGGACTTCCTGCGACATGGTGTCTCCATCCATGGGACGTGTTGTCCGCCGACGGCCGGGCCGACCGGATGGCTTGAAACATACCGGGACAGCGGTATGTTTTCTATCGCGTTCAACTGTTCGGGGGTGGGGGGGGGTGGGGGTGCCTGCGGCGCGGGGGCATGGCTGAGGGCCGCGCGGGTGCTGCGCGGCCCTCGGGGTGGGGGTGGTGGTGTTTCGCGGGAGAGCTCGGGGGGTGGGGGTTGCGGGGCGGGTGCGGGTTCGGTGGGGCTTCTCGCGCAGTTCCCCGCGCCCCTGAAAAGCCGGGGCTGCGCCCCGTGCTTTTCAGGCCCGCAGCCCCGGTCCTCTTTCGAACCGTAGCCCCGTCGCTTTTCAGGCCCGCAGGGGCCTGAAGCTTTTAGGGGCGCGGGGAACTGCGCGAGAAGCCCCACTCACCCGCAGCCGCCGACGGACCCGCAGCCCCGAGTTGTCAGGCGCCCGGTCCCAATTCCAGCGTGCAGGACTTGATGCCGCCGTCTTCCCGGACCAGCTCGGAGAGGTCCATGCCGATCGGGCGGAAGCCGCGTCGGCGGAGGTGGTCCATGACGGGGCCCGCGGCCTCCGGCAGGATCACGTGGAGGCCGTCGCTGACCGCGTTCAGACCCCCCGCCGCGACATCGGGCTCGTCGACCAGGAGCGCGTCGGGGAAGAGGCCGGCCAGAACATCCCGGCTGACCTCGGAGAACGCGGCGGGACAGTACATGATCTCGTCGCCGTCCAGGACGGACAGCGCGGTGTCGAGGTGACCGAACCGGGGGTCGGCCAGCTCCAGGCTGATCAGGGGCCGCCGGAAGTAGTCCAGCGCCTCGCGGTGGGCCTCGGGCGGGCTGCCCAGCCGCCGCCCGGCGAGCACCCACCGGGTGGTGGCCAGGAAGTCCCGGGCCCCCTCGTTGGCGTACACCGCACCCCGCACCTCGGTGAAGCCCTGCGCGCGGAACCAGTCCAGATACGCCGCCTCCCCCGCCGGACCGCCCCGCCGCGCCCCCAGCACCCGCCCGTCGACCACCGTCGCGGTCGCCGCCGCGCGGACCGCGTCCGGCAGTCCGGGCAGCGGGCCGATCAGGCGGACGTCGTGGCCGAGGGAGAGGTAGAGGCTGTAGAGGCGGCCCCACTGCATCAGGGCGCGCCGGGAGGTCAGGGGCGCGGAGGTCCGGTCGGTCCAGGGCCGGTCGGCCTCCACCGCGTCGAACGGATACGGCTGGCACATCAGATACCGGCGGCGGGTGGCGGTGCGCTCCCCGCGGTGGTGCGCCGCCGGCCGGAGGGGGATCCGGCGGCGCACCGTGGCGCGAGGGCGGGGAAGGACGCCCTCGCGGCGGGCGCTCATACGGCGGCCATGGCCTCGCGGAGGCTCTTGGGTCGCAGGTCGGTCCAGTGCCGCTCGATGTACTCCAGGCACTCCTGCCGGCCCGCCTCGCCGAACACCGCCCGCCAGCCCGCCGGGACCGGGGTGAAGGTCGGCCACAGCGAGTGCTGCTCCTCGTCGTTGACGAGGACGTGGAAGGTGCCGTTGGCGTCGTCGAACGGATTGGTGCTCATGTCGGTTCAACTCCCTTGATCTGTACGGTGGTTGGCTGCGATTGGGTGTGGCTGGTCGTGACTGTCCGTGGTCGGCCGGTCAGCTGATCGTGGAACTGGCCGTCGTGTGCTGTCGTGCCGCCAGGTCGATCGCTATGGCGTCGGCTATCTCGCCGCTGCGGATGGCGATGTTGGACAGCAGCGCGGAGGCGAGGCCGTGGGTGTGCTCGGTGCCGCCCTGGAGGTAGATGCCGACGTTGAGGTCCGGCGAGGTGACGAGGCGGTAGTCGCGCTCGACCCGCAGCCGGCCCTGTTCGTCGCGCAGGCAGTGCGGCGCCAGGTCGCCCAGCAGTGCCGTCGGGTCCATGGAGTCGTACCCCGTGGCGAAGACGATCGCGTCGACGTCGAGGCCGTAGGTGGAGTCGTCCCGTACGGAGTGCATCGTGAGCCGGGCCCCGTCGGCGGTCTGTTCGACGGCCTGGACCCGGGAGAGGTTGAGCAGGTGCAGGCGCTTGATCCGGGCGACCTCGTCGTCGTACGCGCGCTGGTAGAGGTCGCGGATGACCTCGTCGTCGGCGACGCCGTAGTTGGTGTTGCGGTGGTAGCGCCAGAACGAGTCGCGGGTGCGGTCGGTGCCGCCGTAGTAGTCGTCGACGGCGTCGGCGTCGAAGATGCGGTTGGCGTAGGGGGTGTCGTCGGCGATCGAGTAGCCGTACGACGGCATGATCGCGTAGACCTCGGCGTGCGGGACGGTGTCGTAGACGTACCGGGTGATCTCGGCGGCGCTCTGGCCGGCGCCGACGACGGCGAACCGGCGGACGCGTCGCTGGTCGAGGGTGTTGAACCGGCCGAGGAACTCGGAGCTGTGCCAGACGCGTTCGCCGCGGTCGATGCCGGTGGGCATCGTGGGGACGAGGCCGGTGGAGATGACCAGGTTGCGTGCCTCGACGAGACGGGTGCCGCCGCGCGGGGTGTTGTCCTTCACCTCGACGCGCACGGTGTCGACGGGGCCGCCGGTGTGCCCGTCGGGGAGGTGGACCGCGTTCACCTCGCAGTTGTAGCTGACGCGGTCCGAGAAACTCGACTCCGCCCAGTCGAGATAGTCGTGGAATTCGTTCCGGGTGGGGAAGAAGTTCTGGTTGTTCACGAACTGGGCGAGGCGGCCGGCGGCGTGCAGATAGGAGATGAAACTCCACTGGGAGGCCGGATTGCGGAAGGTCGCCAGGTCCTTCAGGAAGGAGATCTGCATCTTCGTGTCGGGAAGCAGCATGTTGCGGTGCCAGCCGAGGGACGGCTGCTTCTCGAAGAAGGCCGAGGTGAGCGGCTTCTCGTCCTTTCCGCGCTGCTCCTCCAGGGCGATGGCGAGCGAAAGGTTGGACGGCCCGAAACCTATTCCCACGACCTCGTACGCTTCGGTGTGCGCTTCCATGAATTCTCCCGCAAGTGGTGTGCTGGAAAGGTACGTTGCGTCTTTTTGGGGCGTCAACGACGGTGGCGGTCGGACAGTTGAACTCCGCGCCGGACTCGGCGATGGACTCAGTGATGGACCGGGCAGCCCTTGATGGTGCCCGTCTTCTCCATGCGGTCCATGAGGCCGGCCGTCTCGCGGTACTGGGTGGAGTCGCGCAGGGCGAAGTCCTCGCGGACCCGGTCGCGGATCTCCTCGTCCTGTTCCTGGCTGAGCTTGAACATGCCCTCGGCGCCGGTGACCTCGACGCGGAAGGCGCCCACCGCGGGCAGGATCGTCGCGAAGTAGTCGATGGAGCGGGACATGTCCCAGGCCTTGGCGGCGCCGAAGTCACGCTCGTAGGCCTTCACGGTGTCCTTGCAGACCTCCAGCGAGTCCTCGCCGGGGGCGGCGGCCTCGATCTTGTGGAAGACGCCGTGGACATGGACGGAGGTGAAGTCCCAGGTGGGTGCGGCGGGCGTGATGTCGTACACCGTGGGCGACACATAGGCGTGCGGGCCGGTGAAGGTGATGAGGACCGGGGTGCCGCTCTCCAGGGCCGTCCAGTGCGGGTTCTCCCGGTTCATATGGCCGATGAGCCGGCCGCCGGCCAGGTCCTCGGTCCACTCGCCGGTCCACTCCGGGTCGCGGAGCACGGGGAGGTGGGTGGCGTACGGGTCGGCGTCGGCGGGGCCGTTGGACACCAGCAGGGCGAAGGGGTTGAGGCGGATCAGCTCGGTCATCCACGAGCCGTCCGGCTCCCGGTACGGATCGGGAACGAACATTCGGACCTACCAATTCTCGGCGCTTCGGAGGGTTTTTCCGTCCCCGGGGAGTTCCTTGTGGGTTCGCCCCGGGGACGGGTTCGCGGGACCGGAGGGTGGGGGTCCCGCGACGGGGTCAGGACGGTTTGCCGTCCCGAGCCTTGTCGAGCTCGTCGAGCTTGTGGCCGATGACTTCCGCCATTCCGGCTGCGTGCGCCGGAAGGCACATCTCGTGGTGGGTGCTGTGGACGTCGTACGCCGTCACCGTGCCGGTGACGTACGGCTTCCACTGGCCCGTGTAGGGCGCCTCGGGGTTCAGCGTCGCGTTGAAGAAGAGGACGTCGCCGTCGAAGACCGGCGGGGTGTGCCTCTTCAGCAGTTCGACATGGTGGACCACGAACGCGGACGACTTCTCCAGAAGGATTTCCTGGTCCGCCCCGCCGATGTTCCCGTCGCCCTCTCCGACGAATTCGCCGAGGAGGCCGCGCACCTGGTTCAGTTCGAGATCCGGGTCGTTCGCGAAGTGGCCGCCCGGGGCCGCGTCGAGCAGGCCGAGGAGGGCGACTTCATGACCCCTGCGCCGGAGTTCCGCGGCCATCGCGTGGACGACCGCTCCGCCGAAGGACCAGCCGATGAGGTGATACGGCCCTTCCGACTGAGAAGAGAGTATCTCTTCCACGTATTCCGTCACCAGGGATTCCAGAGAATCCGGCAGGGAATTCGTCGACGACGCCGGTGAATTCGTCGGCGAGTTCGTCGCTGCGGAATTCCCGTCCGCCGGTGCGGACCACGCGGGCGACTGGATTCCGTACGCCGGCCGGTCGGCGGGGAGGTGCCCCGCGAAGGACAGGTAGGGCCAGGCGAGCCCGCCGGTGAGGTGGACGAACCACAGGGGTTCGCGGTCGCCGCCGGCCTTGATGGTCAGGACACGGGCGAACGGGTCGGTGTCCTCCCGTACGGCCCTGGTCCCGTAAGCGGCGAGCTGGGCCACCGTGGGCGCCTGGAACACCGCCCGCATGGGCAGCGCCGGATCCAGCTCCCGGCGGACCCGGCTGACGAGCCGGGCCGCGAGGAGCGAGTGACCGCCCAGGGCGAAGAAGTCGTCGTCGATACCGACCTTCTCCAGGCCGAGCACCTCCGCGAAGAGGGCCGCCATGGTCTCCTCCCGGCCCGTGCGCGGCGCCCGGTAGGCCTCGCCGGTGAACTCGGGTTCGGGCAGCGCCCGGTGGTCGAGCTTGCCGTTCGGGGCGAGCGGCAGCCGGTCGAGGTGCACGAAGGCGGCGGGGACCATGAACTCCGGGAGCCGCCGGGCGACGTACGCGGACAGCTCCTCGGTGTCCGGCTCGGTGTCGGGCTCGGCCCCGGGTCCGGCCACGACGTAGGCGACGAGCCGTTTGTCGTTCCCGTGGGGCTTCGCGACGACGACCGCCCGGTCGACGGCCGGGTGGGCCGTCAGGGCCGCCTCGACCTCGCCCGGTTCGACACGGAAGCCGCGCACCTTGATCTGGACGTCACCGCGGCCGGCGTACTCCAGCTGCCCGTCGGCGTTCCAGCGGGCCAGGTCGCCCGTGCGGTACATCCGGGAGCCGGCAGGACCGAACGGGTCGGCGACGAAGCGGTCGGCGGTCAGGTCCGGGCGGCCCCGGTAGCCGCGTCCGATGTTCCCGGCGACGTACAGCTCCCCCACCGCGCCCGGCGGTACGGGCGTCAGGCCCGAACCGAGCACGTACGCCCGCAGGTTGGGCAGCGGGGCGCCGATCGGAGCGCTGCCCCCGACCTCGCCGCCGGCCTCCCCGACCGGGGAGACGGTGGCGTAGAAGCTCTCCGTCTGGCCGTACGCGTTGACCACGCGCACCCCCGGGAACGCCTCCCGGACCCGGCGCAGCAGCCCGGACGTGAGGGCCTCGCCCGCGAAGACCAGGGTGTCCACGGAGGTCGTGCCGGCGAGCTGGTCGACGAGTTCGGCGAAGACCGACGGGACCGTGCTGATCACGGAGCCCTGCCAGCCGTCCCGCTCCCCCAGGGCGAGCACGTCGCGGACGATCTCGACGGTGCCGCCGTGGGCGAGCGTGGTGAACAGTTCGAACACCGAGACGTCGAAGTTGACCGAGGTGCCGGCGAGCATCCGGCGTCCGGGGGCCATGCCCACCGGACCGGCCAGCCGCAGTACGCCGTTGACCACGTTGGAGTGCGTGATCGCGACGCCCTTCGGGGTGCCCGTGGAGCCGGAGGTGTACATCACGTAGGCGAGGTTCTCCGGGCGGACCGGGCGGCCGAGGTCGGTGTCGTCGGCCGGCAGGACCAGCTCGTCGACGTACAGCTTGGGCACGGTCGTCGGGGGCAGTACGGAGAGCGTCCCGGAGTCGGTGAGGACCAGATGGGGCCTGGCCTCGCCGAGGATGTACTCCAGGCGGTGGCTCGGGTACTTGGGGTCGATCGGGAGGTAGGCGCCGCCCGCCTTCAGCACCGCCAGCAGGGCGACCGCCAGTCCGGCCGTGCGCGGCAGGGACACCGCGACCACCGTCTCCGGGCCGACTCCGTGGGCGACCAGTTCCCGGGCGAGCCGGTTGGCCGTCGCGTTCAGCTCGGCGTACGTCAGCGTCGTGCCGTCGCACTCGACGGCGGGCGCGTCCGGGGTACGGGCCGCCTGGCGTTCGACCAGTCCGGCGACGGTCGTCCCCGGGGTGTCCGCGGCCGTGCCGCTCAGCTCGGCGAGCCGCTCGTGCTCGGCCGGTTCGAGGAGGTCCACCCGGCCGACCGGCACCGACGGATCGGCGGCCATCTGCCGCAGGATCCGCACGAGCCGGCCGCCCAGTGTCTCGACGGTCTCGCGGTCGAAGACGCCCTGCTGGTACTGGAGCACCAGTTGCAGATGCGGGTCGGCGGCGGCCATCACGGTCAGCGGGTAATGCGTGCCGGAGAAGGGGCGGATGCCGGTGAAGGCGATCCCGGAGGCGCTGTTGGCGGAGTCGATGCCCTCCTTGTCCACGGGGAAGGACTCGAAGACGACGAGGGTGTCGAAGAGCGTGCTCAGACCGGTGGTGCGGTGGATCTCGCTCAGACCGTGGTGATGGTGGTCGAGGAGCGCGGCCTGGCGGCGCTGGAGCCCGGTGAGCAGGTCGGCGAGGGTGTCGCCGGGGCCGTGTTCGACGCGTACGGGCAGGGTGTTGATGAACAGCCCGACCATCGAGTCGACGTCCGTCACCGTCGGCGGCCGTCCGGAGACGGTCGCGCCGAAGACGACGTCCTGACGGTTCGTCGACCGGCTCAGCAGCACCGCCCAGGCGCCCTGTACGAGCGTGTTGACGGTGATGCCGAGTTCGGCGGCGCGGCGGTTGAGGGCGCGGGCCTCGTCCAGCGGGAGCCGTACGTCGATCTGGCCGACGCCGGTGGCGTCGCCGTCCGCGGTGTGCGGGGCGAGGAGGGTGGGTTCCTCCACGCCCGCCAGTTCCGCCGCCCAGGCCCGGGCGGTCTCGGTCTCGTCCTGCCGGGACAGCCAGGTGAGGAAGTCCTTGAAGCCCCGGGTGCGGGGCAGCACGGACGGGTCGCCGGCGGAGCCGTACAGGTGGAGCAGTTCCTGCATGAGGATCGGGAAGGACCAGCCGTCGAACAGCACGTGGTGGGCCGTGAGGACCAGTTCGGAGCGTTCGTCGGTCATCCGGACCAGCGACAGCCGCAGCAGGGGCGGGACGGCCGGGTCGAAGTGGGCGGTGTGGTCCTCGGCGAGGAACCGCTCGAAGGCCTCCTCCCGTTCGGCCTCGGGGAGGTCGCGCAGGTCGGCCTCCCGCCAGGGCAGCGGCACCCCGTCCACGACCGCCTGGACCTGCTGTCCGGACGAGTCCGTCACGAACGCGACCCGCAGGTTCGGGTGGCGGTCGAGCACGGCCTGGCCGGCGGCCCGCATCCGGGCGGGGTCGACGCGGCCGGAGACATGGAAGGCGATCTGCATCTGGTAGGCGTCGTGTTCGGCGCCGTCGTCCAGGAGGGACTGGAAGAGCAGGCCGGACTGGAGCGCGGTCAGCGGCCAGACGTCGGTGAGGCCGGGATACGTCCGCTCCCACCGCTCGATGTCCTGCTGGGTCACGTCCACGAGGGGGAGGTCGGAGGGGGTGAGTCCGCCGGCCTTCGGGTCCTCGGTGACGTGCCGGGTGATCGCGTGCAGTGCCTCTGACCAGAGGTCCATGAGGTCCTGGACCTCGGTGGGGGTGAGGACGCCTGCGGGGAAGCCGACGCTGGCGTCCAGTTGGGCGCCGAGTTCTGTGTCTATCACCGCCGAGTTGATCTCGATGGTTGTCATGGCGGGCATTTCGCCGAGGTCCGCGGTGAGGCCTTCGGCCGGGAGTTGGGTCCAGCCGAGGCCGCGGAGTTCTTCGGGCATGTCCGCTGCGGAGAAACGGCCCAGGTAGTTGAAGCCGATCTGGCCGGCCTCATGGGTTGTCGGTTCGCTGCGGGTCCGATGGGGCTGGTCGCGCAGTTCCCCGCGCCCCTTGAGGGGCGCCAGTGCCGGCCTTGTTTCCTTGTTCAGGTAACGCAGCAGGCCGTAGCCCAGGCCCTTGTCCGGGATCGCGAGCAGTTGCTCCTTGATCGCCTTGACCACCGCGCCTGTTGTGGGGCCTCCCTCGAAGGCCTCGTCCAGGTCGAAGCCCGTGGTGTCCAGGCGGACCGGGTACATGCTGGTGAACCAGCCGATCGTGGCGGAGAGGTCCGCGCCGGGTACGACGTCCTGTTCGCGGCCGTGGCCTTCGAGGCGGACCAGGGTGGACGGCTCGTCCAGGCCCCGGCCGCGCCGCCACTTGGCGACCGCGAGGGCGAGGGCGGCGAGGAGGCCGTCGTTGACTCCGCCGTGGAAGGCCGTCGGGACCTTCGTCAGCAGCGCCTCGGTCACGGCGACCGGGAGGCGGACGGACAGGTGGTCGAGGGTGGAGCGGGTGTCGACGGCGGGGTCGAGCGGGCGGGACCCCAGGTCGGGGTCCGGGCCGTCGAGGATGCCGCGCCACAGCTCCAGCTCGGCCGTCCGCTCCGGCGAGTTGGCCTCCTCGATCAGGGCGTGCGTCCAGCGGCGTACGGAGGTGCCGACCGCCGGGAGTTCCGCCGTGCCGCCCGTCCGCACCTGCTGCCAGGCCTCGGCGAGGTCGGGGAGCAGGATGCGCCAGGAGACGCCGTCGACGACCAGGTGGTGCAAGGCGATGAGCAGTCGGCCGGGGACCTCCGGGTCGGCCGGGTCGAACCACACGAACTGGGCCATGACCCCGGCGGCCGGGTTCAACCGGCCGGTCGCCGCGTCGAGTTCGGTGGCCGCCGTGCGCAGCCAGCCCTCGTCCCACACCCCGTCGCACGCGACCCGCCGTATCAGCGTGGCCGTGTCCACCGATCCGGCCTCCGCGACCACCAGGCTCTCCCCGGTCAGCCGGGACCTGAGCAGGTCGTGCCGGTCGAGCACCGCGTCCAGGGTGGCGACGAGGCCGGCCCGGTCGATACCGAGGGGCAGTTCCAGGGGGAGGGACATGGAGAAGCGGTCGAAGTCGCCGCCCAGCTCCAACATGTACTGGGCGACCGGGAGCAGCGGGAGGGTGCCCGTGCCGCCGCCCTCGAACTCCTCCAGGAGCACGGCGGTGCCGGTGGTGCGGGCGACCAGGGCGAGTTCGGCGACCGTGCGGTGTTCGAAGATCTCGCGCGGGGTGACCTCGACGCCCTGGGCGCGGGCCCGGGTGACGACCTGGATGGAGCGGATGGAGTCGCCGCCGACGGCGAAGAAGTCGTCGTCGACACCGACGCGGGCGTGGCCCAGGACGTCGGCGTACACGGCGGCGAGGATCTCCTCCTCGGGGGTCCGGGGCGCCCGGTACTCCCCGCCGCTGAACTCCGGTTCGGGCAGCGCCCGGGTGTCGAGCTTGCCGTTCGGGGCGAGCGGCAGCCGGTCGATGACCACGAAGGCGGCCGGGACCATGAACTCCGGCAGCCGCTCGGCGACGAAGGCGCGCAGATCGCGGGTGGTGAGCCCGGCGGTGAGGTCGAAGTCGGTGTCCCCGAGGCCCTGACCGCCGCCCGGCCCTGAACCGGCGTCCACGGGCACGACGTAGCCGACGAGCTGCTTGCTCTTTCCGTGCTCCCGCACCACGACCGCGGCGCGGCCGACGCCCGGGTGGGCGGTGATCGCGGCCTCGACCTCGCCGGGCTCGATGCGGAAGCCCCGCACCTTGACCTGGGAGTCGGCCCGGCCGGCGTACTCCAACTGCCCGTCGGCGTTCCAACGGGCCAGGTCGCCCGTGCGGTACATCCGGGAGCCGGCAGGACCGAACGGGTCGGCGACGAAGCGCTCGGCGGTCAGGTCGGGCCGGCCCCGGTAGCCGCGGGCGATGTCGCCGGCGATGTACAGCTCACCGACGACGCCCACGGGGGCCGGGGTGAAGCCGGGGCCGAGGACGTACGCCCGCATGTTGCCCAGCGGGGTGCCGATGGGCGCGCTGCCGGTGCCGCCGCCGGAACCGTTGGCGGTGAAGGTGGTGGCGTAGAAGGACTCGGTCTGGCCGTAGGCGTTGATGACGCGGACGCCCGGGATCTGCTCGCGCATCCGCTCCACCAGGGTGGTGGGCAGGGCCTCGCCGGCGAAGACGACCGTCTCGACGGTCAGCCGGTCGGCGAGCTGGTCGAGCAGTTCGGTGAAGGCCGACGGCACGGTGGAGATCATCGTGCCGTTCCAGGTGTCGCGTTCGCCGAGGACGAGGACGTCCCGGACGATCTCGGCGCTGCCGCCGACGCTCAGCGTGGTGAACAGCTCGAACACCGAGACGTCGAAGTTGATCGACGTGCCCGCGAGGATCCGCGAGCCCTTCCGGACGCCGACCCTCGGAACCAGTCGCAGGACGCCGTTGACGACGGTGTGGTGGCTGAGGGAGACGCCCTTGGGCGTGCCGGTCGAGCCCGAGGTGTACATGACGTACGCCAGGTTCTGGGGGCGCGCGGTGACCGGCAGGTTGTCGGGCGACCGGTCCGTGAGGTCCAGGCCGTCGACGTACAGCTTCGGGATGTCCGTCTCCGGGAGCACGGACACCGTCGCGGAGTCCGTCAGGACGAGGGCCGGGGCGGCCTCCGTCAGGATGTGGTCCAGGCGGTGGCTCGGGTACTTGGGGTCGATCGGGAGGTAGGCGCCGCCCGCCTTCAGTACGGCGAGCAGGGCGACCGCCAGTTCGGCGGTGCGCGGCAGGGACACCGCGACCAGGGTCTCGGGGCCGATGCCGTGGGCGACCAGCTCGCGGGCGAGCCGGTTGGCGCGGGCGTTCAGCTCCCAGTACGCGAGCGTGGTGTCGCCGGAGACGATCGCGACCGCGTCCGGAGTGGCCGCGACCTGCTTCTCGACCAGTTCGGTGAGCGTGACCTGCGGGGTCGGCTCGGCGGTGTCGTTGAGCCGGTGCAGGACCTTGTCGCGCTCGGCCTCGTCGAGGATGTCCACCGCGCCGACGCGGGCCGCCGGGTCGGCGACGAGCTGGCGCAGCACCCGGACGAAGCGGTCGGCGACGCGTTCGGCCGTCTCGCGGTCGAACAGGTCGGTGGCGTACTCCAGCAGGCCCTCGACCTCGCGTCCGTCCGGGCCCGTCACCTCGGTGAGGTTGAAGAACAGGTCGAACTTGGCGGTGCCGGTCGGCGTCGGGACGTACTCGACGGCCAGGCCCGGCAGGTCGAAGTCGGCCTGGGCGAAGTTCTGCCAGGCGAACATCACCTGGAACAGCGGGTGGTACGCCGTGGACCGCTCGGGGTTGAGCAGCTCCACCAGGCGCTCGAAGGGCGCGTCCTGGTTGGCGTACGCGGCCAGGGCCTTGTCGCGGACCTGGGCGATCAGCTCCTCGAAGGTGGGGTTGGCGGACAGTTCGGCGCGCAGCACCCAGGTGTTGACGAAGAACCCGACCAGGTCGGCGAGGGCCTCGTCGGTGCGGCCGGCGATCGGGGAGCCGATCGGGATGTCGTCGCCGCCACCGAGCTGGTGCAGGAGCACGGCCAGCACGGACTGCATGACCATGGACACGGTCACGTCGTGCTCGCGGGCCAGCCTCTCGACGGCGACGAGGAGGTCGTCGTCGATGGAGAAGTCGAGCATCTCGCCCCGGTAGCTCGCCTTCGGCGGGCGGGGCCGGTCGACGGGCAGCCGCAGCGGCTGCGGTACGGCGGCCAGCTCCCGTCGCCAGTACGACGACTGGGCGGCCAGCGGGCTGTCCGGGTCGGTGGCGTCGCCGAGCAGGTCCCGCTGCCAGAGCGTGTAGTCGGCGTACTGCACGGGGAGTTCGGCGAACTCGGGGGCCAGGCCCTCGCGGCGGGCCGCGTACGCGGTGGAGATGTCCCTGATCAGCGGGGCCATGGACTCGCCGTCGCCGGCGATGTGGTGGATGAGCAGGGTCAGGACGTGCTCCCCCGGCCCGCAGCGCAGGACGCCGGCGCGGACGGGGATGTCGGTGGCCAGGTCGAAGTGGTGGCCCGCCGCTCGGGCGACCGCGGCCGGCACGTCGTCCGGCGCCACCTCGACGACGGGCACGGGCAGGCTGAACTCGCCCGGTTCCAGGACGATCTGGTACGCCGTCCCGTCGGCCTCCTCCCCGTACACGGTCCGCAGGCTCTCGTGCCGGGCCACGACGTCCCGGATCGCCTCGGCCAGGGCCTCGGTGTCCAGGTCCCCGGTCAGCCGCAGCGCCATCGGGATGTTGTACGTCGCCGAGGGGCCCTCGAACCGGTCGATGAACCACAGGCGGCGCTGGGCGAAGGACAGCGGCAGCCGCTCGGGGCGCTCGCGCACCCGTCGCAGGGGGGTGCGGACGGTGTCGCCCGAGGAGAGCTGGGCGGTGAGCTCGGCGACCGTCGGGGAGCCGAAGACCACCTTGATCGGGATCTCCACGCCCAGTTCGGTGCGGATACGGCTGATCAGGCGGGTGGCGAGGAGCGAGTGGCCGCCCAGGTCGAAGAAGTTGTCGTCGATGCCGACCTCGTTGGCGCCGAGCACCTCCGCGTACAGCCGGGCGAGGATCTCCTCCCGCTTGGTGCGCGGCGCCCGGTAGGGCACCCCGGCGAACTCGGGGGCGGGCAGCGCGGCCCGGTCGAGCTTGCCGTTCGGCATCAGCGGCAGCCGGTCGAGGACCACGAAGGCGGCCGGGACCATGAACTCGGGGAGCTTGCGGGCCGCGAAGTCCGCCAGTTCCCCGGTGTCCACCTCGGTGGCGGGCACGACGTACGCCACGAGCACCTTGCCGGTGTTGGTGCCGCGTCCGTCGCGGGCGATCACCGCGGCCTGGGTGACGTCCGGGTGGGACGCGAGCGCTGCCTCGACCTCGCCGGGCTCGATCCGGAAGCCGCGCACCTTGACCTGGGTGTCGCCGCGGCCCACGTACTCGATCTGCCCGTCGGCGTTCCAGCGGGCCAGGTCGCCCGTGCGGTACATCCGGGAGCCGGGCTCGCCGAACGGGTCGGCCACGAAACGGTCGGCGGTCAGGTCCGGCCGGCCCCGGTAGCCGCGGGCGAGGTTCCCGGCGACGTACAGCTCGCCGACCGCGCCCGGCGGTACGGGGGTGAGGCCCGAACCGAGCACGTACGCCCGCATGTTGGGCAGCGGGGTGCCGACGGGCGCGCTGCCGGTGCCGTCCCAGGCGGCCGCGTCGAACGTGGTCGCGTAGAAGCTCTCCGTCTGCCCGTAGGCGTTGATCACCCGGACGCCGGGGAAGGCCTCGCGGACCCGGGAGACCAGGGTCGAGGAGAGGGCCTCGCCGGCGAAGACGACCGTCTCCATGGCGGTCCGGTCGGCGATCTGGTCGAGGAGTTCCGCGAAGGCCGACGGCACGGTGCTGATGACAGCGCCGCTCCAGTGGTCGCGCTCGCCGAGGACCAGGACGTCCCGGACGATCTCCGCCGTGCCGCCGTGGGCGAGCGTGGTGAACAGCTCGAACGCGGAGACGTCGAAGTTGATCGAGGTGCCGGCCAGGACCTTCGAGCCCGCCCTGATGCCCAGGCGGGCGGCGAGCCCGTGGACGCCGTTCACGAGGGCGGAGTGGGTGACGGCGACACCCTTGGGGGTGCCGGAGGAGCCCGAGGTGTACATCACGTAGGCGAGGTTCTGCGGGTGGACGGTGATGCCCGGGTCCGCCGCGGACGCGTTCGTGAGGTCGAGCGTGTCGACGTACAGCGTCGGCGCGTCCGTCGCGGGCAGCACGGAGACCGTCGCGGAGTCCGTCAGGACCAGGCCCGGCCGGGCCTCGCCGAGGATGTACTCCAGGCGGTGGCTCGGGTACTTCGGGTCGATCGGCAGATAGGCGCCGCCCGCCTTCAGTACGGCCAGGAGGGCGACCGCCAGCTCGGGCGAGCGGGGCAGGGACACGGCGACGACCGTCTCCGGGCCGACGCCACGGTCCACGAGGACGTGGGCCAGCCGGTTGGCGCGGGCGTCGAGCTGCTCGTACGTCATGCGCGCGCCCTCGAAGACGAGCGCGACCGAGTCCGGGGCGGTGGCGGCCCGCTTCTCGAAGAGCCGGGTGACCGTGGCGTCCTCGGTGGGCTCGGTGGTACCGCTCAGCTCCAGCAGGCGCCGGTGCTCGGCCGGCTCCAGGACGTCGACCAGGCCGACCGCCCGCGTCGGGTCGTCCGCGAGCTGCCGCAGGACGAGCGCGAACCGGGCCGCGTACGACTCGACGTCCGCGCGGTCGAGGACATGCTCCTGGAACTGCAGGGCCAGCCGCAGATGCGGGTCCGCGTCCGCCATCACGGTGAGCGGGTAGTGGGTGCCCGTGGAGGGGCGGATCGTGGTGAAGGCGATGCCTGCCGCCGCGTTGGCCTCGTCGAGGCCGGCCCGGTCGACGGGGTAGGACTCGAAGACGACCAGGGTGTCGAAGAGGGTGCTGAGTCCGGTGGTCCGCTGGATCTCGCTCAGGCCCTGGTGGTGGTGGTCGAGCAGCGCGGCCTGCCGCCGCTGGAGCCTGGTCAGGACGTCGGCGAGGGAGTCGCCGGGAGCGTACTCGACGCGGACGGGCAGGGTGTTGATGAAGAGGCCGACCATCGAGTCGACGTCCGGGACCGCCGGGGGCCGTCCGGAGACGGTCGCGCCGAAGACGACGTCCTGCCGTCCGGTGAGCCGGCCCAGGAGGACCGCCCAGGCGCCCTGCACCAGGGTGTTGACGGTGACGCCCAGTTCGGCGGCGCGCCGGGTGAGCGCGCGGACCTCGTCGAGCGGCAGCGGGACGTCGACGGAGCCGATGCCCTGGCTGCCGGTGGCCGGGGCGCCGCCGCGCACCAGCAGGGTGGGCTCCTCGACGCCCTCCAGCTCCTTCGCCCAGGCCCGGCCGGACGCCTCGTGGTCCTGGCGGGCGAGCCAGCCGAGGAAGTCCTTGAAGCCACGTACCCGGGGCAGGACGGACGGGTCGCCGCCGGAGCCGTACAGGTGCAGGAGGTCCTTCATCAGGTGCGGGAAGGACCAGCCGTCGAAGAGGACGTGGTTGGCGGTGAGGACCAGCTCGGAGGTCTCCCCCGTCATCCGGACCAGGGTCATGCGCAGCATCGGCGGGAGGGCCGGGTCGAAGGCCGCCGCGTGGTCCTCGGCGAGGAAGCGCTCGAAGGACGCCTCGCGCTCCGCCTCGGGGAGGTGGCTCAGGTCGATCTCCCGCCACGGGAGGGCGACACCGTCGATCACCGCCTGTACCTGGCGGCCGGAGGAGTCGGTGACGAACGCGGCCCGCAGGTTCGGGTGCCGGTCCAGGAGCGCCTGGCCCGCCGCGCGCATACGGTGCGCGTCGACCTCTCCGGTGACGTGGAACGACATCTGCATCTGGTAGGCGTCCCAGGAGTCGTCGTTCAGCATCGTGTGGAACAGCAGGCCCGACTGCAGGGCGGTCAGCGGCCAGACGTCCGCGAGGCCCGGGTACAGCTGCTCCCAGCGCTCGATGTCGTGCTGGGTGACCTGGACGAGGGGGAGGTCGGAGGGGGTGAGGCCGCCGGCGTTCTCCTGGCCGACGTGCTGGACCAGGGCGTCCAGTGCCGCGAACCAGAGTCCGGCCAGCTCTTCCACGTCCTCCTTGGCGAAGAGGCCCGCCGGGAAGCCGAGGCTGGCGTCGAGTTGGGCACCGTTCTCCGTGTCGACGACCAGGGAGTTGATCTCCAGGGCGGACATGGCGGGCATGTCGGCGTCCAGGGGGGCGGAGAGTTCGGAGAGCTGGGTGAAGCCGAGGCCTCTGAGGTTTTCGGGCATGTCGGCGGTGGAGAAGCGGCCCAGGTAGTTGAAGCCGATCTGGCCCGCTGAGGTGGTTGGTTCGCTGCGGGTCGTTTGTGGCTGGTCGCGCAGTTCCCCGCGCCCCTTCAGGGCGCTCCCCGTGCCCTCGTTCAAATAGCGCAGCAGGCCGTAGCCCAGGCCCTTGTCCGGGATCGCCAGCAGTTGTTCCTTGATGGCCTTCACGGCGCTTCCCGCCGCGCTGCCGCCCTTGAACGCGTCGTCCAGGTCGAGGCCGGCCACGTCCAGCCGGACCGGGAACAGGCTCGTGAACCAGCCCACCGTGGACGACAGGTCGGCGCCCGGTACGACGTCCTGTTCGCGGCCGTGGCCCTCCAGCTTGAGGAGGGTCGAGGACTCGTAGACGCCGCGGGCGCGCCGCCACTTGGCGACGGCCAGGGTCAGCGCGGCGAGGAGGCCGTCGTTGACGCCGCCGTGGAAGGCGGCCGGGACCTTGGTCAGCAGGGCCTCCGTCGTGTCGGCGGGGAGCTGTACGCGGACGTAGTCCAGGCTGCCCCGGGTGTCGACGGCGGGGTCGAGCGGGCGGGTGCCGAGGAGCGGGTCGGGGCCGTCGAGGATCCGCTTCCACAGGCCCAGCTCGGCCTGCCGCTCGGGCGAGTTCGCCTCCTCGATCAGGGCGTGCGTCCAGCGGCGTACGGAGGTGCCGGTGGCGGGCAGCTTCGCGCGTCCCGTCTCGCGGACCTGCTGCCAGGCGGCGGCGAGGTCGGGGAGCAGGATGCGCCAGGAGACGCCGTCGACGACCAGGTGGTGCAGGGCGATGACGAGGCGCCCGGGGACCTCCGGGTCGGCCGGGTCGAACCACACGAACTGGGCCATGACCCCGGTGGCCGGGTCCAGCCGGCCGGTCGCCGCGTCGAGTTCGGCGGCCACCCGCTCGTCGCAGGCCTCGTCCCACACCCCGTCGTACCCGACCCGGCGCACCAGCGGGCCCGCGTCCACCGAGCCCGGCGCGGTCACCGACAGTCGGTGGCCGTCGAGCCGGGAGCGGAGCACGTCGTGCCGGTCGAGGACGGCGTTCAGGGTGGCGAGGAGTCCCGCGCGGTCGATGCCGACGGGCAGTTCGGCGAGGACGGCCATCGAGAAGCGGTCGTGGGAGCCGCCGAGTTCGAGCATGTACTCGGCGATCGGCAGCAGCGGGAACTCGCCGGTGCCGCCGCCCTCGAACTCCTCCAGGACGACGGCGGCCGCCGCCCGCTCGGAGACGACGGAGGCCAGCTCCGCCGCCGTACGGCGTTCGAAGATCTGCCGGGGGGTGACCTCGACGCCCTGGGCGCGGGCGCGGGAGACGACCTGGATGGAGCGGATGGAGTCGCCGCCGACGGCGAAGAAGTCGTCGTCGACACCGACCCGCTCCAGGCCGAGCACCTCGGCGTACACCTCGGCGAGGATCCGCTCGCGCTCGTTGCCGGGCGCCCGGTACTCGCCTCCGGTGAACTCCGGTTCGGGCAGCGCCTTGCGGTCGAGCTTGCCGTTCGGGGCGAGCGGGAGGCGGTCGAGGACCACGAAGGCGGACGGGACCATGAAGTCGGGCAGCCGCTGCCCGACGAAGGAGCGCAGTTCGGCGGTCTCGACGCCGGCGCGCAGGTCGGTGCTGGTGGAGTCGCTGCTGTAGGCGGGCACGACGTACCCGACGAGCTGCTTGGTGTTGCCGTGGGTCCGGGCCACCACGGCGGCCTGCGCGATGCCCGGGTGGGCGGTCAGCGCGGCCTCGACCTCGCCGGGCTCGATGCGGAAGCCGCGCACCTTGACCTGGGTGTCACCGCGGCCGAGGTACTCCAGCCGGCCCTCGGCGTTCCAGCGCGCGAGGTCGCCCGTGCGGTACATACGCGAGCCGGCGGGCCCGTACGGGTCGGCGACGAACCGGTCGGCGGTCAGCTCGGCGCGCCCGTGGTAGCCGCGCGCCACGTTGCCGGCGACGTACAGCTCGCCCGCCACGCCCTGCGGAACCGGGGTCAGGCCGGGGCCGAGGACATAGGCGCGCATGTTGCCCAGCGGGGTGCCGATGGGCGCGCTGCCCTCGCCGTGCCACCTTCGGCTCTCGTCGATGGCGAACGCGGTGGCGTAGAAGCTCTCGGTCTGGCCGTACGCGTTGACGACCCGCACCCCGGGGAAGGCCTCGCGGACCCGGGCGGCCAGGGTCGAGGACAGGGCCTCGCCGGCGAAGACGAGCGTGTCGATGGTCGTCGTGCCCGCGATCTGGTCCATCAGCTCGGCGAACACGGACGGGACGGTGCTGATGAGGCTGCCGGTCCAGCCCTCGCCCCGGGCCGCGCGCTCGCCGAGGACGAGGACGTCCCGGACGAGTTCGACGGTGCCGCCGTGGGCGAGCGTGGTGAAGATCTCGAAGACCGACACGTCGAAGTTGACGGAGGTACCCGCGAGGGTCCGTGAGCCCTTGCCCAGGTCCACGCTCTCGGCGAGCTGGAGCACTCCGTTGACGATGGTGTGGTGGCTCAGCGCGACGCCCTTGGGGGTGCCGGTGGAGCCCGAGGTGTACATGACGTACGCGAGGTTGTGCGGGTGCGTGCCGGCGTCGGGGCTCTCGGTCGGCCGCCCGGTGAGGTCGAGCGTGTCGACGTAGAGCTTCGGCGCGTCCGTCTCCGGGAGCACGGACACGGTCTCGGAGTCCGTCACGATCAGGCGCGGCCGGGCCTCGCCGAGGATGTACTCCAGGCGGTGGCTCGGGTACTTCGGGTCGATCGGCAGATAGGCGCCGCCCGCCTTCAGGACCGCCAGCAGGGCCACGGGCAGGTCGAGGTCGCGGGGCAGGGACACGGCGACGACCGTCTCCGGGCCGACGCCCTGCTCGACGAGGAGATGGGCCAACCGGTTGGCGCGGGCGTCGAGTTCGCCGTACGTCAGCGAGGCGCCCTCGTGGACGACCGCCTCGGCGCCGGGGTCGAGCGCGGCCTGCTCCTCGACCAGCCGGGCCAGGGTGACCATCGGGATCGGCTCGGCGGTGGCGTTCATGTCGACGAGGAGGCGCCGGCGTTCGGCCGGGTCCAGGGTGTCGACGGCGCCGACGGGCAGGGCCGGGTCCGCCATCAGCTGCCGCAGGACGCGCACGAAACGGGCGCCGATGGACTCCGCGGTGGATCGGTCGAAGAGGTCGAGGGCGTACTCGATGGTGCCGCGCGCGCCCTGCCCGTCGTGGTGCCGGGCGATGTTGAACTCCAGGTCGAACTTGGAGGTCTTCGTGTCCAGCTGCTCGAAGTCGAGGCGGGCTTCGAGGCCGGGCAGGTCCAGCTCGGGGCGGGTGATGTTCTGCCAGGCGAACAGCACCTGGAACAGCGGGTTGTAGGCGGTGGAGCGCTCGGGGCTGAGCCGGTCCACCAGCATCTCGAAGGGGGCGTCCTGGTTGTCGTAGGCGTTCAGGGCCCGCTCGCGGACCTGCTCCAGGACGTCCTCGAAGGTGGGGTTGCCGTCCAGGCGGACGCGCAGCACCCAGGTGTTGACGAAGAAGCCGACCAGGTCCGCGAGATCCTCGTCGCCCCGGCCGGCGATCGGGGAGCCGATCGGGATGTCGTCGCCGCCGCCGAGCTGCTGGAGCAGGACCGCCAGGACGGACTGGAGCACCATCGACACGCTCAGACCGCGCTCGGTGGCCAGCTCCTCGACCTGGGCGAGGAGTTCGGGCTCCAGCTCGAAGTCGACGGTGTCACCCCGGTGGCTGGCCACCGAGGGGCGGGTGCGGTCGACGGGCAGCTGCAACGGCTGCGCCAGGCCCGCGAGTTCGCCCTCCCAGTGGGCGAGCTGACGGGAGACCAGGCTGTCGGGGTCCTTCTCGTCGCCGAGCAGCTCGCGCTGCCAGAGCGCGTAGTCGGCGTACTGCACGGGGAGTTCGGGGAACTCCGGTGCCCGGCCGGCGCGGCGGGCGGTGTAGGCGAGGCTCAGGTCCCGCAGCAGCGGGGCGCCCGACTCGCCGTCGGCGGCGATGTGGTGGAAGAGCAGCAGCAGGACGTGCCGGTCCGGGGCCTGGCGCAGGATGCGGGCGCGGACGGGGATCTCGGTGTAGAGGTCGAAGGTGTACGAGACGGCCTCGGCGACCGCTTCGGAGAGCCGGTCGGGCTCGACGTCCACCACCGGGATGTCGAGCCGGACCTCCTCCGGCGGAAGTATTCGCTGGTAGGGGACGCCGTCCTCGTCGTAGAGGATCGTGCGCAGGCTCTCGTGCCGGCCCACCACATCGCGGATCGAGGCGGCGAGCGCGCGGGTGTCCAGCTCGCCCGTGAGGTGCAGGGCGAGGGGCACGTTGTAGGTGGCTGAGGGGCCCTCGAAGCGGTCGATGAACCAGAGCCGACGCTGGGCAAACGACAACGGGATCACTTCGGACTACTCCTTGTTCATTCTGCGCAGACGGGGCCTGCTCGGGCTGGACGCGGGGGATCCGGCGGATCCGGCCGACGCGGGAGCGGCGGCGATGTGGTCGGCGAGTTGGGCGACCGTGGGGCTGGAGAAGATCGTCTTGATGGAGACCTCGGCGCCGAGCTGCTTGCGGATACGGCTCTTGAGCCGGGTCGCCAGCAGCGAGGTCACGCCCAGGTTGAAGAAGTTGTCGTGGACGCCGATCCGGTCGGGCTCGACGCCGAGGACGTCCCCGAACAGGGCGCACAGGGCCTGCTGTCCGGGGGTGAGGGGAGCGCCGTCCCCGGTGGGTGCCACCGGCTCCGGCGCGACCGGTTCCTGCGGGGCGGCGATCGGTGCGCCGAGGTCGAGGGTGCCCACCGGCCGCTCCGGGTCGGTGGCCAGCGCCCGCAGTACCGTGCCCAGGCCGGTGGCGACCCGGTCGGCGGTGTCCTCGTCGAAGACGCCGCGCTTGTACTGGAACGTCAGCCGCAGCCGGGGGCCGGTCTCGGCGATCAGGGTCAGCGGGTAGTTGGAGCCGCCGAGCGAGCGTGTCCCGGTGAGGGTGAGGCGGGCGGCGGCGGAGGCCTCGGCGAGCGCGGACTCGTCGACGGGGAACGCCTGGTAGACGAGCAGGGTGTCGAAGAGGGCGCCCAGGCCGGTGGCCTCGTACAGGCCGCTCAGGGGCTGGTGGTGGTGGTCGAGCAGCTCGGTCTGCCGCTCCTGGAGGCCGGTGAGCAGGGTGCCGAGGCCGTCCTCGGGGGTGTACCGCACCCGTACCGGCAGGGTGTTGATGAACAGCCCGACCATCGACTCGACGCCGGGCAGCCCCGGCGGCCGGCCGGAGACGGTGGCGCCGAACAGCACGTCGTCCCGTCCGGTGAGCCGGCCGAGGACGACGGCCCAGGCGCCCTGGACGAGCGTGTTGAGGGTGACGCCCAGCTCGGCGGCCCGCCGCACCAGCCGCTCGGCCTCCTCGTCGGTCAGCGGCACGTCCGCGTGGCCGGTCCCGGAGCCGGCCAGTTCGTCGCGGGCGACCGCCGTGCCGCCGAGCAGCGTGGGGCGGTCCACACCGGCCAGTTCGGCGGCCCAGGCTCCGGCCGCGCTCCGCTCGTCCTGCCGGGCCAGCCACGCGAGGTGGTCGCGGAAGCCTCGGACCGGCGGGAGGGTCGCGGGGTCGCCCCCGGTGGCGTAGAGGCGGAGCAGGTCCTGGGCGAGGACCGGCTCGGACCAGCCGTCGAGCAGGGCGTGGTGCAGGGTGAGCACGAGCGCGGCCCGCTCGGCGCCCAGCCGGACGAGGGTCATCCGCAGCAGCGGCGGGTCGGCGAGGTCGAAGGGCTCGGTCTGGTCCTCGGCGAGGAAGCGCTCGAAGGCCGTCTCCCGCTCCTCGGGTACCAGGGTTCTGAGGTCCAGCTCCCGCCAGGGGAGTTCGACGCCGTCCACCACCAGCTGGACCAGGTCGCCGGACGCGTCCGGGGCGAAGGCCGCGCGGAGGGCGGAGTGCCGGTCGAGCAGGGCCTGTCCGGCGGCCCGCATCCGGGCGGGGTCGACGCGGCCGGCGAGCGTGAACACCGACTGCATGCGGTACGCGTCGTAGTCGCTGTCGCTGAGCATCGACTCGAACAGCATCCCGGACTGCATCGGCGTCAGCGGCCATATGTCGGACAGGTTCGGGTGACGTTCACGGAAGGCCGCCAGGTCCTCGTCGGCCAGGGAGACCAGCGGGCCCGACACCTCCTCGTACGACGGGGCGGGCGTGGGTGTGCCCGCGTGCGGGGCGAGCCGGGCCGCGGTCCGGTGCGTGAGCAGCTGCCGCTGGGTGATCTCCAGGCCCCGGGTGCGGGCGAGGGCCACCACCTTGAGCGAGCGCAGGGAGTCACCGCCGATCGCGAGGAAGTCGTCGTCGGCGCCCACCCGGTCGAGGCCCAGCACCTCGGCGTACACCTCGGCGAGGATCCGCTCCCGCTCGCCCTCGGGCTCCCGGTACTCCCCGCCGTCGAAGACCGGCGCGGGCAGGGCCTTGCGGTCGAGCTTGCCGTTGGGCGAGAGCGGCAGCGCGTCCAGGAACACGAAGGCGGCCGGGACCATGAACTCGGGCAGCCGCCCGGCGGCCGAAGCCTTCAGTTCGGCGGCCTCGACCCCGTCCGCCACCAGGTAGGCGACCAGGTGCCGGCCCTCGTGGGCGACGACCGCGGCCTGCCGTACGGCGGGATGGGCCAGCAGCACGGACTCGATCTCGCCCAGCTCGATGCGCAGTCCGCGCAGCTTGATCTGGTGGTCGGTGCGCCCGAGGTACTCGATCTCGCCGTCCGCCGTCCACCGCGCGAGGTCGCCGGTGCGGTACATCCGCTCCCCCGCCGGCCCGAACGGGTCGGCCAGGAACCGGTCGGCGGTGATCTCCGGCCGCCCCAGGTAGGCGGTGGCCAGCTGGACGCCCGCGAGATACAGCTCCCCGGACTCGCCGGCCCCGACCGGCCGCAGCTCGGCGTCGAGGACGTACAGCCGGGTGTTCCACACGGCCTTCCCGATCGGTACGGGACCGTCGGCGCCGGTGTCGCAGGGGTGGTACGTCACGTCGACGGCGGCCTCGGTCGGCCCGTACAGGTTGTGCAGCTCCACGCCCGGCAGCAGCCGCCCGAACTCCCGAACCGCCTCGCGCGGCAGGGCCTCGCCGGAGCAGAACACCCGGCGCAGCCCGGTGCAGCCGGCGGCCTCCGGCTCGGCGAGGAACACCTGGAGCATCGAGGGCACGAAGTGGCAGGTGGTCACGGCCTGTTCGCGGATCGTCCGCGCCAGATACGCCGGGTCCTGGTGGCCGCCGGGCTCCGCGACGACGATCGCCGCCCCTTCGCGCAGCGCCCAGAAGAACTCCCACACGGACACGTCGAACCCGGACGGTGTCTTCTGCAGCACCCGGTCGCCGGCGGTGAGCGGGTACTCCCCCTGCATCCACCGCAGCCGGTTGTCGATCGCCGAGTGCGGGACGACGACACCCTTGGGCCGGCCGGTGGAGCCCGAGGTGAAGATGATGTACGCGGGGTGGCCGGGGGTGACCGGCGGCGCCGGATCGGTGGCCGGGCGGCCGTCCACGGCGGCCCCGTCCTCGTCGAGTACGACGACGGGGATGCCCTCCGGCACCGGCACCCGCCCGGCGGTGTCCGCGACCACACAGGCCGGGCCGGTGTGCTCCAGCATGTAGGCGAGCCGGTCGGCCGGGTAGTCGGGGTCCAGCGGCAGATAGGCGCCGCCCGCCTTCACCACGGCGACCAGGGTGACCAGCAGCTCCAGGGAGCGGGGCACGGCGACGGCGACCGGGGTGCCGGGGCGGACGCCGAGGGCGGTCAGATGGTGGGCCAGCCGGTTGGCGCGGGCGTTGAACTCGGCGTACGTCAGGGTCGCGGTGCCGAAGACCAGGGCCGTCGCGTCCGGGGTGCGCCGGACCTGCTCCTCGATGGGCGCGACGAGTGTGAACTCCGTCAATTTCCACACCTCTTCTCTCGCTGGATGGTGCGCGAATAGGCAAACGGATCGGGCAAACGGATATCGTCCGGCGATTTCACGAACGAAGGGAAAGGGATCGCGGAGAAACAAGAAAGGGGGAATTCGATAACGACCCTAAGGTCACCGTCTTTTCCCAACAACGGTCGCCCCGGAATCCGTCGCGATCCGCCGCAGTACGCCCGCCAGCCGGTCCGCCGTGTCCCGGGCCGCCTCGGGCCCGAACAGCCCCCGCCGGCCGCGCAGCCGCAGCTCCAGCGGCCCCGGGTCGGCGTGCATGACGAGGGTCAGCGGCGGCTGCCCGTGGTGGACGGCCCGGACCCCGGTGACCGTGACCCGCCCGCCGGGGCCGGACCCCGGAGTGCCGATGCCGGGCATCCCGAGGACCGCCTCCCGGCGGTCGGCAGCCCCCGCGAGGACCACCGACCAGGCGCCGCGTACGACCGTCTCCAGGTCCACGCCGAGCCCGAGCGCGCGCAGGGTGAGCCGCCCCGCGTCCGCCACGCTCAGCGGCACCTCGGTCTCCTCGACCGGCGGTTCCCCGCCCCGGGAGCGGACGGTGCCGGTACCCGCGTACGAGCGCAGCAGGTCCCGCAGCAGCGCGCCCAGCCCGTCCTCGTCGAGGTGCGGGTGCCGTGCCGTGAACACCAGCAGGTGCCGTTCCCAGGCCAGCCGGACCAGCGTGGCCCGTACCGCGGGGCCGGGGGAGCCGACGCTCCTGCGGCCCGCGGCGAGGAGGGCGTCCAGGGCGTCGGTGCGTTCACCGACGGTCAGGACGCCGAGGTCCAGCTCCCGCCAGAGCGGCTTCCGGCCGTCCCGGTCGAGGAGCGACTTCACGGCCGTACGCATCCGTACCGGGTCGACCCATCCGCCCAGATGCACGACGAGCTGGAGCGGGCCGGTGCCCGGGGTGGTGAGCAGCGTGGGCGGCGGGGCCGGGGCCGCCGTCCGGGGGGCCGCCGACCGGGGCGGGGGCACCGGCGCGGGGGCGGTGCCGGGCCGGGTCACCGGCCGGCTCCCGTGACCGTCGGCACGCCCGTGGGCGCGCCCGCCGCCACCCTCGCCGCCATCCCCTCGACCGTCGGGCTCTCGTACAGCTCGTGCGTGCTCAGCCGGACGGAGAGTTCGGCGGAGACACGGGCCAGCAGACGGGTGGCGCGCAGGGAGTTGCCGCCGAGATCGAAGAAGGACTCGTCGCGGCCGACGCTCTTCTGCCCGAGCACGTCGGACCAGATCGCGGCGATCCGCTGCTCCAGTTCCCCTTCCGGCGGGGTGTGCTTCCGCTTGCCGAGGGCCGCGCGGCGCGGCGCCATGTCGAGCAGCAGCTGGGTCGTGTCGATGGCCCCGCTGCCGTCCTTGGGGATACGGGTGACCTCCATCAGCCGTACCGGGACGGCGAGTTCGGCCAGGGCGGGGGCGAGCGCGGCGTGCACGGCGGCCGGGTCGGCGCCGTCCGAGGTGTAGGCGACCAGGACCTCCCGCACGCTCAGCTCGTCCGGGGCCAGTTCGTCCACGACGAAGGGGTTCCGGGCATCGAGGCCGATGAGCTGGTAGTGGTACGGCAGTGCCGTGGCCGTGAGGAAGCAGCGCAGGCCCCGCTCGGGGTCGATCGCGCGGAAGCCGCGCAGCCGGGCGGGTGCCGTGGACCGGCCCCGGCTCATGCCGATGTCGTCCCACAGGCTCCAGGCCAGGCAGCGCACGTCCCGGCCGCGTTCGTGGTGCCAGTGGTCGGCGAAGCCCACGAGGAAGGTGTTGGCGGCGGAGTAGGCGCCGAAGGAGTGGCCGCCGAACTCGCCGTTGACCGATCCGAACAGGACCAGCGAGGCGTCCGGCCGGCTCTCCAGGACGTCCGCGAGGGCGAGGGTGCCCTCGACCTTGGCCGCGTACTGGGCGCGGAAGCCGTCCTCGGACTCCCGGGCCAGCGTGTGCCGTTCGAGGTTCTCCCACTGGTCCGAGACATCGGCGGCGGCCAGGTGCAGCACGCCGTCCAGCGGGCGCCCCCAGCGCTGCTCGGCGGCGGCCACCACGGCTTCCAGCTGCGCCCGGTCGGTGATGTCGGCCTGCCGGTAGGTGACCTCGCCGAGGTCGGTGAGGTCCTTCAGCCGGGCCGCCTTGGCGCCCTCGGCGGGCGACCGGCCCACCAGCAGCAGCCGGGCGCCGTACGCGGCCAGCAGATATCCGGCGAGGTCGCTCGCGATACCGCCGAGACCGCCGGTGACCAGGTACAGCCCGCCCGCCACCAGCGGCGGCGCGGTCTCGGCCTCCGTCTCCTCGTGGACGGCCCGCAGCCTCGGCTGCCAGCGCAGCCCCTCGCGGGCGGCGACCACTCCGGTGTGGGTGGGGTCGGCGAGTTCGGTCCGCACGGCACGGGCCCACTGCGCGCGGTCGGCGGGCAGATCGAGCTGCCGCACGGTGATCAGCGGGTTCTCGGCGGCGGCCGTACGGATCAGGCCCGGCAGGGCGCACACGCCGAGGTCGACGCGGTCGCCGGGCCGGACATGGGCGGCGCCCTCGGTGAGGACGAGCAGCAGGGGGGCGCCGAACTCGTCGAGGACGCCCATCAGCGCGGTGAGCTGGACGCTGGCGGCGGTGAGCCGGCGGGCGGGGTCGGGGTCCTCGTCGTCCAGCGGCCAGGCGAACACCACCGAGTCGATGGGCCCGTAGTGGGCGGTGACATCGGTCAGGACCCGGCGCAGATCCTCGGGGTCGCCGGGCGTGACCCGGTACCGGTCGAGGTCCGTCTCGGCGAACGAGCGGCCCTTGCCGACGAGCACCACGGCTTCGTCGTCGAGCCCGAGCGCGGCGAGTTGGCCCTCCTCCCCGAACACCACGCGCGTACCGCAGTCGGCGGAGAACACGAGCCGGGAGGATCCGCTGTCGGCCGGGGTGCGGCCGGCGGGCAGCCGCGACCACTGCCGCCGGAAGAACCAGGTGCCGGACTCCCCCGTCTCCTCCTCGTCCTCCTCGGTGGCGATGCGGTCGGCGTACCGTCCGGCCCGCAGATCGGCGACGAGCGCGGCCCGCTGGATCTTCCCGCTCGCCGTCTTCGGGAACTCGGCGTCCGTGACCGGTACGACCAGGTCGGGGGCGATGCCCGCCTCCCGGACCAGCGCGGCCCGTACGTCCTGGAAGGTCCGCGTGAGCGTCTCGGTGTCCCAGCGCACCGGCACGAAGAAGATCACCAGCCGGTCGGATCCCTCGCCCGGCTCGCGCACCCCGGCCGCCGCCGAGAACGTGACGCGCACGCCCTCGACCTGCTCGACGACGCTCTCCAGCTCGTGCGCCACGAAGTTGGCGCCCCGCACGATGATCTGGTCCTTCTTCCGCCCGGCGATCACCAGCGACCCGTCCCGCACGAAGGCGAGGTCACCGGTGCGGAACCAGCCGTCCTCGGTGAACGCCTCCCGGTTGGCCTCGGCGTTCCCGTGGTAGTGCCGCAGCATCGTCACGCCACGGATCTGCAGCTCGCCGACCCGGTCCTGCGGCAGCGTCCGCCCCTCGGCGTCGACGACCCGGATCGTGACCCCCGGGACGGGCCCGCCGACCTCGGTGAACGCGACGGCGTCGGCGCCCTTCTGGCCGGACGTCAGATAGACGAGGTGGTCCTGGTCGAGGGAGGACTGCGCGACGACCACGGTCCCGAGCGCGTGGTCGTCCCGGCTCTGCCGTGTGTACGTCACACCCGAGCAGGTCTCCGACATCCCCCAGCACGGCACCATCGCGTCCGCCCGCAGCCCGTGCGGGGCGAGCAGTTCCAGGAAGCGGTGGCTGGTGGCGGCGACCACGGGCTCGCCCGCGTTGACGAACTCCCGCATCCGGGACAGGTCCCAGCTTCGCCGGCCGATCTCCTCGGCACACTCGTTGACCAGGTTGTACGCGAAGTTCGGCGCCCAGGTGTTGGTCACGCCGTACCGCTCGATCCAGTCCAGCCAGAGCAGCGGGTCGCCGAGCACGTCGTCGATGCGCCCGTTGACGTGCCCGCACCGCAGGAACACGTCGCGGACGTTGTAGTAGACCATCGTCACGTGGTCGAGCGGCATCCAGATGAGGCTGACGTCCTCGCTGGTGTAGCCGCGCGCCTGGATCACCGCCCACTCCCGCGCGGCGACGGAGGCGTTGGTGTGCTGCACACACTTGGGGACGCCGGTGCTGCCCGAGGTGAGGAGGTTGATCACCGGGGAGTCCGGGGTGGTCGGGAACCAGTCGGAGTCCCGCTCGTGGGCGATCAGTTCGTCGACCCGCAGGACCCTGAGGACAGCGTGGTCCGGCTCCTCCCACAGCCCGTGCAGCGCGGCGAGCGCCGGAGCGGTCTCCCGGTCGGTGAGGATCACCGGCCGGTCGAGCAGCTCCCACGCGTTGCGCAGCTTCCGGTTCGTCTCGTTGTGACTCCCGTACGTCGTCGCCACGGCCACCGGCGTCGGCACGAACCCGCCGAGCACACAGGCCCAGAAGGCGGTCATGTACGCCCGGTGGTCCCCGAACTGGAACAGCGCCGCGTCCCCCGGGGCGAGTCCCTCGGCCCGGAGCCCGGCGAGCACGCGCTCGGCGTCCGCGAGCAGCTCGGCGTACGTCTGGAGGTCCGGTTCGCTGCCTTCGCGCAGGTACCGCGTCCCCTGCCCCGGGGCGAGTTCGGCGGCCTGCCGCAACCCTTCCTGGAGCGTCATGGGGGCACCGTCCGGGATGCGCGGCTCGCCGCCGAAGGTCTCGGAGGAGGGGCGGTCGGGGGACGGGGCGGACGCGGGCGCGGTGGCGCTGACGGTGGCCGTGGCCTGCGGCTCGACGGGATGCGCGGGTGTGCCGCCGCTCTCGCCGTCACCGTTGGCGTCGCCGTCGCCGTCGAGGGTGCGCGCGCCCTGCCGTACGACGACGGCGGCATCGCGCACCCCTGGTATCGCCCGGGTCGCGGCGGCGAGGCGGGCGGCGACGGCGGGGTCGAGGCCCGGGGTGACGTCGGGCGTGACGTCAGTGGCGACATCGGGTGTGGGGTCGGGTGTGAGGGTCATCGCGCGCTCCCCGCGAGTTCGGGCGCCGCCCCGGAGGGGCCGGCGTGGGACTGGCCGCCGAGGGCATGGCCGAGGTAGGAGACCAGGTCGGCCGGATCGGCGAGGAAGTAGAAGTGGCCGCCCGGGTAGAACCGGGTGTGGAAGGCGCCGGTGGTGTGGGCGGCCCACCCGTAGAGGGTGTCCTTGGGCGCCCTCGGGTCGGCGTCCCCGCTGAGCACGGTGATGGGGGTGTCCAGCGGCGCCCCCGCCTCCACCCGGTGCCGCTCCCACAGCGTGAAGTCGGCCCGCAGCGTGGGCAGCAGCCCCTCCATGACCTCCTCGTCCTCGGCGATCTCGGGCTCGATCCCGCCCAGGCGCACGACCTCGGCACCGAGTTCCTCGTCGGAGAGGGTGTGCATCACCGGAACCCGGCCGACGGTGCCGGGCGCGGGCTGCGCGGACAGGAAGAGATGGCTGGGCCCGGGGGCGCCGCGCTCACGCAGCGCCTTGGCCACTTCGTACGCCAGCGCCGCTCCCCCCGAGTGCCCGAAGAACGCGAAGTCCCCGTCGAGCACCGGCCGCAGCGCCTGCGCCAGCACCTTCACCAGCGGCCCCACCTCGGTCACCGGGTCCTCGGCGATCCGGTTCTGCCGCCCCGGCAACTGCACGGCGGCCAGCTCGATGTCCGCCGGCAACAGCCGCGCCCACTCGCCGTAGGCCCCGGCCCCGGCCCCCGCATGCGGAAAACAGATCAGCCGCCGTCGCGCCCGGGGCCGCCGCGCCCGCCATATCCAGGGCGTCTCGACAGCGAGATCGGGACTGTGCTCACTCATTGGGTTCCTCCATAAGAAGGTGCTTCAAGAAAGTGGGTTGAGAAGAGCCGCGCCCAGAAAGGGGTGCGGGACCTTATCGATATGCGGCTCCGCCGCGTGAGCGCGACCAGCCAAGACGAACCCGCAGCCGCCACCCGAAAAGAACCCCTGACGGCGGCCCGGCGAAAAGAAACTCAGCCCCGCCGCATCTCCAGCTCATTGGCCAACCGCAGCCAATGGTCCGCACAACGCCTCGCCGCCTGCGCCAGCACCGGCGCCCGATGCCCCGGCACACTCCGCGCGAGCCGCCGCCACCGCGCCTCGTCCCCGATCGAGTGCACGCTGAGCATCTGCAGCAGCATCCGCCCCGCCTCCGTGCGCAGCGACGGATCCTTGCGCAGGTTCGGCAGGATCAGCCCGATGGCCGCGGCCGACATGTGCGAGGTGTCCCGCCCGCCCCCGGCGACCCCACGGCCCGGCTCCTCCCGCGGAGCGACCCGCGACTTGGCCGACTGCGCCTGCGGCACGGGGTCCTGCCCCCTGCGGATGCGGTCCCGTACGTCCTTGGCGGTGGCGGTGGCGATCCCGGCCCGCTCGGCGATCTCCCGCAGCGACGCGGTCGGGTTCGCGGCGATGACCTGGCTGGCCCGCAGCCGCCCCTCGGTCGCCTGCAACGGCCGTACCCGGCCGTCCCGTCCGACCCGGGGCGCGTTCAACTGGTCGCTTCGGCTCGTTGAACGGCGTCGGATCGCCGCGACCGTGCTGGGCGCGAGCCCCGCGTTGGTGGCTATGCGGCGGTCGGACCAGTAGGGGTGGGTTTCGAGGATGCGTTCCGCGGCGGCGGCGCGGTCGGCCTGGGACAGCGGGAGGCCGTGCGCGATGTTCAGCTCGACGGAGAGGGCGAAGACCTCGCCCTCGTCGCCGTCGAAGTACTCGACCTCGATGGTCGCGGCCCCGCGCAGCCGGGCCGCGGCGAGCCGGTGCATACCGTCGATGACCCGCATCGACGGGTGGTGCACCAGGACCGGCGGCAGCGGTTCCTCCTGCTCGGCGAGCATCCGCACATGGTCGCGGTTCTCGCCGCCGAGACGCGGTGAGTCGGACGCGCGGAGCGAGTCGATGTCCACGACCGCGGTCCGCCGCGCCCGCCCCTCCTTGCCCGCGGCACCGCTCCGGTCGCCCGCGGGGGCGGAGCCGGCCGGCGGTGCCTCGATGCCGCCCGCGACGGCCAGACGCAGGCCCGGCCTGGACCCTTCCCGGCGGTCAGTGGACTCGGCGTGAGCGCCTGAGACGTTCATGACGTGTTCGCTCCTCCCCGTACGGGCGGGGCCACAGCTCTGCTTTCCCCCGTGGCCCTCTCAACCGTGCCAAAAACATACCAGGCGAGCGGGTTTTTTTACCCCGCCTGTTGGCCGGTTTTTCCGCAGCGGCTCGACAAGCCGGTGCCACCGAGAATTCCGATCAATCTACACAAAACATCCCGTAGCCGCGCCCAGGAGGATGCAGGCGCGGCCACGGGAGTCCTATTTGTCGCGAAACGAGAGCTTCCCTCACGGAGGCCCGCCCTCACTCACCGGCTCCCTCCAAAGAAACATACCGCTCTCGCGGTTTTCTCTGCCCTCTCCACACCACCCGGGGCCACAGGCAGCCGAGTGGTGCCGCCGGCGAACCCATCACGACGAAGCGGCCCGCACCCACGCCCGTCCGGGTTGCCGACAGCACCCGCCCGCGGTCATCACGCGGGTGTCGGCGACCACGAACCGGCTGTCGTCCAGCGGCCGTACGCAACCGGCACGGCATCGGGGCACACCCACTCCTGCCAGCTGTACGACCACGAGGGCGCCGTGGAGCGAGGGCGGCGGGCCCGCGGCCTGTCGGGCCGGGGCGGCGCAGGGAGCACGGCGGGCCGGTTCCCGGCGGACCCCGCACTGCCGGCAGACCCCGCGCTTCCGGCGGACCCCTTCGCGCCGAAGACGAAGACCCGCAGCACCACGAACCGTCCGACCCCGGCCGCCGCGGCGGCGGACAGGTACACGGCCTGTTCCAGGAGGACACCGGGGGCGGCGTGCACCAGGTGCAGTACGGCCATCGCCGCGCAGGTGACGCCGTACGCGGCGGCCGCCGAACCCGCCGCCTGCACATGCTCCCGCCGCCCGGCCCGGCGTCCGGCACCGAAGGTGAAGCGGGCGTGCAGTTCGGTGGCGACCACGGTCGACACCACCGTGACGACCGCGTTCGCCACGGCCCACGGCAGCAGCGCGGCCAGCAGCGCCACGGCTCCGCCGGACAGGACACCGATGCCGCCGCCGCACACGACGAACCGGACGAAGGAGGCCAACGGGCCCGTGGACCCGGGAAGTTCGCGCGTCATCTGCTGCTCCGTCTCCGTCTGCCTCATCGCGAACCTTCCGCCCCCTCGATCCGGTCCCGCCCATCCCGCACGTCGTGCGTCGATAAGAACAATGTACGGCTGTGCGCACACTGTGCGCAAGGGGGTACGGCGTACGACGGCAGAGCGGGTGTCAACGGGTGTCAGCCCTCGGGACGACACCACGGCTCGGGCGCACACACCGAGGGCGGCCCCCGGGCCGGGGCCGCTCAGATGCCTGCCTGGCCGTCCGTCCCCGCGCCCGCCTCGGGGATCGCGGGGCCCGTGGGCGCGCCGAGTCTGAGCTGTTCGGTGATCTGCACGAAGGCCGCCCGGAGGTGGTCCGGGATGCCGAGCGCGGTCGCCGCCTGGTCGGCGGAGAGCGTGTGCCCGGCGGGGACCGTGCCGGCCTCGGGTGGTGCCGGGGTCTGCGGCAGTTCCTGCTCGGTCAGCTTGCCCGAACGGATCAGGACATCCCGCACGGGGATGCCGAGCGCACGGGACAGACCCCGCATCGTCTCCAGATCGGGCATGCTCTGGCGCTGCAGCAGCCGGGTGATGGCCGCCCGGTGCACCCCCGCGTCCTCGGCGAGCTTGGTCTTGCCGCCGCCGCGCGGGCTGTCGATGTCGTACCCGCGCGCCCGCATCACGCCTTCGATCCAGGCCGCGAACTCGTCGATGTGTCCGGCATCGCTCTTCATGTCGTGGACGCTCCCCTCGGCTACACCCCCACTTGACGGTCGTGCGCACGCGAACCATGCCGTTGCGTGCACGCACGAGCAAAGGTTTCAGTGAGGGCCCTTCGTCAATCCGGCCTTGTTCCGAGCTCGTTCTCGCCCCGCGTTGCGCACGAACGCAACATGTGAAGTTGTGTGCGGGCTCGCAACAACAGGAGACCTTCCTTTCCCTTCAGTTGCCGCCGCCCCAGCTCTTGGTTGCCGCCGCCCCGGCATCCGTCGCCGACGTTGACGGTCTGGCTCCCGGTTGACGGTGCCGGCGTCCATGTCCCCGCAGGCGGTCCGGGTCCGTGGCAGGGTCCGTTCCCAGCCGATTACCGTGCACAGGTCGTCTTTGACTACAAACCGCATCGTCGGTTTGTTAGGCTGAGTTTTCGATGGTGAACCCGGAGAGTGACGGAGCCCATGGCCACGCAGGAACGCGCGATCCGTACGCGCAACGCCCTCATCAAGGCTGCGGCCGAACTGCTGGACCAGGAAGGCCCGGCCTCGGTCTCGCTGGCGACCATCAGCGCCAAGGCCGGTGTCAGCAACGGAGCGTTGCACTTCCACTTCCCCAACAAGGGGGCGCTCCTGGACGCAGTCGTCGTCGAGGCGGAGGCGCGACTGCGCCGGATCATCCGCCCGCGCGACCTCCACGCCGTGCAGGCGCTCATCGACGCCAGCCACGACCTCGTGCAGGGGCTCGGGCGGAACGTGGTGCTGCGGGTCGGCTTCCGGCTCAGCGGCTGCGGCAAGCGCTCCGCGACGGCGCCGGACCTGTGGGGTGACTGGCAGCGATGGGTCGAGGCCACGCTCGCGCGGGCGGACGGCGAGGGGGCCCTGGTGTCCGACGCCTCGCCCGAGGAGCTGGCGGCCGTCGTGGTGGCCGTGGGGGCCGGTCTGCAGGCCCGGGGGGAGAGCGACGTCCGCTGGCTGGAGCAGGTCGTACTGACGCGATTCTGGGCGCTGTTGCTGCCCCGCATCGTGGGCAGCGCCGCACGGCACCACTTCAGCCCGGCCGGGTTCGTGCCGGGGAGTGGCGAGGATCAAGGGCTCTAAAAACATCGGCGTCTTCAGCGACCTCGTGCACCACGACTACGGCAGCAACATCCAGCAGGTCCCCGAAGGCACCGAGGGCTACATCGGCATCGGCATCGGCATCGGCATCGCCGCCTCGGGCCGCCTCTCCTAATACCCTCGGCATACCATCGGCCTGGAGGGCCCCGCGGTCACCGTCGACACCGCCCGCTCCTCCATCCTGGTCGCCCTGCGTCTCACCGTCCGCTCCTTGTAGAGCAACGAGTGCTCCATGGCCCTCGCGGGCGGCACCGCTCTGATGCCGAACCCGGCGTCTTCATCGAGTTCTCACGTCAGCTCTGCCGTCGACCAGGACGCGGCGTCCCCGGACATCGACGTCGTCGAGGCGCACGGCACCGGCACAGCGCTCGGCGCCCGCACGAGCCGCACGAGCCGTACGACCGCCCGTGGTTCCGTCCCGTATGCACGCGGCGGCCTCCGCCCCGGTCGGCATGGGGCAGCCGTCATCGCCGTACATGGCCCCTTCCCGGGGACAAGCCGATGCGGCTCGCCCAGCCCCGGGGTACTTCAAAAAAACCGTATGCGCGGTTTATAGAGGCTGGGGGTGCTCCCCCGGCGGGCACATCAGCGCCGGCAACACCACCGCACGAGCGGCCGGGCCCTCTCAGCTCGCACGACCGCGTTCCACGCGGAGCAGGCCCTCCGGTGCCCACCCCCGTGCGCCCTCGGCCCACCGCACGGCTGAAAAGGTACGTTTCGCGGCGCCACAAACACCCCTGGAACCACCCACACCCCAGGGAAGACCCTGAGGTCAGCCCGCCCACCTGCGACCAGAGGGGCCGGAACGCCGCCGACGGGAAACCAGCCGTTCGCCGGGCTACCCGGCCGGAATGACTGCTACCGCTAGAAATTAAACCGGGTGGTATGTATCTTCACAGGCCTGAGGGACCCACACATCAACTTCACGCTTCTTGGCTCAGGGGGAGAGACATGTCTGCGAGTACCTTCCGCGTCGAACATCCCATCACCGGCGCTCGTCCCGCCGAGAAGGGCAACGCGACGACGGCGCGTATCGTCCTGTCCCGTTTTCCGTCCCTGACCAGCACCGTTCCCAAGGAACTGGTGCACCGCGCCAGCGTCGCCGAGGTGATGCTCACCGACTGGGAACGCAAGGACGACACTCATTTCACCGTGGCCGCGCAGTTGCCCCGTCGGCACGGCTTCTTCGACACCATCGACGGCTGCCACGACCCGCTCCTCATAGCGGAAACGGTCCGTCAGGCCGGGATCCTGCTGGCGCACGCGGAGTTCGACGTCCCACTCGGTCACCACTTCCTGATGTGGGACCTCGAAGTCGACGTCAGACCCGAGCACCTGCTCGTCGGGGCCACGCCGGCCTCTCTCGACATCGCGATCGCCTGCACGGACATCAAGCGCCGGGGCTCGAATCTTTCGGGGCTTCACTTCACGGCCGTGATCCACCGTGACGGGCAGGTGGCCGCGACCGGGGCCGCCACCTTCACCTGCACGTCTCCAGCCGTCTACCGGCGCCTTCGTGCCGCCAGGATCAAGGACGGTGTCCCCACTCCTCTCGCGCTGACGAGCCCGACGGCACCGCAGACCGTCGGCCGGCTCTCTCCCACGGATGTCGTCCTGTCCCCGGTGCCGGAGCCAGGCTGCTGGCAGTTGCGAGTGGACACCCGGCATCCGGTGCTCTTCGACCATCCCGTCGACCACGTGCCGGGCATGGCGCTGCTGGAAGCCGTCCGCCAGGCCACGTCGGCGTTCCTGGGACGCGCCTGCCTGCCGGTCGGCATCACCACCGAATTCATCTGCTACGCGGAGCTCGACGCCCCCTGCCTGATCGAGGTGTGTTCCCTTCCACGGCACACGGACGGCGGGGAACGCGTGCTCGTGACCGGCCGCCAGAACGGCAAAATCGTCTTCACCTCCGCCGTGACCGTGGCCCCGGCCTCGGCCTGAACGGTCGGCCGTGCCCCGTCTTCGGGCGGCGCACGGCTCCACCGTCCGCCGGGCGCGCCGTGGCCCCGGCCGCCGGAACGCGGCGACAGCGGCCCGCGACCGCTCGGATGTCCGGCGGCCGGCCGCCCGCGCGGCCGCCCCCCGGGCGCGGGGGGGGGAGGGGGGGGGGGCCCCGGGCCCGCGCCGGCCGGGCCGGGGGTGGGGTGGGGGGGGTGGGGGTGCGGGGGCGGGTCGCGGTGCGGTGTGCGGGGGGGGGATGGGGCGGTCTCGCAGGCGGCCTCGTCATGAGCGGGGGCTCATCGTTCGGCCTCTTCGGTCACCTGGTCGTCCGTCGCCGCCTTCAACTC
>NZ_JBEOYO010000059.1:25657-56435 GCF_040297125.1 Streptomyces sp. NPDC001868 | reverse complement strand
GGCCGGCTTGTGCGGAGCCCGGGGTGCTGGGATGGCTGGGCAGGGCTGGGGGTGCAGGGCATAGTTCCAGTCGCCGTGGAAGGCGTGTCGGGTCATCGGCAGTGCGGCCATCTCCGCGTCGCGGATCTGGACTCCGGTGGGGTAGACGTTGGTGTCCAGCTCGGCCATGACACGCAGTCCGGTGCGGGTGGTGGTCGCGGCGATGGACTGGACAATGACTTCATGGCTGGTCAGCGGGCGGCCGCGCCAGTTCATGGTGATGTGCGAGAACAGCCGGTGCTCGATCTTGTTCCACTTCGATGTGCCCGGCGGCAGATGACACACCGTGATCGTCAGCCCGGTTTCGGCCGCGAGCCGGGCGAGTTCACGAGCCATGGGACGGGAAGCGACACCTTGATGATCTGCAAGCCCTTAGCCGCCTGAGTCACCTCAGGCGCTGGTGGTCTCTTACACCACCGTTTCACCCTTACCGAGGACCGAGGTCCCCGGCGGTCTGTTTTCTGTGGCGCTGTCCCGCGGGTCACCCCGGGTGGCCGTTAGCCACCACCCTGCCCTGTGGAGTCCGGACGTTCCTCGGGAAGCCCCCTGGGGGACTTCACGCGGCCGTCCGCCCGGCTCGTCTGCCGTGTCGACCATGCTAGCCGACCAAGCGCGGCTCCTTGTCTCGTCGATCAGCGGCCGACGAGCGGCTCCGGCGTCTCCTTGATCTGCGGCCCAGTCGCAAGTTCCTTTGTGGAGTAGTCGAGCCACAACTCGCCGGTCACCCTGCCCCTCGCGCCCAGCTGGCGGCCTACGGACACCGCCCACTCGCGAACGCGTCCCTCGTCGAGCAGCCCGTCCGGGCCGAGCAGGTCGTTACGCCTGGCCTGGTCGAGCCGGTAGGAAGCAGTCACCCGGTCCGGGACTCGTCCGCTGCGACCGATGGGTATCCCCCGTTGCTGAGCCCAGGCTCGGACTGCGTGCGTCTCGGGCCCGGAGACAGCTGATCGCTGACGCCGCCTGGCATGTGTGGCCAAACATCCGCAACTACGGGTGTTTCCAGAAGTGACCTGGGACTGGACAGCAGTGAAGATCTCGGGATTGCCGCACCCGCATTGGTAGTCGCGGACGATCTCGTCTGGGCTTTCTGGATTCCGGTACGGCTCGGAAACGGGTGACAACAGGCTGTCCGCATGCGGTGCTGTTGGCGAGAGGCGGCGCGGTGTCGGCGGGCCCGCCTTCTTTGGCTTTCGGCGCGGAGGACGCAACTCGCCCCACACCGCGGCGATGTAGGCATCGGCAGCGGCCTGATGCCGGGCGGTGCCACCAGTGAGGTACGCGTCCAGGCCGGGCACAGCCTCGGGAAAGCGCATCGCGAGGGCCGAGGCCACCGCGCTGGCCTGCTGGTAGGCCGTGGCCCGTTCGGGCACCGCTACGACCAGGGCGTGGGGAGAGTCCATCTCCGGCAGATCGCCGATTCTCACGTGTATGAGCAGGTCCAGGAGCCCCGCTGCGACCAGTACCCGGCTCTTGTCGTTCTCGTACTGGCGGCGGTCCCGCTGTCTGGTCGAGTGGTGGAAAGCTCCGTCGTACTCGAGGCCTACGCGGACACCGTGAGGCAGATGGAAGGCGGCGTCGACCTCGACGTCCTTGTAGCGCCAGCGGGCCGGTTTGTGCTCGGGCGGAACGGTGAGACGGTGCGAGGCGAAGTCGGGCGCGCCGGCCGACAGCCGTGGATCCTGGCTCTCCGGCGGTACGAGGTCGATGAGTCCCGCGAGTTCAGCAACCAGCCGGACCTGTTCCTTCGATATCCCAGAGGTCGAGCACTTGCGGCAGCCGGTGCCGTGGACACGGTTGAGGACCGTGGCTTCCCAGCCGTGGCCATGAAGGCATCGCCAAGACAGAGTCGCGTACACGCCCCGATTGCCTGCTTCGGCAGCATGCTTTTGCGACACGTTGTGCTGGCTCGTCGGCAGCCGACGCGGGTCAAGGTCCGGAGCATCCAACTCGTCAGCGATTTCCGGGAACCAGGTGAACAGTGAGTTCGTATCGTCGATCACGTACCCCGCACACACCAGACAGCCATTCCCCTGAAGAGCCCGCTCTTTAACCCAAGACCGGGAAGTTAGGGCTGTTGTGGCTGGTCGGGTGGGTTGACATGGGAACGGAGCCCGGCGCGGACTGTGAGTGTCGAGGTCACGGTCCGAGGGGGCTCCGTTGTCTGTTCAGTGTGCCACCGCAGGGGTGGTTCGGGACCGGTCGTGGGTGTGGTTGCCCGGTCATTTAGGGGTGTTGACGCGGTGGGTGCCGCCGTCGCTGGTGGACGAGGTGGTTCGGGCGGCGGGCCGGGGTGAGCGGCGGGTGCGGCTGCTGCCGGCGCGGGTGGTGGTCTACTTCGTGCTGGCCATGGTGCTGTTCCCGGAGTGTGGATACCGCCGGGTGTGGGCGTCGTTGACGGCCAGGTGGCCTGGTTCGGCACTTGCCGATCCATCGGCAGCGGCTCTGCGGCAGGCTCGTCGGCGGTTGGGGGCCGAGCCGCTGGCGTTGCTGTTCGACCGGCTTCGCGGCACGGTGGGCACCCCGGCAACGCCGGGGGTGTTCTGGCGGAGTCTGCGGCTGGTGGCCTGGGACGGCACCTGCGTGGAGGTGGCGGACAGCGAAGCGAACGTGGCCCGGTTCAGGCGGCATGCGGCCCGCACCACACGTCCGGCCGGCTATCCCCAGGTGCGGCTGACCGCGCTGGTGGAGTGCGGGACCCGTGCCCTGGTCGATGCGGTGTCCGGGCCGCAGCAGTACACCGAGTGGCCGCAGGCCCGTGCTCTGCTGCCCTCTCTGCAGCCCGGCATGCTGCTGCTCGCCGACCGCGGCTACGACGGCTTCGAGGCCCTGCGGGACGCTGCTGCCACCGGCGCCGATGTGCTGTGGCGGGTGCAGGCAGGGCGTCTGCTGCCCGTCATCCGCCCGTTGCCGGACGGCACCCATCTCACCCTGGTCACCGACCGGCGCTCCGGTGACCGGCTCACCCGGTGGATGCGCCACGGCCGCCGCGGTCCGATGCCCGCACACCTGACCGCCCTCACGCTGCGTGTGATCAGCTACCGGATCACCCGGACCGCCGCGGACGGCACCTTTCGCACCAGCACGGTCCGCCTGGTCACCACGCTGCTCGACCCGCACGAGCACCCGGCCGCCGAGCTGGCCGTCCTCTACCAGCAGCGCTGGGAGATCGAGACCGCCTACTACGGGCTCAAGGTCACCCTGCGCGGAGCCGACCGCGTCCTGCGCTCACGCACTGTCGCGGGAGTCGAACAGGAACTCCTCGCGCTGCTGACCGTCTACCAGGCCGCCCGCATCGCCATGACCCAGGCGGCCACCACCGCCGGGATCGACCCCGATCGGCTGTCCTTGACCACGGCCCTGCACACCATCCGGCTCACGCTGATCACCGCCAACACCACAGGACCGACCCTCCTTGCGGAAGTCCTGCTGAAAGCACGCAACCTCGCGCCCACACGGCGCCGTTCACGCACCAGCCCGCGGTGCGTCAAACGCACCCTGTCGCCCTACGCCTACAACAAGACCAAAGGCAGCGTCGGACACAAGACGACCGTGACCACCACCATCACCCTGACCAGCGCCGACAGACCTTAACTTCCCGGTCTTGCTCTTTAACCACCGCCTCGAAACGATGCTCAACTGGCAACCACACTCCGGTATTTGGATCGACTGCCCAAGTCCGGCAGATCCACGGCACACTCTCGTGCGAAGCGTGGGTGATATCGCTCGTTGGTCTCTCTCCACGATACTGAGCGGCCAGCGCCGGAAGGTCCGCGAGCCGGATCAAGCGCCGGCACTCGGGGCACCCCGGACCTTTCCGGATGCGGTCCTTGGGCCAGGCCGGGCCACGGCTCATGACCGAAGCCAAGGGGGCATTGCCACCGGAACGGACTGGCCTCGCCTCGCCTTTGAGCCGTCGCCAAGACATTCTCAGGACGGACGACGTTGTCTCGGTGGCACTGCGCTGCGACCTCCGGGATGTCCGCCACGGTCATTTCTCCACGCCCACCGATACGGCTGCGCCACCGACCCATGACCGTAACCTTGTGCCGATTCCAGTAAGCGACGACCTCGGCCTGCCGGGCCCGGGCCACTGCCACTTCCTTCTTGATCAGCTCACGGTGGGCCCCGTTGAAGTCGTCCCAGACGGACCGCATCTGTCGAAGCATCCGTAACCGGTCCTCACGCCCACCACTCCCGGTGTCAAGCGGTGCTGGCTGAGGTGGCCAGGCGGCGAGTGCTGACCCGTCGCTCCCGGACGCGTCTGAACTTTGAGCTGCGATCACGGCGTGAGGATACGAGCGAGGTCTGACAGAGCCGCACCGATGTCCAGATCATTCGCATTTGACCAAGCCAGACACCTCGGACAATATTTCTATATCGTCCGAGGTGTCTGGCTGTCGGATGCTTTTCCGCTGGTCACAGCGCTTTCGACGATTGGCGCCTCAGTCGGCGAACGTCACTCCGCACTCGCACGGCGAAATTCGACCCGGCCTGCCGACTTCCCTTTCACAACCCCAGGTCACAGCCCCAACAGCCCACCAAACCCAGTTATCAACCCACCACCAACACACCAGCTCACACCCCACCCCACACACCGACTACCCCCCCCGCCTCAGCGACAGGTCCGGAGATCTCCACGCCTTCCCCGCTCTCACCCCTTCCGTCGCGTTCCAAAGGTCGTGCGGGGGTTGCGCCTCTTGAGCCTCGCCCGCCTCCGTGGGTCGCGGGCAGCCGGGGTCAGGCGCCAGTATCCGTACGGGTTGTGGAAGAAGTCGTCGTCCTCGAACCGTTCGCACTCCACACGGTTCATGATCCAGCGCGTGGCGTCCTGCGCGATGCGGAAGCCCTCGCCGTTCTGGACGCCGTGGTCCGGCTGCTCGGTCAGCAGGTAGTACCCCGCGATCTCCATGGTGGTCCCCCACTCCCACACCAGCTCCGGCTCGGGCGCCGTGGTGCTTCCGGGGGCCAGCTCCACGTCGGCCTCGCCCAGGAGGTGCATGCCGCAGCTGTAGTAGATCTCCCCGTCGTAGATCACCGGCACGACCCACGCCCGGACGAGGGCGCCGACCAGGTCGTGCGCGGTCTCGGCGGCCGCCGCCTCGCTCGCCAGGGCCAGCCACCGCTCCCGACCGCAGGCCACCCCGCTGGACTCGTTCTTCACCGCGGTGGCCCCGTTGGCCAGCAGGGCCGCGGTGACGGCCAGCGCCCGGCGGGACACGTCGAGGCCGGTGGCCTGGGAGATCGGCGGTGACAGGACATAGGCGACCGAGTCGTGTGCGTCCACCGCGGCCCAGTCGTCGTCGCCGAACTCGTCGACGCCGGTAATCCGGCGGGAAGCCACCGCGGCGTCGAACGCCTCACGCATCCGGGGGTCAGGCTCCCGCTGGAACTCGTCGAGAGTGAAGTCCCCCGCGCCCGCCTCCTCGACCACCCGGCTGATGACATCGGGATCCAGGCCCACGCCGACCGCGCACAGCACGTGCCTCGGCGTCACACCGGACGCCGGTACCACAAAGCGCGTGCCATCGATGACGTGTCCTTGCCACACCTTGCTCATCTGCCCAGCATCGCAGATGTGCGTACGACGTTGTGATCTCTGTGGCACCAACAGACATGGGGGTCCGGCCCGTTCACGCGGTTCCCCTCGTCCCCGGGAAAGCAGGAGCGCGGGGAACGGCCGGTCACGTCTGGCTCCACCTCCGGTTGTCCTGACCGTTGCAGGACCACAGCACGAGCTTCTCGTGCCGTTGGCGTGGTCCGCGTAGTAGACGTCCAGGCAGAGACCGGATGCGACGGCTCACCTCAGCGCGCTGGAAACTCTCGTCAAGCGCGGTGCCGGCCGTCCGGGTCAGGGCTCCACAGGAGAGGGATCAGCCGTGCGTGGTGGACGACGGGCTCGCCGGGTTCGTGTACCGGAGCGGGCGGTGGGAGTTCCAAGAGGAGCCGCTTGAGCGGTTCGCGCGGTGGGCGCTGGAGGAGCAGCTCGTCCCCTCCGAGGTGCTGCCCCGGTACCGGCGGGTGTACCGGATGGTCGACGGTGAGCAGCGGCGGTTTTGCCGGGATCGGTGGTGGACGTCGCGGAAGTCGATCGCTGACAGGCACGAGGTAATGCGGCAGCGGCAGGATGCCGCGCGGGCGGAGCGGGAGGCCCGGCAAAAGGAGCAGGAGGAGGCCGGAGCGGCGCCGCCAGGAGGTGGAGGAGCAGGAGCGTGCGCGGAAGGCCGAGGAGGCTGAGCGTCGACGACTGCAGCGAGAGGAGGAGGAGGAGCGTCTGCGCCTGGAGGAGGCACGGCGGCGGTGGGCGGAGGGGGATGCGCGCCGGGAGCAGGAGAGGGTGGAGCGCGAGGCGCGTCTGGCCCGCGAGCAGGCCGAGCGGGAAGAGGGGGAGCGTCAGGCGCTGGAGGTGGCGCGGGCGTGGTGGGGCCGGTTGTCGCCGCAGCAGCAGACCGAGTTGTTCGCCGCCGTCGCCGAGTACGCCTGGCGCGATTCGAGTCTGCGGGTGGAGGTCCCGGAGAAGCCGATGATGTGGCCGCAGTACGCCCGCGGTGTTCCGATCCACGTGGCCGACAAGCGGCGGACGCTGTACGGGGTCGTGCGGCCCTGCCCCGATCTGGTCGGCCGCCTGCCCCACGCTCGCAAAGGAGCTGGTCTTGGTCCGCAGCACCCAAGAGGCGCGCGAACTCACCGCCATCCTGCCCCAGGGCAGGATCGTCCACCCCGACCTGCCCGAGCACGAACAGCTCACCATGTGCTGAAGCGGCGGACGGGCAGCACGTCAACGGGAACAGCATCGCAACCACGCGGCTGCCGCTCTTCCCTCGGCGCTGAGGCGGGCCCGGTCGGGCCCGCCCGGCAAGGCCATCAGGTCAGGGCAGCGTGGCCGGCCTCGGTGGCCTCCATCAGGTCTGGCCGCTCTCCGTTCGCCGGGTGGACAATCCGCAGGCTGCTGACCAGGAACTTGCGGTCCGTCGACGCCCTGACGGACCCGCCGGTCCTCGAGCCGGTGATCGCCGGTGTGACCGAGGGCTCAAAGGGGCGGGCACAGTGGCGCCGGTCGGGCGCCTGTCCATGGGTGAGTGGGGCTGCCGCATGGACAGGCGTGACCGGGGGCCTCAAGCCGCTTCGAGGAAGGGGTAGTCGGTGTAGCCCTCGGCGCCCGGCCCGTAGAACAGTTCCGGCCGCGGCTCGTTCTCCGGGTGGCCACCCAGCCAGCGCGCGACCAGGTCGGGGTTGGCGATGAGGGCCCGGCCCACCACCACGGCGTCGGCGTGGTCGGCCTCGATCTGCTGGAGCGCCTGCTCGCGGGTGGTCTGCCCCCCGAAGGGGCCGCTGTTGACGATCAGCTTGCCGTCGAAGCGCCGCCGCAGTTCCTGGACCAGGTCGCCGCCCGGCTCGGCGTGCAGTACGGAGAGGTAGGCCAGGCCCAGCGGGCGCAGTTGGTCCGCCAGGGTGCCGTAGGTGGCCAGGACGTCGTCCCGGTCGGTCTCGAAGACGTCCCCGAGGTCGACCTCCGGCGAGATCCGCAGCCCGACCCGCTCGGCACCGACGGCCTGGGCGACCGCCGTGACGACCTCGACCACAAAGCGGGCGCGGTTCTGCGGCGAGCCGCCGTACTCGTCGGTGCGCTGGTTGGCTGCCGGGGAGAGGAACTCCTGGAGCAGGTAGCCGTTGGCGCCGTGGATTTCCACGCCGTCCGCTCCCGCCTCGATGGCCCGGCGGGCCGCGGCGACGAAGTCCTCCAGGGCTGCCCGGATCTCTGCGGTGGTCATCGCTTCCGGTACGGGGTAGGGCTGCTCGCCCTTCTCGGTGAACGTCTTGTTGTCGATGGCGATCGCGCTGGGGGCGAGGATACGGCGGCCGCCGTTGATGTCGGGGTGGGTACCGCGGCCGGCGTGCATGATCTGCAGGACGATACGGCCGCCCTCGGCGTGCACCGCCTCGAACACCCGCTGCCAGCCGGCCGCCTGCTCGTCGGTGGCGATGCCCGGCTCACCGACATACCCCTGCGACGCGTGGTCGGGGTAGGTGCCCTCGGTGATGATCATTCCGACGCTCGCACGCTGCCGGTAGTACTCGACCATCAGGTCCCCGGGAATGCCGGAGGAACCGGCCCGGACCCGGGTTATCGGTGCCATGACGATGCGGTTGGCGAGCTCGATCTTCCCGAGAGAGACAGGGGAGAAAAGCGATGGAACGGGCGAAACATCCGAAACATTGGCAGTCATGGGTTTCTTTCTTTCTGTCATACAGAGGGAAACGGGATGAAGGGATGCGACGCAGGGGGTCCACGCCGTCCCGGCGCAGGCGCGGATGCGGTCCTCGGACAGGCGCGGGCCCGCTGACGGTGGCGCGGTTCCATGACCGCGATCGGGGTGTGGGTGGTGCTGGCGGCGAACGCGGTGTGAGCCGCATGCCGTCGGCGTCGGCGCCGGCGCCGGCGCCGGTCAAGCGCAACTGCCCGCCAAAGTGCGGGCGTTCGCTCCTTGCGCACGATCAGCAGTCAGCCAGGTGACGAAGTCATGGGTGCCGCCGCCGGGGTCGGTACGGATCGGTGTGTGCGGGCCGCGCCGCGACCGGCTCTCTCGACGCGCCCCCGCGAAGAGGACCGATACACGGCTTCATCTGGAAGGCGCTTTTGGCGGTGGCGGGAACAGCGATCTCAGCGCTCCTCATTCTCACCGGCCTGAGGCACTTTGGCCGGCCGATCGCCCGCAGGGCAGCCTGCTCCACGAAGGCGCGGGCCTAGTTGAGCGGCACGTCCGCGACGGCCTTGAGGTGGCTGAACGTCTCGAGGGAGTACCGGCCGTGGTACCGGCCCATGCCGCTCTCGCCGACGCCGCCGAAAGGCAGGCCGGGCATGAGCAGCTGCATCACCGGCTGGCCCCAGGCGACGCCGCCGGAGGACGTCTCCTTCACCAGGCGCGACTTGATGGCCTCCGAGGTGGTGAAGGCGTAGAGCGCGAGGGGCTTGTCGCGTTCGTTGATGAAGGCGATGGCGGCGTCGAGGTCTTCGACTTCGACGACGGCGAGGATCGGACCGAAGATCTCCTCCTGCATGATGGGCGATGCGGGGTCGACATCGGTGAGCACGGTCGGTGCGATGAACAGGTCGTCGCGGTCGTGCCGGCCTCCCACCGCCACCCGGCCGGAGTCCAGCAGAGCGGTGAGCCGGTCGAAGTGCCGCTCGTTGATGATCCGGCCGAAGTCGGCTGCGGTCTGCGGAGTGGGGCCGAACTGGGCGTCGACCGCCGCGCGCAGGGCGGGGACCAGCGCGGCGGCGGTGGCAGGATCGGCCAGTACGTAGTCGGGGGCGATGCACTGCTGCCCCGCGTTGCCGAACTTGGCGCCGACCAGCCGCTTCGCGGTCTCGTCCACGTCGGCGTCGGGGGCCACGAAGACCGGTGACTTGCCCCCGAGTTCGAGCGTGACGGGGGTGAGGTTCTTGGCGGCTGCGGCCATGACGATCCGGCCGACCGTGCCGTTGCCGGTGTAGAAGATCTGGTCGAAACGCTGCGCCAGGAGGGCCGTGGTCTCCTCGGCGCCCCCCTCGACGACGGTGAGCACGTCGGCGTCGAAGTACTCACGCAGGAGCCGTGAAGCGACCGCCGAGGTGTGCACCGACATCTCGCTCGGCTTGGCCACCACGGTGTTCCCGGCGGCCAGCGCGCCGATGATGGGGTCGATGAGAAGGTGCAGCGGGAAATTCCACGGAGCGATCACCAGGACGACCCCGATCGGGTCGTACGTGGTGTAGGCCGTGGTCGTGGGACCGAAGTGGGCGGGAACCTCCACCGGGCGAGGTTCAAGCCAGCTCTCGAGATTCGCCAGTGCCTCGTCGATGTCGGCGACGGTGAAGTCGATCTCCTGCATCTTCGCCTCGGCGGCGTTCTTCCTCAGATCCGCCCAGAGCGCATCGATCAGCTCCTGCTCGTTCTCCACCAGCAGTGCCCGCAGCCGCTGCAGCTGGCTGACGCGCCAGTCCAGTGGACGGGTGACGCCGGTGTTGAACGTCGCCCGAAGGCGGCCCACCACCTCCGCAGCCGTCTCGCTCTGGTGCGTCCTCGACTCGATCCCCTGTGTCGCGCTCATGGGATGTGCTCCGTTCTCGATGCAGGCCACGCCCCGGCCGCCTTCCGGCCGGGCACGGTGACCAGCGTCCTGGACCGGCCGGCATCCACCCAGGCCACGGCATTGCGTATGCCCGCGATGCCTACCACTGGTTGGGTCAGGATGGTGTGCGTCCGGCCGTGGATACTCGAGGCATGGACGAATCCCCCGAACCGGTGCACGAGCCCGCCGCCGGCGCTCTGGACCCGCGTGCCGAGCTCAGTGAGTTCCTGCGCACCCGGCGGGCCCGGCTGAAGCCGGAGGACGTGGGGCTGCGCAGCTTCGGACGGTACCGGCGGGTGCCGGGGCTGCGCCGCGAGGAGCTGGCGCAGCTGGCCGGGGTGTCGGTGGCGTACTACACGCGGCTGGAACAGGGCAACGGGCGGCACGTGTCGGCGGAGGTCCTCGACGCCATCGCCCGCGCGCTCAGGCTGAGCGACGCCGAGCACGCCCACCTCACGCACCTGGCGAAGCCGAAACAGAAGAAGCAGCCGGCCGGCCGCGCCCAGCAGGTGCGGGGCCCCCTGCGGACGCTGCTGGACACCATGGACGGTGTTCCGGCGATCCTCGTGGGGCGGCGCTCGGACATCCTCGTCTGGAACCGGATGGCCGCGGCGGTCTTCGGCGACTTTGCCGAGCTGCCGGCGAGGGAGCAGAACTGGGCGCGGCTGGTGTTCCTGAACCCTGAGTACCGCGACCTGTTCGTGGACTGGGAGCACAAAGCCAGCGACATCGTCTCTCAGCTGCGCATGGACGCCGGCTCCCATCCCGACGACCCCCGACTGTCCGCGCTGGTGGGCGAACTCTCCGTCAAGAGCGAGGACTTCAGGCGGCTGTGGGCCACCCACGACGTCAAGGAGAAGTGCCACGGCATCCAGCGCCTGCACCACCCGCTCGTCGGCGAACTCGACCTCCGCCTCGAGTCGTTCCACCAGGCCGACGCCCACGAACAGATGCTGGTGACCTACCACGCCGAACCGAACTCCCCGTCCGCCGAGGCACTACGCCTCCTGGCCAGCTGGGGCGCGGACGCGACCCGGGCGGGAACAGGCACGTCGTCGGCCCGCACGCCTTGATGAGCTCCCCTTGACCATCGGTAGTCGGTTGCCCGCCACGCCCCGCGTCCTTGTCACACGCCAGACGCCTGCGGGGGTGTCGGATTCAGGACGGCGCGGGTGGCGCGGGCCTGGCTGCGGTCGGGCAGTGGAAGAACGGTGCCGCCGCTGCGCAGGGCATCGTTTTCGAGAGCCAGCTGGCGGATGGCCTCCTCGTACAGAGCCAGAGTGCGGCGCAGGTCGCTGTTCCCCTTCCGTAGCCGGCTCAGGTTGGCAGGCCTCCGGCGATGACGCCTCCGGGATGGCGGGCGATGAAATGCACTCGCCAACCGGTGATCGACATGACGCCGGACGATAGTCCGTGGACAGCTCAACAGCGCATAACCGAAGTGGGACGGATTTCGGGCTCTCGTCGCTGTCGACGCGGGCCGGGTGGTGCTGCGCTCGAGACGCGGCACCGAGATGGGGCCGTCGTTTCCGGACGTCGTGGCCGGGGGCGTGCAGTTGCCGGACGCGACCGCGCTGGACGGTGAGCTGATCGTATGGGACGCCGCGGGACGCCTCGCGTTCGAGCGGTTGCAGAACCGGCTTGCCCGGCGCGGTGCCGAGGCGGCCCGGGCAGCGGAGGAGTGGCCGGCCCACTTCGTCGCGTTCGATCTGCTGCGGCCGGCCGGGACGGACACCACCTCCTGGCCGTACCGGCGGCGCAGGCACGCGCTGGAGTCCGCGTTCGCCCGCCCGCCGGTGGTGGAAGGGACGGCCGCGTCAGCGCCGCTGGAAGGCGCGGTTCAGGACGTCGAGGGTGACCGCCAGCCCGAGCCGGTGCCCGTGCTCGGAGGCGAAGCGGTAATGCACACCGGCCCAGATTCGCGCCTCCAGGAGTTCGACTGTCGCCGCCCGAAGGCTGTCGTAGTGGCGGGTCGTGCCGGAGGCGGGGCTGTACGCGGCGAACGTGAGGTCGTCACGGCCGAAGAACAACCCCAGGGCCGTCATGACCGCCGTGGTGAAGCAGGCGTGGCCCGACGGGTACTCCGGCGACGGGGCGGTGACCCGCAGCGGCGTCCAGTCCGGGTCGGGATCGGTGGCCGCGTTGCCGTCGGTGCCGGCGAGCGGAATGGCCGTCACCGGGCGCCAGAAGTTCCAGTGCGCCTTGGCCTTGTAGCAGGCGATCAGCGTGTCGGCGGAGGCCACGTACACCATGGCGAGCAGCCGGGCCGTCCGGAGGCTGCTGAGGCGGTGCGCGCCGGCGAGTTGCCGGGTGATCGACCATTCGACCATCCGGGGGTCGTCCCACCAGATCGCCGCCTCGGTCTGGTCCTCGGTGCGGACGGTGCTGGTGGCCGCGCCGAGGCTCTTGACCTCGTTCAGGTCGCGGGCCCAGGCGGCGCCGGTCAGGGCCGGCGGGGGCTTGACCCGGTAGGCGCCGGCGTCGGGGACGACGAACGGCTTCAGGTTCGGCACCCAGGCGCCGACGTTGACGTAGCCGGGCGGGGTGAGCCGGTATTCGCCCGGCTCGGTGCCGACGGTCCACGGCGCGGTGGGGTCGAATCCGTCGTCACGGCGGCTCTCGGTCATCGCCGCGGCGGCGGCCCTCCCGACGGCCACCCCGCCGTCCTCGGCGCGGCCGTCGGGGATCGCGGCCAGCGCCTCGTCGTACCGGGCGTTCAGCGACTCGGCCTGCCCGGGGAAGAGCCACAGCAGCGTGTCGTGGGCGGCCGCGGCGACCGCTGCGGCGGTGGAGGCCCCGGGGCGACTGCGGGGCGCGCTGACCAGGGGCTCGTACGGACGGCCGGCGACGGCGTTGACCGCGTCGTACACGGCGCCCTGCACGATGGCGAAGCTGCGGGTGCTGGTGGTGGGCGACTGCTTGGCGGTGTCGTGGATGGCGGTCTGGGCGTGGATGTTCCAGGCGATGACGGGATTGCCCGGGGCGGCCGTCACGCCGCCGTGTGCCTCGGCGGTGGTGGCCGTCAGCGGGACGGTCAGGGCGAGTACGGTGAGGACCGCGATACGGCGTAACCCTCTGAATGATCCGGCGAGCGGGCGTTGTGTCACGAGACCCCCATGGGCTTGTCGGTGACAGATTGTCCGAGCCTATGAGGCAGGGGTCAGTTTTGTCGTTACATCGACAACCATCGACAATCCGACGGCGTTCACACCCGGATGTCCGTCACCTCGGCGACGAACGCGCGGGCTCCGGCCGGGAGCACACGGCCGGAGCGCCCTCCGGGCGGGCCGGTCGGCCGTGGTGGCGAGGTCGGTCGCCGGGACGGAGGCCACGGGCAGGAAGTCCGGGCGCCTCTGGGCGCGGTCGGCGCGAAGCGACGAAGGAGAGCAGGGAGCCCATGCGCAGACGCAGAACGGCTGACTCGGCGCCTGCCACGACGACGGACAGCACGTCGCTGCCGGCAGCATGCGCCAGGAAGGCGGCCAGATTCCACCGATCCATCCAGCCGTCTCGTACGCCGCCCGGTCGGCGGTGTCGCAACCGTTGCGGAGGTCGGCGACACCCCTTCTCTACTTCGCCTCGCTGAGACGCGATACGAGGTTGGGGACCTAGATGGAGCCGAAGCGTTCTACCGCCAGGCAGCCGATGCACGCAGCGCTCTCGCACTGACCGCCCTCGCCCGGATGCGGGAAGAAGCGGGAGACCGGAGTGGCGCCGAAGCCCTCTACCGAAAGACGGCCGCCGTCGACCCAGGGCTTGCGGACGGTGGGGTGCTCGGCGGCCACCTTCTCGATGAGGGCCTGGCCTGCGACGGAGCCCTGCACGCTCGCGGCCGTGACCAGCCCTGCCAGCAGCAGGCCGACGGTGTCGATGACGATGCTCCGCTTGCGGCCCACGATCTAATGGGCGGTAGTTGGGCTGCTGAAGGCGCCTTCTCGTCGCCGGCCGCTGGCGTCAGCACAACGTCCGCCCACGATCGGGGCCTTGAGCCCTCAAAGAAGACTGACGTGTGCTGACGCCCGCAGTCTGCTATGAGAGCGACCGATTGATCACCGATGATGATCGTGGTCCAAGGCGCCTGCGGGGATCACCTCTTATCCGGTCGGGAGCCACCAAGCTCCGTTTCAGACCGAGGGCCCGGCAGGTCGCTGGGGTACGGCTTGCGCTCGCTCACGGCGTAGCGTGATCACGTGCGAGGCGGAGGGCTCGGTTCCGTCGCTCACTGGGCGATTCCATGGCAACTTCAAACCAGACGGACTTCCAGGCATGGAAGCGAACGAGACGGATGGCTGAGCATCCGCCCTGGAGACCATCATTCGCCGCCTATGGGATGAAGACCCCAAAGCAGGGCAGGGGCGAGAGCCATATTTAGGGCTTGACCTGCATAAACGCCCTCTAAGGCTTACGGATCGGAGGATTCAGATCACGCGAAGACACAGAGGGCTGCGTCGTTCCAGGCTGCGACGCACGAAGGCTCCGCTGGATGCGTTCGCTCGTACGCAAGACAACGGTGTCAGCCAGAGGGGCAGGCCAGGTGGTGAGAAGATAATCTTCGACTGGTTCCATGCTGACCTGGTCGCGAAGGAGCTCGCGGCCGCGGGCGTAGAGGCGCACTCGATACCAAGCAGGCCCTGCCGGGCTGAGAAGCGCGGAATCGTCAGCCACTGGTCCCATCTCAAGTGATTCCACAGTGAGCTGGCCCGTCGGGGCGTGAACGCTGACTTCGACAACCTCCTCCCAGTCGTCTGCCAGCGCATCTGCTGGTTGGCTTCCTGAACCGTCAATCGTCACACGCACATAGCCGGTGTTGATGCCGGTGGCAATGAGAGCGCCCTGCTCCAACGCCTACCAGTTGGAGGGCTTCCATCTCGCCCGGGCGCCAGGTAAGGCCGATGGGTGGTTTGTCAGAGGAGGCCGAGGCTGTTGAGGAGGTCACCGACACTGCTGAGGAGGCCGCCCTCGCCGAGGAGGGCGACGAGCAGTGGCAAGCCAAGTACGGAACCCGCGCGGGTATCGAGGGGACCATCCACCAGGCCGTCGCGGTCACCGGGATGAGACGTGCCCGCTACCTCGGTCTCCAGAAGACCTACCTGGAGCACGTCTTCTCCGCCGTCGCGCTCAACCTCATTCGCCTCGATGCCTGGTGGAACGGCCACCCGCTCGCCCGCACCCGCGTCAGCCACCTTGCCCGACTCGGCCTCTCCCTCGCCGCCTGACCGAATAGGCTCCGGGCTCCCAGCTCGGACACCAGGGGACAACTAACCGGCCAGTAGCCGGGGCCGAACCGAACGAACGTGCGACCATCGTGCGCGCACCGTGCGGAAATGCGCCCAGGGCCGGGAGTACCCCGGACCCAGGCGGGCGTTCCCGTTCCGCCGAACGGCGGCCACAGCGCTCCGTCAGGGCCAGAGCACGAGCATGATCAAGCCGTGACAGCTATGCCGCGACGGGGACACAAGGACCCGGCCTCGCGGGGCCGACACGCTCCCCGCTTGTGGCCCGTCTGGGTAGTGGGCCTGCTCGCCCTCCTGCTGGCCCTGGCCGTGGGCTACGGGATCTACGAATTCCTTCACTCTCTCGCGTCGAAGGAGGCCACCCCGGAGAACCCCGTCGCTGCCCACGAGGTGATCCGCACCGCGCTGGCGACCCTCACCTTGGGCGGCGCTGTTCTCGCAGGGGTCTATGCCTACCGCAAACAGCGCCTTGCGGAGGGCGACGCTCATCGGGCCGACGACAAGCAGCTCGCTGAGCGCTTCACCACCGCCGCCGACCAACTCGGCCACGACCAGGCAGCGGTGCGCCTGGCTGGCGTATACGCCATGGCCCGGCTCGCCGACGACTGGATCGAGCAGCGACAGGTGTGCGTCGACGTCCTGTGCGCCTACCTGCGCATGCCGTACGAGCCCAATCCGGAGGCCGCCTCGACGGCATCGGAGGGGGAATCACTGTCGTCGACGCCCGCCGCATACAAGGAGGGCGAACGCGAGGTCCGCCTCACCATCATCCGGACCATCCGCAGCCACCTACAACCCCAAGCACCGACCTCCTGGTCGGCGTGCAACTTCGACTTCACCCGCGCCACTTTCGACGGCGGGTACCTACAGGGAAGTCTTTTTCAAGGCACGGTCTCCTTCGGTGGCGCGGAGTTCAGCGGCCGCAGCTTCTACTTCGGCGGCGCGGAGTTCAGCGCTGGCAGAGTCTACTTCGGCGGCGCGAACTTCAGCGGAGGCAGAGTCGACTTCCGCGGCGCGAAGTTCAGTGGAGCCAGCGTCGACTTCACCGGCGCGAAGTTCAGCAGAGGCAGCGTCTACTTCGGCGGCGCGGAGTTCAGCGCTGGCAGCGTCGACTTCACCAGCGCGAAGTTCAGCGGAGGCGCGGTTACCTTCACTGACGCGGAGTTCAGCGGCGGCACGGTCGACTTCGAGGACGTGACAGGCGCCCCACAGAACTGGGGACCTTTCCCGCCAACTGACTCGGGAGGGTGACGCCAAAAGTGGAAGAAGGCTAGGAAGCCCTCGAAGGCCAGGCCTCCACCCGCAGGCTTCACCGCACCTCACCGAAGAGGAAGCCCCCACCGACGCCACCGCGTGTGCCCAGGACTAGGACGGTACAGGGAAGCCGGGCCCTGTACCCATTTCCGCAGTCGGCTCACGATGGTCGTGGTGTCACGTCTGGTTCCGCCCCAGCTACCGGCCGGTTAGTTGTCCCATGGTGTCCGAGCTGGGATGCCAGGGCCGAATAAGCCAGCAGGATCGGTGACACGGTTCTTATCGCCACCCCAACACTTACGCACCCGATGTGGTTCGTGCGCCGTGCCGACTGTCCCCTGACGCTGAACCTGGACCGATTGCCAGAGAAGTTGCACCACTACGACGCCGTTGACGTGGGACCGAGGGGGATGGGGGCAGGGCGGGAGCGAACCTGCCGGGCGTCTGGCTGGGAGTTGCTCTCTCCGGCAGCGGGGCGGGTCCCGGCGTGGCCGTCCGGTCAGCTGTTGAGCGCGGCGGAGGGCGTGTCTCCGTTCTGGGCCTGCCGGGCCCGTTTGGCGAGCATCGTGGCCAGGTCCCGGGCACTGTCCTCGTTGACGGCGTCTTCGTTCCTGTCCGTTGAATCCGCCATCGTCCACAGCAGCGTGGTGCCGACCCGGGTCTGGGTCACGGTGCCGGGCTCGCCGTGGAAGGCGGAGGATCCGAACCGTGCGTCGCGCTTCTCACCGATCGGGCCGAGGCTGAACGTCCTGGCCCTCAATCCCACCCTCTTGCCGTAGTAGCCGTTCCAGAGCACGTCGTACGCCTCGCGGGCGGCCTGTTCGCTGTCGTAGGCGATGATCAGGAAGTGGACGACGGCGGCGCTGTCGTCGCGCCGGAAGGTCGAGATGCCGTAGAAGCGGGAGTTCTCGCAGCCCGCCCTGTCATTGACAGGGCAGAACTCCCCCCGGGCGAGTTCGTCCATTGCGGCGGTTGCGGTTTTGGGCCGGGCGGACTTTTTCCAACCCGTCATGGCCCCGCCGTCCGGCAACGTCTCCCGTACTTGTTCCTTAGTGAGTGCCACCGCCTTGCCGTTCCAGCTGTCGCTCTCCGCGTCACCGCCACAGCCGGTCAGCAACAGCGCAGCGATCGCCACACACCACCGGTAGTTCCTCATGAGTACGCCACCACCCCTCATGCGGTGATCCTATGCGCACCGTCTTCGGGTAGAAGGCGCCGTTCATGAACCGGGACCGCGGCCCCCGTCGCGAGGGATCTGTCGGCCGAAGCCGGTACAAGATCACATGATCAACAGCTTTTGTCAGGGCCCCTGAGCGCCGTCCCCGCGCTGGGCTGCCAGCTGATTTATCGGTCCAACTTCAGTGACAAAGGATCCAGGTCCGATGTCAGAGGACACCGACGAACATGCCGTACGTGCCTGACACCGTCATCATGGCGCTGAACTGCGAAAATAACCCAACGACCCTAGATAAGCACCGTGCCCGCCGCCTCGACTTCGGCGAGGCGCGCCCACGCTGCTTGTTCCCGGGCGGCGCTCTGGCTCGGGGGCCCGGGGTGGTGCTGGTGGTCTCCCGGCTGCGGGCGCTGGCCAGGAGGGACGCGGGCGGGCAGGGGCCTCAGTCGCCGTCCTGCGGGGACAGTCACTCAGTGGTTCTTCAACGGCCGTCGCACGGGTCGTCACCCACAAGCACCGGCTTGGTGTCGGCGGCCAGGCAGGAGGAGTACACCCGCGGCGGAGTGGGCTGCGGCTCCGGTTCCGTCACCGCGCTCACGGCGCTGATCGCCACCGGCGCAGATCAGCCACGGCGAGCCCTGTCGCCGCTGAAGTGGTCGAGAACTTCATCGCTGCAGTCGTCCGCGCCGACCCGGGTTCGAGTGAAGGCCAGCACGCCGTCGTCGTTGCCTTCCCTCTTGGCCTTGGCCAGCTGCGTCTCGATGTCCGCGATGTACTCGGCGCACTCGGCGCTGACGGGCTTCTCGGGCTGCGGGTCAGGCGCCGGAAAGGCGTTCAGTGCGGCGGTGGCAGCGATACCGGCCACGCACAGCACCGCCCACACGGCAACCCACGTGCGGCGGCTCATCCGTAACGGCTTGGGCATTTAGGCATCCTACGAGCGTCGCAGCGGGCTGTCGCCGAGTGGAACGTTATATCAGCGGTCGGCCACCCAGCGCGCCCTGGACTACCTGCTCCAGCTCCGTGGCCGACGCCGGGCAGCGGATCCGTCTGGACGGGTCAGGTGGCCGGACGGGAGGCGAGGCCGGCGGCGCGACGCGTGAAGGGGGCCCGTCGGCCTACGGCAGGAACGGGCCGTAGGCGGGTCAGCTCGCGCTTCGGCTCCGCGATCACGACCGGTCGGCGTCGGATTCCCCGGCCGCGGTCGAGGCACCGTCGTCGATCGGTGGGAGCTTCACCCGTTCCCTCTCGGCTTTCTCCTTGCCGAGGACATACAGGGTCGCCCAGGTCTCTCCCACCTGATCGGGGCACTCCTCGGGCGATTCCTCTGCACCCGGACTCCAGTCCGTGGGGTGGTCGAGGATGGCCCTGGCCCACGCGTCGATGCATGCCTTACGCCATGCTGCGTCGCTCAGATCAGGCACAGACGTCACGACGCTGGTGGGCTCCGCGGTCCCGCCGCCCGTTGCACTGCCGCATCCGGCCGTTGCGGCAGCAAGAACAACCACGGCCGCACAGGCGGCACTTCGGGCGTACATAGCCCCTCCAAGGATCATCCCGAAACTCTATTCGTGCCTCACCCGGGGTCGTAGGGCGGGAGTCTCGTGAGTCGCGCCTTGCCAAGCAGGGGTGGCTGTTCCTTCTACAGCGGGCCGTACTACCTGACCTGTGTGAAGTACCTCCGGACCCCAGACAACGTCAGGCGGCTTCGGCAGTGGCAGAGCACGTAGTCCTCGTCACCGTAGAGCCGTGTGGATTGACGCCGGCCGGCCCCGGGTATGTCAGGTCTCTCGTGTACAGCCGGACGCCGCAGCGGCGTGCAGCCGAACGCGCGATGCCCTCATATTCCAGGGGGCGTTGAGGGGGGATGTGAGGGTGACGAGGAACCGGGTGCGCCTGAGCGGTGGCGCCGACTGGCAGGTGGACTTCCGTCGCCGCACCACCGGCCGTGCGCCGCGCTCTGCGATGGAGATCGCCACGGTGCGCCGCACGCTGAGCTCTCGGCGGCGGCATTGTCGTAGCACGAGCCGGTTCGGCCCATGCTCTGCCGCAAGCCCAACCTGCTTATTTCCCGGCGGAGTTCGTCAGAGGTGTACTCGGCTCCGCGGTCCGAGTACACGATGCAGCCGGTCTGGAGCCGACCACGTCCGGCGGCCATCGTCAGTGCGTCGACCACCAGGGAGGCACGGTGGTGGTCGGCCATCGAGTAGCCGACAATCTCGCGGGTGGCCAGGTCCAGCCAGGTCGCCAGATAGAGCCAGCCCTCGTCGGTGGGGATGTAGGTGATGTCACCGCCCAGTCTCGTGCCCGGGGCCTCGGCCGTGAAGTCGCGTCCGATCAGGTCGTGAGCGGGCACCGCCTTCTTCGCCGGACGGGTCAGCGACCGGCGCTTGCGCCGGGTGACCCCGGTGATGTCGCGCTCACGCATGATCCGCTCCACCCGCTTGCGGTTGACCCGCCGGTCCAGCCTGCGCAGTTCGGCATGGATGCGCGGCACCCCGTAGGTGCACCGGGAGGCAATGTGCAAGACGGTGATCTCATGGGCCAGGGCGTCGCCGGCGGGCGGCGCGGGCCTGCTCGCCGGCCAGCCGGCCGTAGAAGGAGGAGCGGGCCACCTTCAGCAGCCGGCACAACAGAGCAACATGGTGGGTGGTCTTCTCCGCCTCGATGAACGCATACACGTCGTTCATCGATCGCTCTCCTTCGCGAAGAAGACCGCCGATTTTCGCAGCACCTCGATCGTCTCGGCCCGCTCACGGTTCTGCCTCCGCAGCCGACGCAGTTCCTCCCGCTCCGTGCTTGTGAGCTCGCCCGTCGCCCCCTGTCCGCGGTCGATCGTGTCCTGCTTGACCCAGTTGCGCAGTCCCTCGGCGCTGACCCCGATCTCCCGGGCCACCTCGGTGACGGTCTTGCCGGAGGACCGGACCAACGCGACCGCGTCGCGCTTGAACTCCTCCGAGTACCGCCTGCTGCGGTTGCTCTTGCTTCCCACCTGGCACTACTTCCTCTGGAACCTCATGTCCCAGTCTCCAGGTGTCCAACATCAAGGGGAAGCTTCACGTAGTGGTGCCAGAGGTCTGCGGTGCTGGTGGTCACCCGCCTCATCTGGCTGCCGTGACCGGGCCGCGGGCCGGTTCGTTCGAATCCCACCCGGGCGTGCCCTCGGGCTTCAGCGATGTGGCCGGTGCCCGAGGAACTCCCCGTTGCCGTCGGCGGCGACGATGTGAGCCGTCTTGATCACGGAGCCGACGTGCTTCGTGTCGGTCTTGGGCACGTGGTGCAGGAACACACCGCCGTTGAGCCACTCGCCCAGCTCGGCATATACGGCGGTGTCCAGGATGATCGTGTGGACGCCGATGCCGACGAGCTTGCTGGGCGCCAATCCCAGACTCTCACCCCGGTGGTTCATCGCGGTCAGCAGGTAGGCGTGGCCCCGGCCTTTGACGTTGCTGCCGCACGCTGCCTGCCGGAGGCGTGGCCGAGATGGGTCCCCAGCACACGATCGGCTGCGATGCCTGCGGCAGGCGCCAACGCGCGTAATCCCTACCGTAGTTGTGGGCGGAGGAACACCTGGCGGAGGCGCGTCGGGCGACGGTGGATCCGACCTTGGCCTGACGCGACACCACCGGGTCCTACCGGCATCCCATCCGGGCCTTCGACGTGCGGAGTTCCGTCAGCCTCTTCCGTACCTCGGCGATCTGCTCGCCGAGGTCCTTCCGCTCCTTCCGGTCTCCGGGGTCCTTCGGGTCCAAGCCGTCCTGGAGCCGCCGCAGTCCGTCGATCTCCCTCTCGGCCGCGGCGATGTCCGCTCGCAGCTTCCCGCACAGGGCGGGTTCGGTCACGGTGACCGCGACCGGCGGAGTGGTCGCGCCGAACCATTCCACTCCGTCCCGCACCATGCGCCACTGGAGCACAGTCGTGGAGGCCGCGGGTGCCTTGAGGTCGACCGCGAAGGTCACTTCCGCACCGGGTGCGACAGGCGCGGGTAGTTCGACGCGGCCGGTCCCCCAGGTGGTGTTGTCCTGCGGGTCCTGCGTGCCGAGTCGGTACTGCTCCTCGGGCCGCCATGTCGTGGTGCCCGTGTTGCGCATCGTGAACGTCGCGGAGAACCCGTCATGAGCGCCGACACTCGCCGGTACCGCCTGCGTGACGAACGCGGCGTCGTTCAACTCGCCCACCCAGGGGTGCAGTTCCAGCGTCACGCTCCAACGGTCGATGCCGTCGGGCACGGGGCCCCCGGCGGCGCGGCGGGCGGCCAGCAGGTCCTTGAGCCGTCGCTTCCCGTTGTCGATCCAGACCTGGGCGTCGGCGCGTGGAGTGGGAGTGCCGTCGGCAGGGCGCGTGGGGTCGGGCTGTCCGTGGCGGAGGCTCTCGGCGCGCCAGGTGTCGAGCCGCGTCTGCGCGATGTCGGTCGCGGTCCGCCAGAGCACGCTGTCGTGGTCGACCCCGTCGAGTGTGTCGGCGGCGCGCATCCAGCCGTAGTCCCGATTGATCTGGATCAGCCCGGGGTCGATCGTGGTCAGGTTGTGGATGTCGATGTCCGGAGCGATCACGACGGTACGGGGTGCGCTCCGGCCGTCCTTCGGGCGGACGGACAGATCGTCCACGGTGATTTCGTTGAGGGCGATCTCGACCATGGCCCTGCCGAACACGTCGGCGAATCCGGCGCCCGTGAAGGTGCGCGGCTTCTCGGGCTCGACGGTCAGCCGTGACGCACTCACCACATAGATCTCCTCGGCCCCCGCGTCCACGGCGGCCTGCACCGGGACGATCTCGCGCACCCCGCCGTCGACATAGTTCTCGTCGGCCAGGGGCATCGCCGGGAACATGGCCGGGATGCTCGCCGAGGCAAGGACACCCTCGCGGATGTCGACCACGAGCGGTACCGAAGGCTGCGCGGCCACACAGTCCGCGAGAGCCGACCGGGCATCGCCGAGTGCTTTCCGGGCCGGGCGGACACCGTTCTCGATGATGTCGGGCTTCTCCTTCGGCGCGGCCTTTCGCAGCAGATCCTGTTGCTCACGGAGCGCTCGCTCCCGGGCGTCGACTTCGTTCTCCAGCGCGCGACAGGCCGCGGTCAGCCTTCCCGCCCGCTGAGCCGGTGAGCCGTCGCGTTCCAGGACCGCGCCGCTCTCGGTCACGTACCGCAGACTGCCGCTTTCCAGGGCGACCGTGGCCATCCGCAGTCTCTTGCCCGTCGCCGCCCACGCCGCGATCGCGTCGAGGTCGAGCCTGGAGTAGAGGCGGTCTCGGATGGGAGTGAGGTTGTAGAGGCTTTTCGCCTCCGCCACCAGGCCGAGCGACTTGAGCAGCGCTGTTCCGTCCCCGAGCAAGAAGGAGGCGTTGTAGAAGAAGTTTGCGAGGAACGCGAGATCACCCCACGCGCCGTCGTCCGTCGCGGGTCCCGAGACGCCAAGGCTCGCGGACCGCCCCGTCAACAGATCACGGACCCTGGCGTCCATGTCCGGGTGGGACAGCCAGGGCTCCTCCAGATACATGTCCGCGTTCGTCCGCAGCGACGCCCATAGGTCTTCCAGGCCGCTCAGGCCCCGCTCCGGATGGGCCGGATCCTCACCCTCCGCGAGTTTGACGGCGTTCACCGAACCCACGGAAGTGCTCGCCAGGAGGTCGGGGCGAATACCCCGGTCGTAGAGCAGGCGCAGTGCTCCGACCTGGAAATCCCCTCTGGCCCCTCCACCACTCAGACATATCGCAACGGCCATCCCCCGCCTCCTTCTCACGAACCGTCAATGGCTGTCATGCCACGAACTTCCAGACACCCGGCACCCCGGTGGTCTTGCACAGGTAAAGCTCGGCGTTCGCGTCCAGCACCAGTTCGCCCGCGTTGTGGAAGCCGGTCGTAGGCGCGCCGACCGCCTGCGAGCGGCCGAGCCGGATCGCCGCATGGGCCCCTGACGCGTACAGTCCGGTGCCGGACTGGCCGAGGCAGACCACCGCGAAGCCGCCCGGGGACTCCGAACCGTTCTCCGCGAGGACCGCCGCCGCCGCGCCCGAGCGGGTCGCCGCGCGGATGCCGTCACCGTCGACGCTGTACGCGTCGATGGCCTCCCGGTCCCGGCTGAACGCCAGTACGCCGATACCGCGCAAACTGACCCCGAGCGTGCCGCGCCCCTGTGTGCTGTACCCGTACACGCCGTCCCCGGACGGGCTCTCCCCGCGTACGCCGGCCTGGGCGTTCGGCGGTACGGCGTACCCGTGCACGGCGTTGCTGCCGTAGCCGTAGCCGCGCAGACCCGGCTGGCTGAAGCCGACCCCGGTGACACCGCCCGGGTCGCCGACCACGTACAGGGCGCCGCTGGCACCGCTCGCGTCCAGGTAGGTCGTGTCGGTGGCCGAGTTGCTCGCTCCCGCGACAAGAGGGGAACCGGTGGCCGCCGACGTGCTGTCCTGCGCGGGCCGGATGTCCTGCGCGGCGGGCGGCCGGGGTTCCGCTCGCCGCTCCAGTTCCTCCAGCAGCCGCTGGGCCTGCTCACGCAGTGCGGTCAGCCGCGCGGCGAAGTCCCACGTCTCGTCACTGGTCATGGCCGGTTCCTCCTCGTACGCGGGGCTTTTGACCCTACGAAGAGCCGGCGGCGGCCCGCTTCGGGGAAATCCCCTGCCTCGCAGGCGCACGTCACTCGCGCAGCCCCGGATATCGGTGGGCGAGTTCCGTACGGTTGCGGACCCCCAGCTTCCGGTAGACGTTGCCGAGGTGGAACTCCACCGTCTTCGGGCTGAGGAACAGCGCGGAGGCCGTCTGCTTGTTGGTTGCTCCCCGTACGACCGCCTGGGCGACCTGGAATTCCTGCGGTGTCAGGTCCTCGGACCCGGACGGCTCCGACCTGGCCCGGACGGTCTCACCTGTCGCCGTCAGTTCCCTGCGGCAGCGCTCCGCCCAGACCACGGCGCCCAGCCGCTCGAACGTGTCCAGCGCGCCCCGCAGTTGCTCCCGTGCCCGCACTCGCTGCCCCGCGCGGCGCAGTCGTTCCCCGTAGGTGAGCCGGGTCCGGGCGGTCTCCAGCGGGCAGGGCACCTCGGCATGCAGCGCGAGGGCCTGCTCGAAGCAGTCCTCGACGCTCTCCTCAGCGGCCAGAGCGCGCACCCTCAGGGCGATCGCGGCGTGCAGGGGAATGTGCACCTGCCCGGCATGCTGTGCCACCGACGCCAACGCCCCCGGTGACAGCGGCAGTCCGCAGCGGATCCGTGCCTCCATCGCGTCGAAGTTGCTGTCGAGGAGGCCGTCGGGATCGTCTGCGGAGGTGGACATCGCTCCCTCACGTAATCGGCGCAGCGCCTCCGGGTAGTCGCCGAAGCTCAGTTCCAGCAGTCCGAGGGCCTCACTGGCGTCGCGCGGGTAGTCGGTGTCGGCGCGCCGCAGCGCCAGCGCCCGTTGCCCGTGCCGTCTGCAGGCCTCGGCGTCGCCGCGTACCGCCTCGACGTGGGCCAGGGCGGAGAGGGAGAGGTACTGCCAGAACTCGTTGTCGGTGAACCCGGCCAGTTCGACGGCCTCGGTCGCCGCCGCCCGTGCTGCCTCGGTGCGGCCCGTGGACACGTTCGCGTAGGCGCAGACGTACAGCGCGAAGGGCAGCATGCCCACGGCTCCGGACATCCGCAGCCGCTCCAGCAGCGAGTTGACGGTGCGTCGGCCCAGTTCGTGCTCCCCGGTCCAGTTCATGGTCGCGGCGGCCAGCACGACGTACTCGGTGGGCAGTTCGTCGCCCTGGGTGCGCACCGCCTCCAGGCAGCGCCGCAGCAGTTCCCGGCCCGCCGAGCCCTCCCCGAGGTGGAGCATCGTGATGCCCCGGATCAGGCCGGCGACCAGTGTCGCGGGGGTCTGCGCCCCGTCGAGCAGCTTCTCCGCCCGCATCGCCGCCTCGACGGCGCCGGCGGGGTCGCCGGACAGCAGTGAGGCCATCGCGGCGTCGGCGAACAACTGGGAGCCGCGCCGCGGGTCGGTGTCGCACAGTTCCTCGGCGGCCCGGAACACGAACCGGTGGGCGAGGGCGGGATGCCCGGTGAACAGTTCGACACGGCCGAGGCCGGCCGCTATCTCGGCGCGCAGTCCGGCCTCCTCGACCAACGCGTCGGCCCGGATGAGGAGTTCCCGGGCGTGGGTGTTGCGACCACCCATGAGTGCGTCCTTGGCCGCGGCGGTGAGGCGTCGGGCCCGGTCGGGCGGGCTGACGCTGAGCGCCGCCGACCGCTCCCACGCGGCGGCCGCCGCCACGTACCCGCTGCGGGACTCGGTGGTACGGGCCAACTCCTCCAGCGCCGCCGCCACCTGTTCGTCGGGGCCGAGGGCCGCCTCGGCCAGATGCCAGGCCCGTTCCCCGGCTCGCCCCGGCCGCGCGCAGGCCGCGGCGAGCGCCCGATGGGCGGCCCTGACCTCCTCGGGGGGCGCGGCGGCCAGTACGGCAGAGGGGACCAGCGGATGGGCGAAGTGGTACGCGTTCGGGGCGAAGGCCGCCAGACCGCTGCCCTCGACCTCGGCGAACGCCGTCTGCGGTACGCCGAGACGGCGCGCGGCGCGGGTCAGGTCCCCCGTCTCGGTCGAGGTGCTCACGGCCATGAGGAGCAGCAGGGTCCGAGCATCGGCCCCCACTGCCGCGACACGGCCGGCGAACAGCGCGCCCGCTGTGGCCCCGGCCGGCATGGTGCGCGGCATCGGGCCGTGCCCGCTCAGCTGCGATCCGGTGAGCCCGTGCACCAGTTCGATCAGCGCCATCGGGTTGCCCGCGCTGCGGAGCGCGAGCTGACGTCGTACGTCCTCATGGGGGCTCACCCCGGTGCGGTCGGCGACGAGTTCACCGACCGCGCTCTCCTCCAGCCCGGCCACTTCGAGCACGGGCAACGCAACCGTCAACGCGTCGGCCGAGGGATCCGGCCGGGTCGTGAGCAGTATGCCGATGTCCTCGGCCATCAGCCGCCGGGCGGCGAAGGCGAGCGCCTCGGCGGAGGACGGATCCAGGGCGTGTACGTCATCGACGGCGACCAACAGCGGCCGCTCCTCGGCGAGTTCGGCCAGCAGGCTCAGTGTGGCGGCGCAGATCTCGAAGCGGTCCGCGGGCCGGGTAGGCCCGAGCGCGACGGCTCCCCTCAGAGCCTCGGCCTGGGGTGTCGGCAGCCGGTCGATGAGGTGGGCGCCGGGCCGGACGAGCTGGGAAAGCCCGGCGAACGCGAGCTGCTTCTCCGGCTCCCAGCCACGCAGCCACAGCACCCGCATGCCCTGTTCCCGCGCGGCGTCGGCGCCGAGTCGCAGCAACGCGGTCTTCCCGATACCGGCCTCGCCCCGCAGCACGAGCACCCGGCTTCTGCCCTGGCGGGCATCCTGAACCACCAGACCGATCCGCTCGGCCTGCGCGTGTCGTCCGAACAGCATGGCTCAGGGTAGGACGGCCATGTCCCGGCCGCGGGGCGCCTGTTGAGCGAAGGGCCACGTCGGGCGCCTAGGACTGAGGAGGTTCGCCGCCCTCCCTGAAGCGGACCCGCACGGCGTACAGCGCGTCGTACCGATCCTGTGTCCTGACCGCGTACCGCAGGCCCAGCCGGGTTACGCACCAGGACAGCACGCCGATGACGACAGGCACATAGACGTGCTCCGGGAGCTGCGGGGCGTTCCAGTGCCGCAGGAACATCTGGTTCGTCGCCAGGACGCCCCCGGTGAACGCCAGCACGGCCGTGGTCAGGGCGGGGCGGGCCCTTCCGCGCAGCCGGTGCCCGGCGGCCACGGAGGTCGCGAACACCACGCCCAGCACGAGCGGCAGTTCCCGCATCCCGACCGACCGGGCCACCGCGGAGGGCTCGCCACCGCCCGGCAGTTCCTTGCTGAGATAGCCGAGGCTCCCGGTCCCGGTCCAGGTGCCCACCAGGTCGGTGAACCAGAAGGTGGCGGCCATCAGCATTGACCGCGAGGACCACGGTCGCCAGGCCGGGCATCGTGGCCGGGCCGCCTCGGGTCCGTTGTTCGTCCCGGCGCAACGCGCCCACGGTCAGCGGCAGTCCGATGACCACGGCGGTGGCGAGGCTCCCCGCGACCGGTACGAGTTCCGTCGCTCCGCCCCTCACCAACGCGAAATGGACGAGGACGCTCACACAGGCCACCAGCACCGCGCTGAGAGCGCTCGCGGCGGTGCCCTGGCCCGGCATGGGATGGGTGGATGGCATGACACAACCCCCGTTGTGAAGTCGCGAATTCGATGTCACGCACGACTGTCGGACGGTTCACCCGAAGCCCGCTTCAGGGATGACCCGGGGGTGATGAACCCGCTTCGTCCCGCCCATCCGTCCTGGCAACCCTGGGGATTCCCCCGAGGCGGCCGGCCGGACGGCGAATTTACGGTGAGGGGACTCAACAGCAACGGGGAAGGAGATCCGGTTATGCCCGGAGAGTACGACGCGAGGATCAAGGATCTGTCGGTGGTCGAGAAAGGGACGTCCTTCACGGTGGACACCCTTGCCACCGCCGGTGACTTCGACGTCCTCGCGGACATCGAGGTGGGGGCGTCACTGAACGCGGTGATCTCCCGCATGCAGATCTGGGTGTCGGTCGGCGACCTGAGTCAGCTCACGCGGGTCGACCTCCAGACGTACGACCAGCCCGCGACGCCCGTGAACGGGCCGCGCAGCGAACAGATCCGCATCCCGTTCAACGCCCTCACCGGCGTCGGCGAAGGCGACCTCCTCCAGGCGGTCGCCACGCTCAAGATCACCGCAGGGGTGCTGACGGACGTGTCCAACGCGAAGAGCGAGCCGTTCATCTTCACCGCGTGAGACACACACGACGTGTGCCGCGACGGCAGCCGGCCGTCGCGGCACATAGCCGTATGATCACGTACCCCTACGCTCGCGAGCCCCGCACGAGCAGCTCCACCACCGCGTCGATACATCCGTAGGTGGGTTCGGCCGCTGGCGTCTGGACACACCCGCATTCTCCCTGGCGAGGCATTCGGCCCGCGCCGCAGGTGGAACCCACAGACGCTCATCGGCGCTCTCTCCTGCTCTCCGTTGTCGATGTCGGTGACGGTGCCGTCCTTGATATACCGGGCGAGGTTGAGCTCGGGGGCGTTGAACCGCGCGCGGACCTCTTCGCCCCACAGGACGCTCTGGATGCCCTCGTGCTTGCGGGGGGATGAGGTGACCGTCACGTTCAACCCCCCCGGCGCAGACCATGTTCGTGACCTTCGGCCCTGGCATCTACCCTGAAGGGCAGAGCTACCGGGACGACGTCTCCTGGACAGACATCGTTCGTGGTTTGATGTTCGGCAGCTGCTCGGAAGCCCAGCAGAACTTCCACGACGACATCAGCTGGCCGTACGGTCGCGCCGTCGTCGTCTACCGCGAGTCCATGGCCAGCCCCCTCCTCGCCGACTTCCGTGAGGTCACCCACAGCGACAGCTGCCGCGTCTAGCCGATCGACAGACCGCTGCCCCGACGTCCCACCTGAGTGCTGCGTCGGGCGTCGATGCATAGCCTGTGGAGTCAGGAAGGGCACGCCTTCACCTGCGGCTGGTCCGCCAGGTACTCCTGGCGTTCCGCCTGAGTGAGGTCCCGGCCCAGGGTGCCGCACACCTTGGTGACGGCGGCGGCCTTGTGCAGCAGGTCGACGTTCCAAAGACGCGTCGTGCCGTCGTGACTGGTGGTGGCCAGGGTTCGCCCGTCGGGGCTGAACGCCACGCCGGACACAACGTCGTTGTGGCCAGTGAAGATCTTGCGCTGGCGACCGGTGGTCGGATTCCAGAGCCGCACCGTCCCGTCCTCGCCACCGGTGGCCAGGGTCAGGCCGTCGGGGCTGAACGACGCCGCAGTCGCCTGGTGACCGATGAGGGTCTTGCGGTTGCGCAAGGTGGCCGCATCCCACAAGTGCACCGCGCCGTAGTTGCCGCCGATCGCCAGGGTTCTGCCGTCCGGGCTGAACTCGACCACGAAGAGCGGGAAGATGACGTCGGTGTTGCGGGTGACGGTCTTGCGGCTGCGGCCCGTGGCCGAGTCCCAAAGCCGCACCGCGCTGTCCGAAGCACCCGCGGCCAGGATCTTTCCGTCCGGACTGAAGGACATGGCGTGCACAGGCTCAAGGTGACCTTGCAGATACCTCAGACGGCGGCCAGCGCGCGGGTCCCACAGCCTCACCAGACCGTCGCCACCGGCCGTGGCCAGGGTCTTCCCGTCCGGACTGAAGACCATCACGAACACTCCGTCGTTGTCCGTGGTGGTGAGGGATGTGCGGCTGCGGCCCGTGACCGGGTCCCACAACCGAACGGCGAAGCCGTTCCCACCAGTGGCCAGGGTCTTGCCGTCAGGGCTGAACGCCACCGCGTACACAGGCTCGGCATGCCCGGTGAGCGTCCTACGGCTGCGGCCCGAGGCGGAATCCCAGAGCCGCACCGTTCCGTCGTCACCCGCGGTTGCCACAGTCCCGTCGGTGGGGCTGAACACGACATCGTTCACACGGCCGTCGTGACCGGTCAGGGTCCTGCCGTCGCCCGGGGTACGTGTGTCCCACAGCCGCACCGTTCCATCGTCACCTGCGGAGGCCAGGATGCTTCCGGTAGGACTGAACGCCACCGCGGAGACAGACCTGACGTGGCCGGTGAGAGTCTCGCGGTTGCGGCCGGTGGCCGGGTTCCACAGCCTCACCGTCCCATCGGCCCCGCCAGTGGCCAGAGTTCTGCCGTCCGAGCTGAACTCGACCGTGTACACACTGGCGTCGTGGCCGGTCAGAGTCTCGCGGTTGCGGCCGGTGGCCGGGTTCCACAGCCTCACCGTCCCATCGGCCCCGCCAGTGGCCAACGTCTTGCCATCGGGACTGAACGCGATCCTTGACACACCTGTCCCGTGACTCGTGAGGGTCCTACAGGTGCGGCCGGCTGGCGGGTCGCACAGCCGCACCGCCCCGTCCCTACCAGCAGTGGCCAGCGTCTTCCCGTCCGGACTGAACGCCACGGCGAAGACAGGGCTGCCGTGATCGAAC
>NZ_JBEOYO010000059.1:0-25557 GCF_040297125.1 Streptomyces sp. NPDC001868 | reverse complement strand
ACGGCGACGGCGCGGGCCCGGCCGGTCGCCGGATCCCACAACCGCACAGTCCCGTCCTCACCAGCAGTAGCCAGCGTCTTCCCGTCCGGACTGAACGCCACGGCGAAGACAGGGCTGCCGTGATCGAACACGGCGACGGCGCGGGCCCGGCCGGTCGCCGGATCCCACAACCGCACAGTCCCGTCCTCACCAGCAGTAGCCAGCGTCTTCCCGTCCGGACTGAATTCCACGTCATTCACGGAGCCGTCATGGACACGGAGTGTGGACCGGTGCCGGCCTGTCGCCGGATCCCACAACCAGACCGTCCCTTCGTCGCCGTCCGTTGCCAGGGTCTTTCCGTCGGGGCTGTACTTCACCTCGTACACCCCGTTGGCATGACCGGACAGGCGGCGGATGAGGGGGATGTCCGCGGCGGCGTCGAGGCTGGCCATGGCCTCCGTGGTCGGACTGGTGCGGTAGGCGCTCACGGCCAGGAGTGAAGCGAGGTCGGGGTTGGTATCCATCAACGCATCGGAATGGGCGGCGAGTTGCCGGGAGACTGCCTGCTTCTGGGCTTTGACCGCAGCCTCGCGTTGGGTGAGTGCTGTCTGACGCTGCCACAGGGCCACCCCGGCGGAAACCAGGGTCAGGACCAGGGTCCCGACGAGAAAGACATTCAGGCGGCGGATACGGCGTGCCCGGCGGGTGTCGGCCGTCTGACTGATCTGGAGAAAGTGGGCTTCCAATTGGTTGGGGCGGAGCCAGACGGCGGCCGTGGCGACCCAGGCAAGGGCATCACGTAGGGCTGTGCCGCGTTCGAGGTCTTCGGGCCGACGTCCGTGCTCGTCCCAGGCACGAGCAGCCTCCCCCAACTTCCGGTGGATACGCAGTGCTTCGCGATCTCTGTCCACCCAGCCTCGCAGGCGTGGCCAGGCCCACAGTACTGCCGCGTTCACAGGGCGCACCGTGGTCGCTTCACGCACGAGGAGCCCCGCGTCGACGAAGGCGTCCACGGTCTGCCGTACGGCGGTCCGTTCATCCTGGGACCGGCCGGACAGTAGTTCACTGTCATCGACAGTGCGCACCGTGTCGTGGGAGCCGTCAGGAGTGCTGCCGGGAGCAACCAGCCGCAGCCACATCGCACGGCAGGCGGCCTGGGCAGGAGGCCGCAGGGCGCGGTAAACGGCTTCCGCGGTCTCACCCAGCGCCGGGACGGGGGCTGTCTCGGAGGCGTGCAGGTCGGCCGCGGCGTCAGCTCCTGCCCGCAGTGCCTGGCGGCTGTCGGCACCCGCGCCGAGCAGCCGCAGCAGAATGTCGGCTGCGGCAGGCCGATCAGCCGGATCCCTGGCCAGCGCCTGACCGACGAGCGTCCGCAGCCGCTCCGGAAGGGCTGCCAGATCAGGCTCGTGTGCGAAGGTGCGGTGGATGACCTCGCCGATGTGCGTGCCTTTGAAGGGCTCGTGCCCGGTGCCTGCGAACACCACCAAGGCGCCCCAGGCGAATACATCCGCGGCTTCGGCGCCTCGCCTCCCTTGCAGGATTTCGGGGGCTATGTAGCCGAACGTTCCCATGACGACACCGGTCTCGGTCAGCGTCATCTCCGGTGTCCGGGCAATGCCGAAGTCGATGACCCTCGGGCCGTCCGGTCCCAGCAGCACATTGCCCGGCTTCAGATCGCGGTGTACCACCCCCGCCTGGTGGATCGCGGCCAAGGCGGTGACCACTCCGGTCGCCAGCCGCACCAAGTCGTCGCCGCTCAGCGGTCCGTGGTCCCACACCACAGTTCCCAGATCCGAGCCGGAAACGAACTCACTGACGATGTACGGGGGCACCGCGTCCGCGTCGGCAGCCAGCACCTTGGCCGTGCAGAACGACGCCACCCGCTGAGCCGCGGTGATCTCCTTCGCGAACCGGCTCCCGCTCTTCGCTCCGGCGGCCATATCCCGGTGCAGCACCTTCACCGCCACCCGCGCCCCAACAGCGTCATAGGCCTCATAGACCACACCCTGGCCACCCGAGCCCAATCGCGCGGCCAGCCAGTAGTCACCCACCCGCTGTGGATCCTCCGGAGCAAGATTCCCCCGAGTCACACACGCCCCCCATATCCCTGGAAAATACATGTCTTACTTAAAGGCTCAAAGACGCCTATAGGGGCGCCTCAACACGACACGCCAGGGCGCTTCCGCCGGTTCCGTAGGGGGCGCGAAACAATCTGCTCGCGCCTGCCGTTCACCTGAGCGCCCCGGGTCTCGCCGGGGTGCCGCGCCCATCACGAAGAGGAAGAGCCGACCGACTGTATTCGTCGCGCATTTCATTGCCCATAACCGTAGAACGCACGTCAAGGGCGATATTCGTCACACGGGGCGTAGTCACTCCATGGGCCGTCTCCAGTGGTGGCGCGGTGCTACCGTCGAGAAAGTGAGAAATCGCCTCGTCGTCAAAGGTGCCCGTCAGCACAACCTCCGACATGTATCGGTCGACATACCGAGAGACGCACTCGCCATATTCACAGGGGTGTCCGGATCCGGCAAATCAAGTCTCGCATTCGACACGATATTCGCGGAAGGTCAGCGGCGTTACGTCGAATCCCTCTCGGCCTATGCACGACAGTTCCTCGGGCAGCTCGACAAGCCGGACGTCGATGTCATCGAGGGACTGTCCCCGGCGATCGCGATCGGCCAGAAGACGTCAGGGCGCAACCCCCGTTCCACGGTCGGCACGATCACCGAGATCTACGACCACCTGCGCCTGCTGTACGCCCGTATCGGCCACCCGCACTGCCCCGAGTGCGGTGAGCCGGCCAGCCGACAGACACCCCAGGCGATCGTGGACCGGCTGCTCGCCGAGGAGGAGGGCACCCGGTTCCTCGTACTCGCCCCGGTGGTCCGTGACCGCAAGGGCGAGCACATGGAGGTCTTCCGCCAGTTGTCCGCCGACGGGTTCAGCCGCGTACGCGTGGACGGACAGGTTCTGGCCCTGTCCGCCCCTGCTGCGCTCGACCCGCGCAAGAAGCACTCCGTCGACGTGGTCGTGGACCGCATCGCCCTCAGGCCTGGCATCCACCAGCGGCTCACGGAGTCCGTCGAGACCGCGCTCGGACTCGCGGGCGGCGTGATGAGAGTGGAGTTCGTCGATCGGGACGGACCCGACCGCGAGACGGTGTTCTCCGAGCGGATGGCCTGTCCCCGCTCCCACGACAACGGCTGGAGTCGCTGGAGCCGAGGCTGTTCTCCTTCAACGCGCCCTGGGGCGCGTGTTCTTCGTGCACCGGTCTCGGTTCGTGCACGGAGGTCGACCTCGACCTGGTCGTCCCCGACGACACCAAGTCGCTGGCCGACGGCGCGATCGCCCCGTGGACCAACACCAGCGGAGCCGACTACTTCACACGCCTCCTCCAAGCACTGGCAGACGAACTGGGGTTCAGCACCGACACTCCCTGGCGTGAACTGCCCGCCGCCGCACGGAAGGCCGTGCTGCACGGAACACCGGGGCAGCTGCACATCTCCTACCGCAACCGCTTCGGCCGCGCGCGCTCCCAGCTCAACCGCTACGAGGGGGTGGTCCCGCATATCCAGCGCCGCTACTTCGAGGCCACCGGCAGCGACGGGACCGTATCGAGTAGCCGGTTCGCCGGGTACATGCGCGAGGTGCCCTGTGGTGCCTGCGGCGGCGCCCGGCTGGCGCCAGCGGTCCTGGCGGTCACCGTCGGGGGCCGGAGCATCTCCGAGGCCTGTGCCTTGCCGCTGGACGGACTCGCCGCGTTCCTGGCGGACCTGCCGCTGTCGCAGAGCGAGCGCCGGATCGCCGAAGCCGTCCTCGCCGAGATCGGGGAGCGGCTGCGCTTCCTGCTCGACGTGGGCCTCGACTACCTGTCCCTCGACCGTCCCGCCGCTTCCCTCTCCGGCGGCGAGGCACAGCGCATCCGTCTCGCCACCCAGATCGGGGCGGGGCTGACCGGCGTGCTCTACGTCCTGGACGCACCGTCCATCGGACTGCACCAACGCGACAACCGGCGCCTGATAGAGACACTCAAGCGGCTGCGGGACCGCGGCAACACGGTGATCATGGTCGGCGATGATCGACGAGTGGGTCTTCGGGCACTTCGAGAATCTCCTCGACGAAGTCTCGGCCCCAGCGCCCACAGAAGCCGCCGGGCCAGTGCAACAGCCGTCATGGCCGGCCTTGCCCGGGCCTTGGTGGCGGCGGTGCCGTCGGTGAGGCGCAGCCGGACTCCGGACTTGTGGTCTCGTCGCCGCGGCAATCGCTCAACTTCGACGGTCTTTCCGGCGCCATCCCTTTGGGACGCTTGACACCGGGCTTGGGTCCGGCTACGTGGTGGTGACCTGCCCGTCGACGACTCGCACTGGCACGTTGATCAGGGGTTTTGTTGCCGGCCCGCCGGTGACTTGGCCGTTGCCGTCGAAAGTGGAGCCGTGACATGGGCAGCGGAAGCCGGATCCTGTGGGCCTGATGGGGCAGCCCTGGTGTGTGCAGGTGGCGAGGAATGCCATGAAGGTGTCGGTCAAGGGGCGTAACAGGTATGCGGCGGAACCGTTCGGTGTGATGAAGCTTGTCGACGAACCGACGGCGACAGCAGAGACCGCAGCGATCACTGTCGGGGAGTTCGTTCCTGGGTCTGTTGGCCGGCTTGGTTTCGGGTTGGTGGTGGTGCGCCGGGTAAGAGCGATGACGCCGCCGCCGAGGGCAGTGGTCGTCGCGGTGATCAGGCCGCCCCAGAGCAGAATGCGTCGCTTGACGTCGTCTGGGGTGGAGTTCGGCTGGCGACGACGGCGTATCGCGGCGCGCAGGCGGGCCGTCGTGGAGAACAGGCCTGCGTCGCCGGCAACCAGCAGCGGGGTCCAGGCGGCTGCGAAGACGATGTCGGAGCCGAAGTAGTACGGGCGGGTCGTCCAGCTCACGGTGAGGAAGAAGCTCAGCGCGAGGAGAAACCCGCCGAGTGCGGCGATACGGGTGAACAGCCCGAGCAGAGTACCCAGCCCGACAGCGACCTCGCCGAAGGCGATAATCAGGCCGGTGACGGTCGGGTGTTCGGCCGCGAATGACACCAGCGGGCCGATCGGGGAGGTTGTCGCGGCGTGCAGCATCTGAGCGTGGACGCCGAGGGGTGAGGTGTGGTCCAGGTAGTGGGTGTCGAGGATTTTGGAGAGGCCTGCATAGAGGAATGTGCCGCCGAGGAAGACGCGTAGCGGCAGGAGTGCCCAGATCGGTGTCCGTAGTGGCGCATCGGCCCGTGGCGTTGTTTCGCCGGGGGAGGGCGTGGGGGACAAGAGAAGTCGCCTTTCATGTCGCAGGTGTGGCGACGAGAATCCCGGTGCACATTTCGTCGCTGCTGCCGTCACCCCACACGACGTATCGCAGCGGGAGTTTTTTCAGCTGCGGCAGGAGTTTGCGCAGCCCGGCGTCGCGGGTGCGGGTGGCCGGAGGTTGTCTCCGGCCTTGAGGACGAAGGGAGTGCCCAACTGCTCGCATTTCTGGGCCTCGAAGTTGAACGACGGCACGTCGAAAATGGTGTGAGCACCGGTGGAGCCGGGGTTGAGCTCGACCTTCATGGAGCGTCCGAGCAGGTGATCGCCCCCTCCACTGCCGGGTCAGCCGCCCACGTCACGCCCCTCCGACCGCCACGACGCCGCACGGGTGTGGGTTCAGTGCGGACGTGTGTGAGCTCAGAGCTGCTTTTCGGCTTGTTGACCTCAGTGAGCTCACACACGTTCGACGCCTCGTCAGGACTTGCGAGGGGAGACCGCCATGATGCCAATGCACATCTCGTCGCTGGTGCCGTCGCCCCACACCACGTAGCGCGGCGGCAGCTTGCTCAGCTGCGGCAGGCGTTTGCGCACCCCCGCGTCGTGCGTGCACGTCACCCGCAGGGTGTCTCCCGGGCCGATCTCCACCGGCGACGGCAGCTTCATCAGCCGCTGGTCGTCGAAGTCGAACTGCGGCACGTCCAGCACGACCTTGGCCTTCGGCGTGCCCGGGTTGAGTTCGACCTTTATGGCCCGCCCGAGCATGTGCATGTGGCCGAAACCGGCGAACAGCGTCATCGGCGCCTCCACCTTGTGGTCGCAGGTCTGGGTGTCACCGGGCTTCGGCGCGCCACCCTGGTTGCACTCCTCCACCTGACGGTCCGCCATCTCGCCGACATCCGGCCCGAACCGCTTCGTCACGTCCGCGATCGAGGCCGCCCGGTCACAGAGCGGACCCGACTCGTCGGCGGCGCAGGGCAGGTCGGTCGGCGCGTCGAGCGACCACGTCTCGAGTTCCCGGGTCTGCGGCGTGCCGTCCGTCAGCCGCAACCGCACCGCCGAGCGGTCCGACCCGGCCGACTTGCCGTCGGTCGCGAGCAGGTTGTAGTGGATCTGGAGGACGAGCAGGCCGCCCGGCTCCAGCTTGTAGCCGGCGTCCTGGTCGAGCAGCGTCTCCTTGGCGCCCGGCGCCCAGGTGTCCACCCACGCCGCTTCCCCCTCTTCCACCTCGGCGCCGTCCACGCCGGTCCCGCCGAAACACTGCCAGCCGAGGCCGGGGGTCTTCGCGTCCTGCTCGCGCACCGCGGCAGCGCCGCCCGGCGGCACCGCGTACACAATGGCGTGGTGTGCGATGGCAACGTTCTCCGGCGTGAACTGGGTCCCGGTCAGGAACGCCGCCTTGGTGAGGCCCGGATCGATCATCTGGCACCGGTACTCGTCCGTGCCGCCCTCCGGCGGCGCGGGCGTGTATGCCTCGCCCATCTTCAGGTCGACGAACCGCTCGCCGGCGCGCAGCGGCTGCGGTGGAGCCGACGACCCGCTCGCGTGCGCGCCGTGCGATCCGGTCGCGGCGGGCGCCGCACTGTTGTCGGCGTCCGACCCGCAGGCGACGACAGCGAACGCCGCCGCCAGCACCATGGTGGCCGCCCCTAACCTCAACCGCCCGGGCGGCGCTTTCCCCGACGGTGCTGCGTTGACTGCCATCACTAGCCTCCTACATACGGGGTGCATCGCTTGCCTGGATGCCTGCTTCCTACCGAGCGAACCTGAGACGACTGTTAGTGGGCGGTTCGTGAGTCTTTGAGTGGTTCTGGTGTCGCCTGATGGTGTGGCGGCGGGGCGGAATCTACCGGTCCGCGGTTGTTGGTCTGGTGATGTGCTCAGGTGAGTGAACGCAAGCCGTACCCGAGTGACTTATCGGACGAGCAGTGGTCGTTGATCGAGCCGGTGATCACCGCGTGGAAGGACCGGCACCGCTCGGTCAGCGGCCACCAGGGCGCCTACGACATGCGGAAGATCGTGAACGCGATCCTCTACCAGGGGCGGACCGGCTGCCAGTGGGCCTATCTCCCGCACGACCTGCCGCAGAGAAGCGCGACCTACTACTACTTCGCCGCCTGGCGGGACGACGGAACCGACCAGGTCATCCATGAACTCCTGCGCTGCCAGGTCCGCGAACGCGCCCGCCGATTAGAGGACCCGACCCTGGTGGTGCTGGACACCCAGAGTGTCCATGTGGCCGCTGGGGTCCCCGTCGCCACGAGTGGCCACGATCCGGCCAAGCGGGTGCCCGGCCGCAAACGCGGCCTGGCCGTGGACGTCCTCGGCCTGGTCATCGCAGTCGCCGTCCTCTCCGCGAACACCCACGAACACCGCGGGCATCATCCTGCTGGACCAGGTCGCCGAGCACGCCGGCGGAACCGTCCGCAAAGCCCTCGTTGACCAGGGCTTCAAGAACCAGGTCGTCATGCACGGCGTCGGCCTGGGAATTGACGTCGAGATCGTCGCACGCAACCCCCAGGACAAGGGGTTCGTGCCGCAGCCGAAGCGGTGGAGGGTCGAGCAGACCTACGGGATCCTGATACTGCACCGGCGCCTGGTCCGCGACTACGAGCACCGCCCCTCCTCCTCCGCCTCCCGCGTCTACTGGGCGATGACCCACGTCATGACCCGACGCCTCATCGGCGCGAACACCCCCACCTGGCGCGAAGAACGGGCGGCGGCAGTGTGAACATCCAGCCCTTGCTCGATGCCCTGGACCTCCAGGAAGACGCCGCCCGGGCCCTGGCCGACGACCTCCGCGCGCAGATCGACGACCTGCAGACCCGGTTGCGGGAGGCCGAGACGCACCTGGAACACCTCACGATCACCCGCAAGACCGTCACCGGCCTCGCCGACCGGCTCCCAGCCGTCGCGCCGGACCTGCCCGAGCACCCGGACTACCCCCGCATCCTCGCCGTCCTCAACCACGCGACCGGGCCGCTACGGGCCAAGGACGTCTGCGAAGCCCTCGGCCACGAACTGCTGCCGAAGAACATCGAAGGCACCCGCGCCAAGCTCAAACGCCTGGTCAAACTCGGGATCCTCACCGAGGCCGACACCGGCAACTTCGCCAAGAGGCAATAGCCGACAGAATCCCCACCAGCGTCCTTGCCCCCACCACAGCGAGAAACGGACATCACCTTACGAACCGCCCACTGAAAGCAGTGGAAGACAGGTCGTATCAGAGGGCTCGTAGAAAAGTTCGTCGCCGTAGGCACGCGGGTGGTCAGAAGATGGTCGACCGGCAGGTGCGGCGCAGACCCGAAGGCCCAGCCGCCAGGTACGACGATCCTGGTCTCGCCTATGACACCCAGCCCGGACCGGCGCGAAGTCCGAGCTGTTCCGGGTCGGCTGCAAGGTCCACTCGACCGAACCTACGAGCCGGACGCCGTCGATCGGCTCACCGGCATGCGCAATGCCTCCGGCCAGGTCTCCGACGACCGCAGGGCCGCTGTCGTCCACGCCGGTTCAACCTGCGATGGCCGCCGCGGCATAGCGCCGCATCTCGGCGGCGGGGTCCCAGGGCATGCCGTTACCCGGGTCGACTCGACGACTAGGAGGCGGAGGTGAACGAGCAACGGCTCCGCTTGGCTCCCGACGGTCGACAGAGCGGCGTTCTCAGCCGATCGTTTCGGCCAGGTCTGCCAACAGGACGTCGGCCACCAGTTCCTCGACCACGGCGGTGCCCTGGTCGGTCATGGCGGGGGTCAGTTCGGGGTCCCAGGGAGCCTCGGTGAGGCGGCCGGGGCCGGGTCCGTGGGGTGTGCGGGCGGTCGCGGCGCGGTAGTCCGCCGCTGTCATGCGCCATGGGCGGGCCGGTGTCTTGTCCAGGAGGTAGGCGGCGATGCGGATGCCTTCGCCGTCGAAGTCGCCGTGGTAGCGGAGGGCGGCGCCCTGGTCCGCGAGGAGGCGCAGGAGGTGGACGGCCGCGCTGTTGGGCCAGCCGGATGTGCACACGAGCGGCGGACAGCGCGGGCCGAAGCGGCGTACGGCCAGGGCCAGGATGCTGGGGTTCTCGACGACGTGAACGACGGGTGCGGGATCGGGGGCGAGGATGAGTTCGCCCGGGGCCCGCAGTTGGGCGAGGGTCAGGCTGGCGGCCTGACCGGTCTCGGCGCAGACGCGGGCCACCCGGGCGAGCGGGCCTTCGCCGTCCGGGCGTAGGCCGCCGACGAGAACGGTGGCCGACAGGTCGTCGTCGGCGACGCCCGCGCGGGTCCACAGGGCGCGCCGGTCCGCTGCGGACTGCGGGCCGGCGGTGTCGTGGAGGGTCGCCAGGGCACGCAGGACGAGGGTGGACAGTCGGGTGCCGTCGTCGAGTGCGTGGGAGGCGCCCTTGAGGACTCTGGCGGCGAAGACGGGCAGGGGCTCGGCCTGGGCAGGCAGTTCGGCGAGTACGGTCAGCGCGTCTTCGAGCAGGGTCCGGGTCAGTTCCGGCGAGCCGCCGACCAGTCCGGTGGTTCGGCACGACGCGGTCCAGTCGGCGAGCGCGGGCTGGGCCCGCACGGTGGGGTGACCGTCCAGCCATGCCCACAGCTCGGCGCGTTCACTGTCCTTGCGGCGCCGTTGCGACGCGCGGTCGTCGAGAGGGCCGACGAGTTCGGTGACGGTCTCCCGCACCGACCGGCCGGACAGCTCGGTGACCGCCTCTTCCAGGCGGGCCAGCGCGACGAAGGGGTGAGGGTCGGGCAGCCGGTCCAGCCCCAGAAGGTCGGCGAGGGCTTCGCGCTGGGCCTCGTCGAGCGGGCCGAGGCGCACCCGTGTGACGGGGCGGCCGGAGGACAGGCGGCTGTGGACGGTGTGCCAGAGCGGGCGGAGTTCGGGACGGCGCAGGGTGCGTTCGCCCGGGGCCGGTTCGGGGCGGGTCGTTGCGTCGCGGTGGGTCATTCCGTCTCCCAGTCGGCGCCGTTCCAGACGAAGCGGGCGCTGGTGACGGCGTCGTCGTCGCCGTCGGTGAGGAGCTGGTGGACCGCGATACCCGGCAACTCGCGGTAGCTGCACCACTCGTGGTCGGAGGTGACCATGAGATCGAGGTCGAGTGCGGTGAGCAGCGCGAAGACCTGTCCGCGGTTGACCGCGTCGACGCCGACGAAGACCTCGTCGAGCAGGATGGGCCGGGGTGCCAGTGGCACGGCCTCGTAGTGGGCGGCGACGGCGGCGAACAGCGGCAGGTGCAGTGCGATGGCCTTCTCGCCGCCGGAGAGCGCGCCGTGCAGCTTCTTGGTCAGCGGCTGCCAACCGGTGCCGTTCGCCCGGTCTAGGCGGACCGTGAAGCGGTGCCAGGCGGTGTAGTCGAGCACCTCGCCGAGCTGCTCCTCCCAACTCGCGGCGGTGTCACTGCCCTTGGCCTCCTCGATACGGGCGCGGAAGAACGTGTGCAGGGCTTCCCGGTCACTCTCGTCGACCCGGCCAGGGTCCTTCAGCAGCAGCTGCCGGGCGGTGCGGGTGCCGTCCGGGAGATCCGGGCGGACGTCCCAGACGAGCTGGACGGCGACCTTGGAAGCGGTACGGACCCGCTCCAGATGTCCGTTCATACGGTCGACGAGTTCACCGGCCTGGCGGATGCGGGCGGCGAGGTTCCGGCGGATGTCGCCGGTGAGGATCTGGTCGAAGAGGCTCCGCTCGGCGCTGGTGATGTCGTCCCGGCTGCGGTCGCGCTCCTGGGTGAGCGTGGTGAGCAGGCCCGTCGCCCCCACACGGAGGCCGTCCAGGGTGGCGGTGAACAGCTGGATGTCGTCGTCGGGCTCCAGGTCCAGGTCGGCACGGGCGCCGAGGCGCTGGCGGGCTTCGTGGACCGCTTCGGACAGGCGGGTCGCGGCATCGCCCAGGTTGCGTGGGGCGTGCGGGATGCCGGGCCACTTCGCGGCTGTGGCACGGGCGGCCTCCAGGGTGGCCTTCGTGCCGTCTGCGGCGTCGAGTTGCGGTGTGACGCCGGCGTCCTCCGCGAGTCCGACCAGACACAGGTGCCGGAACCGGTGCGCCGCGCGGTCCCGGGCGGCGACGGCGTGCTCCCGTCGTTCGGCATCCTGGCCGCTGGTTGCCCGCAGTCCTCCGATACGGCCTTCCAGGCGCAGGAGGAGGTCGGCCACCCGGCCGACCTCGTCACGGCAGCGCCGTAGTTCGGCGCGCGCCTCGGCGACGCGGGCGACGATCTGCCGGTAGTCCTCGCCGACGGTGGCCTCGACCGCCGCCAGGCGCGCCTTCAGCCCTGCCGCCTCCGCTTCGGCCGCGGCGGCGTTCTCGGACTGCTCCTCGGCGGCCCGGTGTGAGCGGTCCGCCTGCGCGGCGATCTGACGGGCTCTGTCGGCGGCGGCGGTCGCGGTGAGCCGGGCGTCCACCCACGTGTCGGCGGTGTCCCTGAACCTGTCGATGTCGGCGGAGAGGTCACGCAACCGGTCGCGGTCGGTGGGCAGTTGGTGCTCGGCCGCCCGGCGGCTCAGTGTGCGCAGGGCGCCCGCCACCTTCGTCTCGCACCGGGCCACATGGGAGGCCGCGTCGCGCACGGCGTCGTCCCGGGCGGCCAGCCTCTCCTCGGCGCGGTCCCGGTCACGCCGACGGGCGTCGACTTCCTGGTGGTCGGGGCGGGCATCACGGTCCGCGTCCAGTCGGGCGCGGCGGGCGTCGAGGCCGCGCAGCCGGTCGTCGAGCGCGGCGAGGGTGGCGTTCAACTCGCTGATGCGCTCGGTCAGTTCACCGATCTTGCGCTGCCGGGCCCGTTGCCGCGCAAGGACACCGATGTAGGCCGGCTCCGGCTTGCTCCACGTTCCGGTGGCGAGCGCGAGACGCCAGGCACCATCGGCGGAGACAGCCGCGGGGTGGGAGCCGGGCAGTGAGGTGCCGTACGCGACACCGGCGAGGATGCGGGTCACGGTGTCGACGGGGACGGGGATGTCCTGCTCGGGGCGCAGCACCTCCAGCAGACTGGGCCCTGGGGCGGTCACGGCCAGGGCTGTCTCCGCCCGGGTGTCGTGCCCTGGCAGCGCGATCCCGTCGTAGGGGCTGACCCAGGCGTCCAGGAGGCCCGATGCCTCCAGTGCCGCCTCCACCGCGGCCTGGACGGGGAGCGGAACGCCCTCGTGGAAGGCGATCAGTCGCCACAGGGGTGCGCCGGCCGTCGCCGTGCGGACGGTGGTGCGGGTGGGAGGGGGCGCAGGGGGCAGGTCGGTCTCGCCGCTCAGCCGTCGGATTCCCTCCGCCAGTCGGTTCCGCTCCTCCCGCAGTCCCGACCGTGCGGCTCGCGCGATGGCCTCCGCTGTGGCGATCTCCTGTTCCAGCGGTCGTGCGGCGGCTTCGACCAGTGCCGTCACCTCGGCCTCGGTCGCGGCTCGGTCCGACAGTTCCCCGGCGTCGGCGATGCGCAGTTCCACGCAGTCGGCGGCCCAGGTGAGCAGTCGTTCCGCCTGTGCCTCAAGGGCACTGTCCCAGGCGTCGGACGCCTCGTCCCGCCGGGCGATCGCCTCCGTGAGGCGGGTGCGGGCTTCGTCCAGCAGGTCTTCGGCGTGGCCCCGGTCGCGCACGGCACGATCGTGCTCGTCCATCGCCTCGGTGATGTGGGTGACCTGCTGGCGTCGGGCGGTGACCGCTCCCCGCAGCAGCGTCCGGGCCTTTCGGGCCCCGTCGTCGCGCGCCGCGCGTGTCCGGGCCGGGCTCTCGGGCCGACGGCTGTCGGCTTCCCGTTCCCACCCCGGGCTGTCGGCGAGGGGTGCCGCGGAATCCGCGTCGAGAAGCGTCCTCACCTCATGGTGGATCGACTCCAGGCCCGCCGCCCGGGCCGACCGGCGCGCTTCCTCCGCGGCTTCGCGCGCGTGTTCGCCGAGCGTGCGGGCCTGGCCCGCCGCCTCTTCGGCGTGCCGCTGATCCTGCTCCGCGCCGGCCCGAGTGTCCTGGGCGGTGGCGCGCTGCCGTCCGGCGGTGGCTGCCGCTTCTTCCGTGCGCCGGCGGAGTCGGTCGAGTTCCTCGCCCTGCTTGTACGCGTCGCTGTCGCGCAGCGCGTCGACCGTCTCCTCCAGGGCGTGCGCGCGCAGTTCCTGTTCCGCCCGACGGGCCCGGGCGGACTCCCTTCCCGTCAGCGCCTGTTCGAGTTCCCCGGCGCTCTGGCGGGCGGCACGGGTGAGGTCGTCCATCTCGGTGGTGGCCGAGATCAGGGCGGCCGAGCCGGCCCGCAGGACCCGTCGAGCGTAGCCGCGCTGCCGGGACGCGACGGTCTGAGCCGCCGTCACCTCGTCGTCGAGCCGCTTGAGGTGTTCGCGCTGGCGGTCCAGCCGCTCGAAGCCTTCGGCGAGTTCGGCGATCTCGCCTTCGCCCAGCGGAGGAAGGGCTCGGGACAACAGGGTGGACAGAAGGGACGGGTCGAGCCGTTCGGAGAGTTTGGGCTGACGCAACTGGAGCAGCGCGGACAGCAGCGACTCGTAACGCTGCTCCCCCATGCCGACGAAGAGCGCACGCCGTACGGCCGTACGGTAGTCGGTGGCCGAGGCGTGGACGTCGCCGCGGTCGCGCAGGGTCTCGGCGAGCGCCGCGCGGGTCAGTGGCTGTCCCGCCTCGTTGACGAGAAGTACGCCGGTGGGGTGGGCGATCCTGGAGTCGGTGGTGAAGTAGTCGGCGTGTACGCCGCTGGTGTGCACGCTCGCCTGGAGTCGTGCGCCGCATCCGAACCACCGCTCGGCACCGTCGTCGCCGACGCGGCGGAACTCCATCCACACATACCCGACACGGGTCTTGCCCGAGGCGCCGTCGCCGATCAGGTTCCAGTGCATGGTGCGTTCCGAACCGCCGAACGTGGACAGGCGGTTGGGGCGCAGGCTGGCGTCGAAGAGGAAGGGCAGCAGCAGTTCGAGGGCCTTGGACTTGCCCGATCCGTTCTGGCCGCGCAGCAGCAGGCGGCCCTGGTGGAAGGTGAAGGTCTCGTCGTAGTAGCGCCAGACGTTGAGGATGCCCGCGCGGTGCGGCTGCCAGCGGCTGCGGACGGCGTCCTCGCCCGGCGTGGGCGGCTCGGCGGGCTCCGGCTGCCGCGGGAGGGGCAGTTCGGTCACGCTCATCGCACGTCTCCTTCCACGACGACGCCGTCGGACACCGGATCCGGACTCGTCGTCCCCGTCAGGCGGTAGCGGTACGCGGCCGGGCGGGCGACGACGCGTCCTCCGGCCGTGCGGACGAGACCGACATCACGCAGGACGCGCACGGCGTCGTCGGAGAGCCGGATCGCGCCGTCCTCGGACTGGTACGCCTTGGCCCAGCGCGGGAAGCGGCGCAGCAGATCCGCTCCGGCTTCTGTGAGCTGTTCGGGCAGCAGTCCGGCGGGCGCCGCGCACAGCGGCTCCAGCAGGAGCAGTGCGGCGACCCTGGCGGTGGAGGTGTCGTCGGGGAACCGGAAGTCGGTGGCGATCCCGTCCTGGTCCACGAGCAGGAAGCCCTCCGCGCGTTCCTCCAGGAGGAAGCCGGCCTGTTCGACCGAGCGCCGCAGGATCTGCCGTCCGGTCAGGGACGTGACGTAGGCAAGCTCGTCCTCGGCGAGGTCCGCGCGGTAGAGCACGGGGTCGTCGAAGAGGCGGCGCAGCACCGCGTGACGCAGCCGCAGATTGTGTTGTGCGTCGGTGGCGGCGCTCTCGTGCCTTTCGCCGTGCCTCTCGCCGTGTGTCTCTGCGTGCCTCTCGCTGTGCGTCTCGTCGGGCGTCTCTGCCTGCGTCTCATCGGCCGGCCCGTCGGTTGTCCCGTCGACGACCGTGCCGCCGTAGCGGCGCTCCCGCACCAGGCCGGTGAGAAGTTCCTCGAACCGCGCGGGCACCTCGTCCGGAGGCACGGCGAGCCGGGAGGCGCCGACGGGCGCGGCGGGCAACCGCATCAGCAGGGTGGTGTCCACGCGGTAGAGGACCTTGGCCTCCGCGGACTCGACGTACGCCTCGGTCGTACCGTCCACCGCGCGCAGCACGTCGTACGACTCCAGCAGCTTGAGTACGTCGACGAATGCCGTCCGCTCCGGTTTGTGGACGGGGTCGAAGGCGGCCAGTGCCCGGTCGGCGGCCGTGGCCTGCACGACGCGGTCGGCGAGCATGCCGATGGTCGTCATCGGCATCGACAGCAGCTCGGCCGCGGTCACGCACAGCAGGACGTAGCGCCGGCGGTCGAACGGGGCCCGGCCGGAACGTGCCCTGCGGGCCGGGCGGGAGCCGTCCGGGTCGGCGCGGACCTTGGTGAGGCGGGCGTAACCGCGGCGGGGTTCCACCGTCAGGCTCCAGCCGCAGGTGTAGTCGAACCACTGCGCCAGCGGCTCACGACGGCGTCGTACCAGTTCGAAGCCGGTCGGGTCGGCGGTCTCGGTGAGGAGGGGGCGAGCCAGGAGGAGACGGATGGCGCGGGCGACCTCTTCCCGTTCCGCGGCGGCCAGTTGGTTGGCGAGGCTGCTCATCCCGCGGCCTCCCGCGGCGCGGCGCGGAGAGCCGGGAAGGCGCTCGCTCCACCTGTCGCCGTGATGTGGACGACGTAGTCCGGTCCGGCCAGTGAGCCCTTCGCGGTGTGCAGGACGGCGGTGCGCTCGTCGGGAGGCGGAGCCAGCGCGATCTCCACCCGGCCGTCTCCTGTCGTCGCGCGCCTGTGGCCGCTCGCGTCGGGCCGGGCGGCCAGGGCGCGGCCGAGCAGGTCGAGCAGGCGGTCAAAGACGGCGGGGTCCAAGGCGGCGAAGGAGGACAGGCGAACGGGTTCGTCCGTTTCCAGCGCCTGCCAGGCGACGGCGAGTTCCGCTCGTTCCGCGCGGGCCCGCTCGGCGCGGTCCGCCCTGACCGCCGCGACGTCCCGTACTTTGGCGGTGCGGGTGAAGCGCTCGGTCCGTCCGCTGGTCCGCAGCAGTGCCGACACCTCCACGGGCGGGGCGTCGAGCCAGGAATGGGACGACGGAATCAACTCCGGGTCGGCGTGGGCGAGGTGGGCATGGCGTGCCGGGCCGAGCCCGAAGGCGGCCGACCACAGCCGGTGCAGATCCTCCTCCGCGGGGGCCGCGGCGAACCAGCGCGCCAGTTCCCGGAAGTCCTGCACGGCGCTGGTGGAGCGGCGCCGCGACTCGTTGATCCGCTCCAGGACCTGCAGGAGCGAGACGATGGCCCGGCGGGCGATGTCGTGCAGCTGCTCGATCCGCGGTCGCGCCCCGTCGTCCGGGAGAAACCACGCCCGCAGGCCCGCCCAGCGTGCCCGCCGGCTCTCCAGCCAGCCGGCCGCAGGATCCTCACCTGCCGTCGGCGGCAACTCGGCCCCGCGCAGAGCCCGCTCGCGCAGTCCGGCGATCCCCCGCTCCTCCGCCCGGACCAGGGCAGCGGCGACCGCCTGCCCACGCCGGTCGAGATTGACCAGGAACTCCTGCAGATACGCGACGGTGGCGGCCTTGACCTCGCGGAACACCGCCAGATCCGCGCCCTCGGCGCGCAAGAGGCGCTGCAACTCGCCGTTGAAGGCCTTGGTGTTCTCCACCAGAGCGTCCAGATGCCCCTCCAGCTCCCGCAGGGTGCTGAAGATCCGCCGATCCGCCGACGGGGGTTCACCGGAAAGCAGGCACAGCTCATCGAGCCGGTCGGCGATCGCCTCCAGCACGGCCGTCTGCAGCGCGCCCGTGGAGGCGAGAACCTCCAGCGCGCGCCGCACTCCGGCCAGGGCGGCCTCGCCCCGGCGGGTCAGCGAATACTGCAGGTTGCGCCGCTCGTACTCCTCGGCCGTGCGGTAGTTCTCCGCGTGGTTGTGCACCACGTCCAGGAGCTTCCACTCCACGAGTTGCCTGAGCGCCCCATGCAGATCCACCTCCTCGACCGCCGCCACCCAGCCGACCCCGCGCAGCCGCTCCCGCACCGCGTCGAGGCCCAATGCCGTCTCCAGGTGCTCACCGGCCACGCCGAAGACGTCCAGCACCGCCCCGTACAGATCCGACCTGTCCGCCGTCGTGAACCGGAACATCTCCGGTGGCACCCTGCGCACGCCTGTCGCCCCTCCCCACCGCCCCGGCGGCATCCTGATCTCCACCGTAGAGGCAGGCACCGACCTTACGGGGCCAGTCCCGGAACAGCGGATACGACCAGCAGAACCAGGCGGTCCCGTGGCGGGCGCCCGTACGCGACGGCGAACACTGGGCCGCGCGCCGTGACCGCGTTCGTCGGAGCCAGGGCAGGAAAGGTCCCGTCACCCGGCACAGGAACCCAGGAACACGCCGACGAACCCCCCGACCAGCGCGAAGGGACCGGCCGGGATCACCGCCGTGCGGTCGGTACGACCGGTACGCCCCGCAAGGATGAGGCCGACGCCGTACAGCGAGAACAGCAGGAACCCCATGAAAGTGCCGACCAGCACGCTCCCCCAGCCGTGCCACCCCAGAACGACGCCGAGTGCCAGGGCGAGCTTCACGTCGCCGAAGCCCACACTCCGTGGGCTGGACAGGAACAGCACGAAGAAGCCGGTGCCCAGCGCGATCGAGCCGAGCAGCGCCGCCGTCCAACTGCCGCCGGCGCCAGGCGACAGTGCCGCGGCGCCGAGCAGGACGAGCAGGGCAGGGGCGAGGGGCAGGGTGAGCGCGTCGGGCAGCCGGTGTGCCGTGAAGTCGACGACGGCGAGCAGTATCCCGACCGGGGCGAGCAGCAGCCAGACCAGCAGTTCCGGACGGGCACCGGTGACGCACGCCAGAGCGGCGCAGGTCACCGCCGAGACGGCGACAAGGGCGGGTGTGCCGGGGCCGTACGAGTCTCCGCCGGTGCAACGGGCCCGCCCCAGCCATCCGTTCCCGGGACCGGTGAAGGCGTGTCCGGCCGGACACGCCGCCCGCCACGGCTCACCGGGCGCAACACACAGCCGGTACGCGGCACGCGGGACGAGCAGCCCGCCACCGCCACCCCACAGGCTGGCACCCACGGTGATCCAGAGCGTCTCCATCCAACGGAGCATAGAACGCGCCGGTGGCCGTGCTGATGTGCTCAGCGAGCAGAGCTGGGCCGGGGGGCCGGTGGAGGCCGGGGTGCCTCCCTGTCGTGAATGTCGTCGTGCGGCGGCTGGAGGACGCCGAGTGCATCAGCGCCCAGGAGAAGGTCGTCGAGGCGTCGAAGCAGGAGATGGAAGCGGCGCAGGCCGCCCGGGACGCCGCGGCGACCACGCAGGACGTCCGCTGCAAGGAGGTCACCGGCCGCTGATCGGAGTCCTTCCTGGCCCGGCTCCGGCAGATCAGACCGGCCGTCGAGGCCGCTCACATCGCCCCGCAGGACTTCACCACCCAGGTGAAGGAGCACAACGCGGCCGACAAGAGGGATCCTCCAGCGCTCCATCCTGACCACCGCCCATCACGTGGGCCGGCGCATCGAGGCGTTCACCAATAACCCGGCGACCACCCCGTACCAGTTCGTCTTCGGCAGCCGCCGCGCGCTCGCCGACCTGTGTGCCGTACGCGCCCGCTGGCACCACACCGCCTCGCCCGCGCCGACAACCACGCCCGCGCGCACCAGGGCCACGGCACCGCCCCGGGCCGGCCCGCTTCGGACTGGCTTTGTATCTCAGTGCGGGAGTCGTTTCGAGGTGACTGCGGGAGTCGCCTTCTGAGCGAGTTTGTGGTGTCGGTTTGTTTTGACGTCACCTGAGGGCTTGCGGTGGGACGGTGGATTGTGCATCTGCCGCTGGGGGCCGTATGTCGCAGTCGAAGGTTGATCTGTACGCAGCGATCCGCCGTGACCATCAAGGGGGCATGTCGCAGCGGGCGTTGCAGCGCAAGCACAACGTCACGTGGCGGACCGTGCGTCGGGCGCTGGACGGTCAGTGGCCGGAGCCACGCAGACAGCATCGGCGCCGTGAGTCGCGGCTTGATCCTTACAAGCCGCTGATCGACGGGATCTTGCGGGCGGATCTGGACGCGCCGGCCAAGCAACGGCACACCGCTCAGCGGATCTTCGACCGGCTGGTGGACGAGCACGGCGCCGACACCATCTCGTATCCGATGGTCCGCACCTACGTGAAAGACCGGCGTCCGCAGATCAGACGGGATGCAGGGATCGGCCCACAGGCCATGTTCGTGCCGCAGACGCACCTGCCTGGGGCCGAGGCGGAGGTCGACTTCGGCGAAGTCAGCGTGGGCCTGGCCGGTGAGATGACCCGGCTTTACCTGTTCTCGCTGCGGTTGTCGTACTCGGGTAAGGCAGTGCACCGGGTGTTCGCCACCGCCGGTCAGGAAGCCTTCTTCGAAGGGCACGTGCACGCGTTTCGGGTCCTGGGCGGCATCCCCCGTCGGCACATCCGTTATGACAACCTCCGGGCCGCAGTCGAGCGGGTGCTGGGCTTTTACCGGGGCCGGGTGGAGGCGGATCGATGGACTGCGTTCCGCTCGCACTGGGGTGTCGAAGCGTTCTACTGCAGGCCCGGCATCGAGGGCGCCCACGAGAAGGGCGGGGTCGAGGGACAGATCGGCTACTACCGGCGCAACCACTTCGTTCCCGTTCCCGAGGTCGCCTCGCTCACCGAGCTGAATGCGATGGTCGACCAGTGGGATCTGGACGACGAGGCGCGGCGTCTGCGGGGCCGTACCCGGACCGTCGGGGACTACTTCGCGGCTGAACAGCACCTGCTCAAGCCGCTGCCTACCGAGCCGTTCGAGACGGGCCGCTGGTTCGCCCCGCGGGTCAACCGGTTCAGCCAGATCAGCGTCCGCGGCAATGCTTACTCGGTTCCGGTTCGCTTCATCGGCCGCCAACTGCGCGTCCTGCTGCACGCCAATGAACTGATCGTCTACGACGGCCGGACCGTGGTCGCCAGGCACGAGCGCCTTGGCGGCCGCAACGGCTCCCGCCTGGTCCTGGACCACTACCTGGAGGCGCTGCTGCGCAAGCCGGGTGCCTTCCCGGGATCGACGGCGCTGGAACAGGCTCGCTCCGCGGGCCGTTTCACCCCCGTCCACGACAAGTGGTGGGCGGCGGCGAAGGCCGCGCACGGCGACGCGGCCGGCACCCGGGCTCGGATCGAGGTGTTGCTGCTGGGCCGGCACATGGACCACGAGCAGGTCGTCGCCGGGCTGGCGGCCGCCTACCGGGCGGGGGCCCTGACTGCGGACGCGGTCGCGCTGGAAGCCCGCAAGCTCGCCGAATCGGACGGAGAACCGGCCCCGCCGCCCCGTCCCGGAGCAGAACCGGCGGACGAGGGGCCGACTGCGTCGGTGACCTTCCTCGCCGACTGGCGGCTGTCCCACCTGCCGCCCGACAACCGGCCGCTGCCCTCGGTTGCCCACTACGACCAGCTACTGCGACGGCCCGGCCGCACGGCCGGCAAGAAAGAAGGATCATGACGCGCAAGCGTGGACTCACCGAGGAAGCCGCCACCGCCTCCATCGACCAGGCATGCCGCATGCTGCGGCTGCCCACCATCCGCCAGCAGTTCAAGGACCAGGCCGACGGCGCGGCCCGAGACCAGATGTCGTATCGGGCCTTCCTCGCCGAGCTGCTGATGGCAGAGTGCGACGACCGGGCCCGCCGCAGGTCCGAACGCCGCATCAGGGCTGCGGCCTTCCCCCGCGAGAAGAGCCTGCGGGCCTTCGACTTCGACGCCAACCCCAACGTCGACCCCGCCACCGTGAACACGCTCGCGACCTGCGAGTGGGTCAAGAAGGGCGAACCGCTCTGCCTGATCGGCGACTCCGGCACCGGCAAGTCCCACCTGCTGATAGCCCTGGGCACCGAGGCCGCCATGCAGGGCTTCAGAGTCCGCTACGTGCTGGCGACCAAGCTCGTCAACGAGCTCGTCGAGGCCGCCGACGACAAGCAACTGTCGAAGACCATCGCCCGCTACGGCCGTGTCGATCTTTTATGCATCGATGAGCTGGGCTACATGGAACTCGACCGCCGCGGCGCCGAGCTGCTGTTCCAGGTGCTGACCGAACGCGAGGAGGAGAACAGCGTCGCCATCGCCTCCAACGAGTCGTTTTCCGGGTGGACGAAGACGTTCACCGACCCACGGCTCTGCGCGGCCATCGTCGACCGCCTCACCTTCAACGGCGCCATCATCCAGACCGGCACCGAGTCCTACCGCCTCGCTCACACCAAGGCCCAAGCCCAACGCGCTGCGGCCGACTGACACCCCCTGATGCGTGGAACTGAGGAGATATTTGGTTGCTCGCCTGCGGGGATGGTGGATGCAATGTCGGGCATGGTGACTGAGGTCCGCCCGCCGCGCCGGGATGAGATGGCTGCATACTACCGGGCATTGCCGTTTGCGAACGGTTTGCCGAGCTGGGAGCCTACGGACGCCGCGTGGCACGGTGGCCCCGAGCCGTGGCCTCCACAGCGCACGCCTGCGAGCGCGGAGCAGCTTGAGAGGTTGGCGGCAGCCGATATCGAGGACGGTTCCTTCCACCCGATCGCGACGTTCGTCGACGGCAGGTGTGTCGGCGCGTCGGCGACGATCTCCTTCGAGGTGACGGTCCCTGGCGGGGGAACGGGGAGGATGGCTGGCGTCACTGCTACCGGGGTGATCGCGACACATCGCCGGCGCGGCTACCTGCGGCAGATGATGCAGGCCATGTTCGAGGCCGCCCTGGAGCGAGGCGAACCGCTGGCGATGCTCAGCGCGAGCGAGGGCAGCATCTATGGGCGGTTCGGGTTTTCGCCTGCGACCTACCGCACCCGGTGGGAGCTGGCACGTCACGAAGCAGCCCTCCTTCCGGCAGAGCCGGATCCCGGGTCACTGGAGTTGGCTGACGCTGCGCAGGCGAAAACGGCCTGGCCCCAGGTGCACGCGGACGTGCGTGCACATCGCGTCGGAGAGCTCAGCCCTCTGCCTGGGCGCTGGGACGGGCTGTCCGACGAAGCAGATGGCACAAACGGACCGCTTCGCTTTCTCGCCCACCGCGACCAGTACGGCAATGTGGACGGCATCGCCAACTTCCGGCTGCCGTGGTCCCCGACCGCTGACCGTGCGGGAACGCTCGTGGTGGAAGCCCTGGAGGCTACGAACCCTGCGGCTTACCGCGCTTTGTGGGGACTGCTGATCGACTTCGACCTCACCAAGACCGTCGTGGCAGCTGGCCGTCCGCGCGATGAACCCCTGCGGTGGATGCTCACGAACCCGCGGGCGATGCGCATCACCCGCCAGACGGACAACCTCTGGGCGCGTCTTCTCGACGTCCCCCGAGCCCTGACGCAACGCTCGTACCTCACACCCGGCGAGCTGAAATTCACCATCGACGATGACCAGATGTGCCCAGCGAACAACAGGACATGGCATCTGAAGGCAGACGACGACGCAGTGACGTGCGTTCCGACCGACGAGACGGCGGACCTGACCATCACGCTCTCGGCGCTCAGCTCGCTCTACTTCGGTGGCATGTCGGCGCGCCACCTGACGCATGCGGGCCACATCACTACGCACGCCGACGACGCGATCGGACGTCTTGCTCGGATGTTTTGGACCGACCCCGAACCGCACAACTCCTTCGGCTTCTGACCAAACTCCACCGGCCGACCTTTGGCACGTCACTCGAACACCGCATGATCCTCGACGGCGTCGGGAGCTAACGATGGGACACAACGGCGCGGTGACATCAATTCACATCGACATTGATCATGCGCGTGCCCCTCGAGTGACTCCCGAACTCACCTCGAAATGGCATCCACGGAAACTGACACAGCCATCGGACCACGGCTCCACCCGCCCGTATCTCCCGCTGACCCCGAACCTGCTGGTGGCCGGGCCAGCAGCGGCCCGGCCACCGGCAGAAGCGAGCACCCCTTCGTGACGACACCCTCCGCCACAGCGCATGTCCGCCTCGATATCCACCCCGTGCACACCAGCGCCGTAACCGCCACGATCACCGGCGGCGGGCAGGAGCTGGCCTGCGCTGTGCTGACTGCCCACGGTTTCGAAATTCTCGGCGACGGCACCCTGGTCATGGCCCGCATCGACCGCGAGGAGCCCCACTGGGCCGAGAAGCCGCCAAGGCCCTGCCCACACCGGACATCACCACCGAGATCACCCCCCGGCTCCGCGAAGCGCTCGACGAGGAGTGGACCTGGGCCAACTACCCGATGCCCTGGTGCACCCACGCGGAAATCCGGGAGGTCTCCAACGAAGCCCAGAAGATCCACGACGACATCCGCCACGGCAGGCTCATCATCCGCGCACACGCCGACGACAGCGGCACCACCGTCGCCGTCGGCACCTACCGCGACAGCGGCAAGAGCGTCCACCTCCACGGCGAGAACCACCTGCGGCAGATCGCCGACACCTTCAACTCACCCGCCCAGGCCCTCACCGCATTCGAACGCCTCCACGGCGACACCATGCGCCCCGGCCCCGTGACCGTGACCGACACCGAACGCGCCTCCGCCCAAGCCCGCACCTCGCTCAGCACGCCGACCGCAGAACCCGAACCACCCGCCCAGGAAACGGAGATCGTGCCCGCCTACGCCGCCGATGCCAGCGACCACGACGCCCTCCTCGACCGGTTCCTCGACGCACACGCCGACTGGCAGAAGTGGCACACCTGGTCCGACGACACCACCCACGCGATCCACGAATCCTGGACCGTGGCCGCGTACGAGACGCCCGTCTCCGACCGGATATGGCACCTCACCGCGACCGGCACCACCCCCAACCCCGTGCTCCAGACCCTGCTGCACCACCTCGCCGAAGGCGACGCATGGGACACCGCCATCGGTAGCCCCGTCGACCAGAAGACCGTCACCGCCGCCACCAAACCCCTCACTGACGCCGGATGGACCCACACCGTCGACGGACGCTGGATCCGCTGGACCAACCCTTCCGGGGATGCTGGCATCCAGTTCGACGCCTTCGCCACCCACGGCCGAACAGCACTCTCGTCACCTGGACCATCACGGCATCCCCCTACAGCCCCAGTTCGCTGCTGGCCGACCTCGCCGAGGACCTCGCCCACGGAACCGGCATCCGCCAGCCGAGTTCCGCACCACGCGAGCGCGGCGCGCGACCCCAGGACATCGAGGGCAACGAGTTCTGTCTCGACTGAGTCGTTCTCGCCTACCCGGCCGCCCCTTCCGCGAGGGGAACCTCCCAGGGGCGGGGGCCGGTGCCGTCCGTCCATGCGCGCAGGGCCTCCCCGCCCATGCAGACGATCCCGCACTGTTCGGCGTACTCCAAAGCCGGCGCGGTGAAGTCGCTGGTGGTGACCAGTACGGCCACATCGGCCTCGTGGACGGTGAAGCAGGTCCCGCCGAAGCGCTGCAGATCCTGCGAACCGACCCGGTGCGATGCGCCGTACTGCTTGCACTGGACGACGATCCGGCTCCCGTCGGGTGCCGCGGCGACCACGTCGGCGCCGAGGTCTCCTGCCCCGCCGACGACCTCGACGGCGGTGCAGCCGTCACGTTCGCAGAGGGCGGCGACCGCCTCCTCGAACTCCTCGGGTGTCAGGGCGTCGTAGTCGGCATCGACGGTCTCGACGGTGTCGTCGGCGGCCGGACGCGGACGGGGAACCGTCGGCGCCTCGGTCCCGGCTTCGGCCCGGGCTTCGACCTCGGCCTCCAGGCAGTCGGCGGCTTCCCTCGCCGCCCGGTCGAGTGCCGCCGCCGCTCGGCGTGCCGCGCTCGCCACGTGCCACCGGCGCCGCAGACGCAGGGAACCCGCGAGACCTGCGACAGCCACCACGATTAGGACGAACACCCAGGCGGGGCGCCGCTCCAGAGCGCCGGCCACGGTGTGGACCGCGAAGCCCACCATGCTGACGACCATGGCGAGAAGGACGAAGAATAGGGCGGTGGAGCGGAGGTCGAACCCTCGTCGGCGGTTCGCAGGCGCTGTACGTTGCGCGGGTGTGGTCACGGCATGCCCCCTCGTAGGACCGATGGGAAGATCAACTCACCGTGTGCCCAAGATCGAGAAGTTCACCGTTCCGCCGCCGCACCGGGCGACGGCGGGTGCTCCTCCGGCCTCGTCTCCGAGTCAACTCAGCGCCCATATACGGACGGTGTCGCCGGTGTCGGAGACGGTGTACCAGGTGCCGTCACCGAGTGCCTTCGGCGGGCCGGACACCGGCTCGGGGTAGACGACCCGGTCGCTTAGGCCCGTCCGGGTCAGGTCGATGAGCCATTGCCGGCCCTCTCCGTGCTCCTCGTCGCTCTCGACCGTCCCGGCGATGCCGGTCGCCTCGTCGACGAAGCCTCCCTCGTAGTCCCAGAAGGCCTCGGTCTCGATCTCCTCGTCGTCGCCCGTGCCGGTGTCCGTGCCGGGGTGCCCCGGAACGGCCTCGGCGCTCAAGCTCACCGCCGTGCAGCGGCGCGGACGCCATCACCCGCACGGTCCG
>NZ_JBEOYO010000058.1:0-57541 GCF_040297125.1 Streptomyces sp. NPDC001868 | reverse complement strand
CCACGCCCCTGAAAAAGCAGGGGCTGCGCCCCGTGCTTTTTCAACGGCCCGCAGGGGCCGTTGCTTCTAGGGGCGCGGGGAACTGCGCGAGAAGCCCCACCGGGCCCGCACCCGGCGACGAAGCCCGCACCGGGGTCGCTAGTGGGCCGCCGACTCCCAGTCCGGGCCGTAGCCCACCGAGACGTCGAGCGGGGCCCTCAGCTGGACGGCGTTGGCCATCTCGTGGCGGAGGATCTGTTCGGTGCGGTCGCGTTCCCCGGGGGCGATCTCCAGGACGATTTCGTCGTGGACCTGGAGGAGCATGCGGGAGGCGAGACCGGCCTCGTCCATGGCGCGGCCGACGTTCAGCATGGCGATCTTGACGATGTCGGCGGCCGTGCCCTGGATGGGCGCGTTGAGAGCCATCCGCTCGGCGGCCTCGCGACGCTGGCGGTTGTCGCTGTTGAGGTCGGGGAGATAGCGGCGGCGCCCGAAGATCGTCGCCGTGTACCCCGTCGCCCGCGCCTCGTCCACGGCCCGGCGCAGATAGTCCCGTACGCCGCCGAACCGCTCGAAGTACGCGTCCATCAGGGCCCGCGCCTCGCCCGCGTCGATGTTCAGCTGCTGGGAGAGGCCGAACGCGGACAGACCGTAGGCCAGGCCGTACGACATCGCCTTGATCTTGCGGCGCATCTCGGCGTCCACGGCGGACTGCTCGACCCCGAACACCTGGGCCGCGGCCGTGGTGTGCAGGTCCTCGCCGGAGGTGAACGCCTCGATCAGGCCCGCGTCCTCGGAGAGGTGGGCCATCACGCGCAGTTCGATCTGGCTGTAGTCCGCCGTCATCAGCGACTCGAAGCCCTCGCCGACGACGAAGCCGCGACGGATGCCACGGCCCTCGTCGGTGCGGACCGGGATGTTCTGGAGGTTCGGGTCCACCGACGACAGACGGCCCGTGGCGGCGACCGTCTGGTTGAACGTGGTGTGGATACGGCCGTCCGCGGCGATCGTCTTGATCAGGCCCTCGACGGTGACGCGGAGCTTCGCCTGCTCACGGTGGCGGAGCATGATCACCGGCAGTTCGTTGTCCGTCTGGCCGGCGAGCCAGGCGAGGGCGTCCGCGTCCGTGGTGTAGCCCGTCTTCGTGCGCTTGGTCTTGGGCAGGCCCAGCTCGCCGAAGAGAACTTCCTGGAGCTGCTTGGGCGAGCCCAGGTTGAACTCGTGCCCCGCCGCCGCGTGCGCCTCCTTCACCGCCTGCTGCACGGCTCCCGCGAACATCTGCTCCATGGCCTCCAGATGGGGCCGGTCCGCCGCGATGCCGTGGCGCTCCATCCGGGCCAACAGCGCGGAGGTGGGCAGCTCCACATCGCGGAGGAGATCGGCCGCGCCGACCTCGGCCAGGCGCTCGCCGAAGGCCTCGCCCAGGTCGAGGATCGCGCGCGCCTGCACCATCAGCGCGTCGGCCTCGGCGCCCTCGTCCGCGCCGAAGGCCAGCTGGCCGTCGGCCGTGGCGGCGGGGGCCAGCTCGCGGCCCAGGTACTCCAGGGACAGCGCGTCCAGGTCGAAGGAGCGGCGGCCCGGCTTGACCAGGTACGCGGCGAGCGCGGTGTCCATACCGACGCCCTCGACGGTCCAGCCGTGCTCGGCGAAGACCCGCATCGCGGCCTTGGCGTTGTGGAACACCTTCGGCCTGGCGGCGTCGGCGAGCCAGGCCGCCCAAGCGGTCTCGTCCGTCTCGTCCAGCTGGGTCGGGTCGAACCAGCCGGCCGCTCCCCCGGCGGCGGCGAGCGCGATCTCGGCGACCGAGCCCGTGCCGAGCGCCCAGGTGTCGACCGTGGCGACACCGAGGACCTCCGTGCCGTGCTCGGTGAGCCAGGGGGCCAGCTCGCCCGAGCCGAGCACCGTGCCGTCCACCTCGACGCCCGGGGCGGGCGGCTGACCGGCGTCGGCCTCCTCGGCGCCCGGGTCGACGGCCAGCAGGCGCTCGCGCAGCGACGGGTTGCGGATCTCCAGGGTGTCCAGGACCATCGCGACGGCCGTGCGGTCGTACGCGGCGCGCTCCAGGTCGGGGACGGTCTTGGGCAGGTCGACCGTGCGCACCATCTCGGTGAGGCGGCGGTTGAGCTTGACGGCCTCCAGGTGGTCGCGGAGGTTCTGCCCGGCCTTGCCCTTGACCTCCTCGACGCGCTCGACGAGATCCGCGAACGAACCGAACTGGTTGATCCACTTCGCGGCGGTCTTCTCGCCGACGCCGGGGATGCCGGGGAGGTTGTCGGACGGGTCGCCGCGCAGGGCCGCGAAGTCCGGGTACTGGGCCGGGGTGAGGCCGTACTTCTCGAACACCTTCTCCGGGGTGAACCGGGTCAGCTCCGAGACGCCCTTCGTCGGGTAGAGCACGGTGGTGTGCTCGCTGACGAGCTGGAAGGAGTCGCGGTCGCCGGTGACGATGAGGACCTCGAAGCCCTCCGCCTCGGCCTGGGTGGCGAGGGTGGCGATGATGTCGTCGGCCTCGAAGCCGTCGACCGCGAAGCGGACGGCGTGCATCGCGTCGAGCAGCTCGCCGATCAGCTCGACCTGGCCCTTGAACTCGTCCGGGGTCTTCGAGCGGTTCGCCTTGTACTCGGTGAACTCCTCCGAACGCCAGGTCTTGCGGGAGACGTCGAACGCGACCGCGAAGTGGGTGGGGGCCTCGTCGCGCAGCGTGTTCGCCAGCATCGACGCGAAGCCGTAGATCGCGTTGGTCGGCTGGCCCGTCGCCGTCGTGAAGTTCTCCGCGGGCAGCGCGAAGAACGCGCGATAGGCCAGCGAATGCCCGTCCATGAGCATGAGCCTGGGACGGCTGCCGCCGGGGGTGCTGTCGGTCTTCTTCGATCCTGTCTCTGCCACGCACCCGATCCTGCCACGTACCACTGACACCCGGACCCCAGGTACGAGTCGAGGGCCGCCCGGGCGCCGGGGCCGATGGCCGATTCCACACCACCGGGCCCCGCCCTGAACGCCGCCGGGACGCCGCCGGGGCAGCGGTCCGGTCCGGGACGGGGTTTGTTCTGTGACGCTGGCCGTGTGCGCGGAGTTCGCGCTGCCCACGGCCAGCGTGCTGGGCCGGTCGGCCCGGCTGCGGCCGACGGCAGTCTCCGTCTCTCGCCGAGCCGAGTTCTCCGCCGCTTCCCCAGCTCGGGGCGACGGTGGTGCTCGGCGGTGCCCCTCCCACCCCCACCTCCCGACAATCCCGCCCCCGACACCCCGCCGCTCGCCCCTCCGCCCCCGGACCAGCCCTGGACCAACCCCGGCCCGGCCACGGCGGCCCTCGATCGTCGTCGGTGACACGTGCGAGGATCGGAGGCGTAGCCTCGCGCTCGGATCAGTGGACGTATGCGAATGGGGAGCAGCCATGGCCGGCAAGGCGCCGAAGAGTGATCCGGTTCAGGACGCGCCGCAGGTCGCGGAGCCGAAGCATGCCGCGGCGGGGCTCCCCGCCATCGGGCACACCCTGCGGATCGCCCAGCAGCAGATGGGCGTCAAGCGGACCGCGCTGACCCTGCTGCGGGTCAATCAGAAGGACGGCTTCGACTGCCCGGGCTGCGCCTGGCCGGAGCCGGAGCACCGGCACGCGGCGGAGTTCTGTGAGAACGGCGCGAAGGCGGTCGCCGAGGAGGCCACGCTGAGGCGTGTCACCCCGGAGTTCTTCGCCGCCCACAGCGTGGCCGATCTCGCCACGCGCAGTGGCTACTGGCTGGGACAGCAGGGGCGGCTCACCCACCCCATGTACCTCCCCGAGGGCGGCGACCGGTACGAGCCGGTGTCCTGGGAGCGTGCCTTCGACATCGTCGCCGAGGAGCTGAAGGCCCTCGCCTCCCCCGACGAGGCCCTCTTCTACACCTCCGGCCGGACCAGCAACGAGGCCGCGTTCCTGTACCAGCTCTTCGCCCGCGAGTTCGGCACGAACAACCTGCCGGACTGCTCCAACATGTGCCACGAGTCGTCGGGCTCCGCGCTCAACGAGACGATCGGCATCGGCAAGGGCAGCGTCCTGCTGGAGGACCTCTACAAGGCCGATCTGATCGTCGTCGCCGGGCAGAACCCGGGGACGAACCACCCCCGGATGCTCTCCGCCCTTGAGAAGGCCAAGGCGAACGGCGCGAAGATCATCACCGTGAACCCGCTGCCCGAGGCCGGCCTGGAGCGGTTCAAGAACCCGCAGACCCCGCAGGGCATGCTCAAGGGCGCCGCCCTCACCGATCTGTTCCTGCAGATCCGCATCGGCGGCGACCAGGCCCTGTTCCGCCTCCTCAACAAGCTGATCCTGGACACGGAGGGGGCGGTCGACGAGGAGTTCGTCCGCGAACACACCCACGGGTACGAGGAGTTCGCCGCCGCCGCCCGCGCCGCCGACTGGGACGAGACGCTCACCGCGACCGGTCTCACGCGCGAGAAGATCGACGAGGCGCTGCGCATGGTCCTCGCCTCGAAGCGGACCATCGTCTGCTGGGCCATGGGCCTCACCCAGCACAAGCACTCGGTGCCGACCATCCGCGAGGTGGTCAACTTCCTTCTGCTGCGCGGCAACATCGGCCGCCCCGGCGCCGGCGTCTGCCCGGTGCGCGGCCACTCGAACGTGCAGGGCGACCGCACGATGGGCATCTTCGAACGGCCCGCCCCGGCCTTCCTGGACGCCCTGGAGAAGGAGTTCGGCTTCGCCCCGCCCAGGGAGCACGGCTACGACGTCGTGCGCGCCATCAAGGCCATGCGCGACGACAGGGCCAAGGTGTTCTTCGCGATGGGCGGCAACTTCGTGTCGGCGTCCCCCGACACGGAGGTCACCGAGGCGGCGATGCGCCGCGCCCGGCTCACCGTGCACGTGTCGACGAAGCTGAACCGCTCGCACGCCGTCACGGGCGCGCGGGCGCTGATCCTGCCGACCCTGGGCCGCACGGAGCGCGATCTCCAGGGCGGCGGCGAGCAGTTCGTGACCGTCGAGGACTCGATGGGCATGGTGCACGCCTCACGCGGCCGCCTGGAGCCCGCGAGCGGGCAGCTGCTGTCCGAGCCCGCCATCGTGTGCCGGCTCGCCCGCCGGGTCCTCGGCGAGGACAGCCGCACCCCGTGGGAGGAGTTCGAGAAGGACTACGCGACGATCCGCGACCGCATCGCGCGCGTGGTCCCCGGTTTCCAGGACTTCAACGCGCGCGTGGCCGACCCGAACGGCTTCGCCCTCCCGCACGCCCCGCGCGACGAGCGCCGCTTCCCCACGGCCACCGGCAAGGCCAACTTCACGGCCGCGCCCGTCGAGTACCCCGAACTGCCCGAGGGCCGCCTGCTGCTGCAGACGCTGCGCTCGCACGACCAGTACAACACCACGATCTACGGCCTCGACGACCGCTACCGGGGCATCAGGAACGGCCGCCGGGTCGTCCTGGTCAACCCCGAGGACGCGCGGGCGCTGAAGCTCGCCGACGGGTCGTACGTGGATCTCGTGGGCGAGTGGAAGGACGGTGTGGAGCGCCGGGCCGACGGCTTCCGGGTCGTGCACTATCCGACGGCCCGCGGCTGCGCGGCGGCCTACTACCCGGAGACCAACGTCCTGGTCCCGCTGGACGCCACCGCCGACACCAGCAACACCCCGGCCAGCAAGTCCGTCGTCGTCCGTCTGGAACAATCGTCGACCGACTGAGCGTTTGCTCAGGAGGGGCCGGCGCCCGATTCGCCGGCGGAGCAGGCGATCGACGACGAACGGAGCCCCATGGGCGAGCAGCACCACGCGAAGTTCCCGCAAGAGGTCATCGACGAGTACGCGACCCTCGGCATCGACCTCGTCGCGATGTTCTCCGCCGGGCACCTGGGCACCCGTATGGGCGTACGGATCGTGGAGGCGTCCGCGGACCGGGTCGTCGGGACGATGCCGGTGGAGGGCAACACCCAGCCGTACGGACTGCTGCACGGCGGCGCGTCCGCCGTGCTGGCGGAGACGCTGGGGTCGGTCGGCTCCATGCTGCACGCCGGCAGCTCCAAGATCGCCGTGGGTGTGGACCTGAACTGCACACACCACCGGGGCGTACGGTCCGGGCTGGTCACCGGTGTCGCCACACCGCTGCACCGGGGGCGCTCGACGGCCACGTACGAGATCGTCGTCAGCGACGAGGCCGGCAAGCGGGTGTGCACGGCCCGGCTGACCTGTCTGCTGCGGGACGCCCCGACGGCCGACGGCCGGCCCGAGCGGACGTCGGATTGATCGGTCCGATTGATTTGCCCGGTTTGATCGGTTTGATCAGGTTGCCCCTTGCGGACGCGGGGCGGGCGAGGGTGAAGGTCGCTCCGCCCCTGGTCCCCCGGGGCGGACAGGCTCTAGCGTCGAGGCATGGGAACGGGAGGCGCCCCCTGGCCGGGGGCCGCGCTGGGGCTCGGCCTGGCGCTGCTGACCGGCGTCCTGGTCACCGGGTGCACGGGATCGGGAGCGACCGGCGGCTCAACCGGCGCGACTTCCGCCGCGACGAGCGGCTCGACGGCCGCGCGGGGCGGCGGCTCGCCGTCACCCTCGGCCACCCCGCCCGAGGAACTGTGCGCCAAGCTCGTCGCGCACTGGTCGCGGGAGACGCTGGACGGCGACACCTACGGGGACTATCAGTCCATGGGGCTGTCGAACGGGCAGTACGACATCCTGCGGGAGGTCGTGGACGCGGCACGGGCCGAGAAGAAGCGCGCGGGTTCGGCCGCGGCGGAGCGGCTGATCGACCGGCGGGCCCGCACGGGCTGCCGGGACTGGTACCGCTCGGGCGGCCCCGGCGGGAGACCCTGGCGGTGAGCGGAGTCGGCCCGGTGGAGCCGGGCGAGGGCACGCGCGCGTGGGACGCTCCGGAACCGGACACCCCACCCCGACCCGAGCCCGCGCACGGGCTGTTCGCACGGGCGTACGCCCGGCATCGCCGCGCCGTGCTCGCGGGAGCCGCGGCCGTCGTCGTCCTCGGGGGCGGCGGCTATCTGTACGCCACCCGCCCGGAGCCGGCCGCGCCACCGGAGCCGACACCGCGGGAGACGCCCTACCCCTCCCAGGCCATCGGCGTGAGCTACCTGGGCCCGGCACCCCGCTCCGCCGGGACACCGCGCGAACGCTTCGGTTTCGAACTGGAGCTGAGCGTGCTGTACGGCCCCCCGATCACGGTCGAAGGGATGACCCAGCCCTACGCGGGGCTCTCCCTACGCACGGACCCGCGCACTCCGTTCCGGATCGGGACGAAAGAACCCCGGAAGATCGCCGTCACCATGCGCGTCACGGAATGCGGGAAAGTGCCGAAGAACGCCGGACTTCCTTTCCTGGACGTAACTCTACGTAATACGCGCGCAATAGAAGCGCACAGCTTCATCTTGGGTGAGCGCTACGCACAGGACCTTTCCGACGCCCTTCAAGTCGCCTGTAGCAACGAATCCACGTCATCACCAAACGCCTGAACACTCCTGAACCTACCCGCGTCGACCCTGCACGTTCTCACCATGTGGACAGGGCGAATCGGCCTGAATTCCACACAACCACCCACTGAGTACCGCTCTGCATTACCTCGTGTCATAACAAGAGCGTCACAGCCTTGGTCAGACCCTCCTCCACGTTCCCCACACACGCTTAGAGTCACGCCCAGTCACCGCGCCAACGGAATCGAAGTCACGTCTTCGGCCCAGCGCTCGACTCGGCCGCTTCCAAACAGGAAGGGCCGCGCCAGGGAAAGGACTGACCGTGCGTCAACGTTCGCTCATCGCCATCACCGCTGCTCTGGCGGCGGGAGCACTCACACTCACCGCCTGCGGATCGCGCGACGAGGGCAACGGCGGCTCGGACACCAGCGATGGCATCAAGGTCGTCATCGGCGTCGACGCCCCGCTGACCGGTGACCTCTCCGCCATGGGCCTCGGCATCAAGAACTCCGCCGACCTCGCGGTCAAGACCGCCAACAAGCAGAAGTACGTCGAAGGCATAACCTTCGAGATCGACGCCCTCGACGACCAGGCACAGCCCTCCTCGGGCCAGCAGAACGCCGCCACCTTCGTCGCCAACAAGGACGTCCTCGGCGTCGTCGGCCCCCTGAACTCCTCGGTCGCCGAGTCCATGCAGAAGGTCTTCGAGGACGCCAAGCTCGTCGAGGTCTCCCCCGCCAACACCGGCCCCACCCTCACCCAGGGCGCCGACTGGAAGACCAAGAAGGTCCGCCCGTACAAGTCGTACTTCCGCACCGCGACCACGGACGCCATCCAGGGCCCGTTCGCCGCGCAGTACCTGTACAACAAGGCCAAGAAGACCAAGGTCTTCGTCATCGACGACAAGAAGACCTACGGCGCCGGCCTCGCCGCCACCTTCACCGACGAGTTCAAGAAGCTCGGCGGCAAGGTCGTCGGCACCGAGCACATCGACCCCGAGACCAAGGACTTCTCCGCGGTCGCCACCAAGGTCAAGTCCTCCGGCGCCGACGTCGTCTACTACGGCGGCGAATACCCGCAGGCCGGCCCGCTGACCAAGCAGATCAAGGCAGCCGGCGCCAACATCCCCGTCGCCGGCGGCGACGGCATCAACAACCCCGCCTACATGGACCTCGGCGGCGACGCCGCCACCGGCGACTTCTCCACCTCCGTCGGCGCCCCGGTCGAGGAACTCCCCTCCGCCAAGGACTTCGTCGCCAACTACAAGACCGAGGGCTACAAGGAGCCCTACGCGGCCTACGGCGGCTACTCCTACGACAGCGCCTGGGCGATCATCGAAGCCGTGAAGAAGGTCGTCGAGGACAACGACGGCAAGCTCCCCGACGACGCCCGCGCCAAGATCACCGAGGCCATGCAGAACGTCTCCTTCGACGGCGTCACCGGCAAGGTCTCCTTCGACGAATACGGCGACACGACCAACAAGCAGCTCACCGTCTACAAGGTCGAAGGCGGGGAGTGGAAGGCGGTCGAGTCCGGAACGTACACCGGCTGACCCCACCCGCACACTCATGAGCCGCGCGGGGCGCTGCACCACAGCGCCCCGCGCGGACTCGCATCCGGTCACATTCGTCGAACATCCGAAAGTCTCGGAGGACATGCGGTGAACGAACTGCCGCAGCAGCTGGTCAACGGCCTGCTACTAGGATCCATGTACGGGCTGGTCGCCATCGGCTACACGATGGTCTATGGCATCGTCCAGCTCATCAACTTCGCCCACGGTGAGATCTTCATGCTGGGCGGCTTCGGTGCCATCACGGTCTACCTGTACGTGCTGCCCGACGGCACCACCCTGTGGGTCGCGCTGCCCCTCATGCTCATCGGCGGCATCATCGTCGCCGTCCTCGCCGCAGTCGGAGCGGAACGCCTCGCCTACCGCCCCCTGCGCACCGCCCCACGCCTGGCACCCCTCATCACCGCCATCGGCCTCTCCCTCGCCCTCCAGCAAGCCGTATGGGCCTGGTACCCGGACGCCAAGGAATCCGTCAACTTCCCCCAGATCAAGGGCGGCCCCTTCGAGATCGGCAACGTCACCATCCAGACCGGTGACATCTTCCTCCTCGTCGCCGCCCCGATCAGCATGGCGGTCCTCGCCTACTTCGTCATGAAGACCCGCACCGGCCGCGGCATGCAGGCCACCGCACAGGACCCCGACACCGCCAAGCTCATGGGCATCAACACCGACCGCATCATCGTGGTCGCCTTCGCCCTCGGCGCCGCGTTCGCCGCCGTCGGAGCCGTGGCCTACGGCCTCAAGTACGGCCAGGTCCAGTTCCGCATGGGCTTCATCCTCGGCCTCAAGGCCTTCACCGCCGCCGTCCTCGGCGGCATCGGCAACATCTACGGCGCCATGCTCGGCGGCGTCGTCCTCGGCCTCGCCGAAGCCCTCTCCACCGCATACATCGCCGAAATCCCCGGCATGGAGCAGTTCGGCAGCCAGTCCTGGGCCAACGTCTGGGCGTTCGTACTCCTCATCCTCGTGCTCCTGTTCAGGCCACAGGGCCTGCTCGGCGAGCGCGTGGCGGACAGGGCGTGACACCGATGACCACAAACACCACCGCGGCCTCCGCGCCCACCGCCAAGCACGACACCACCCCCCGGGGCCTCGTCGGCATCCCCGAGAACATCGGCCGCGCCCTCGCCACCGGCGGCGGCGTCCTCGCCGTGATCTCCGCCTTCCTCTCCTGGACCTGGACCTCCGCCTTCCCCGGCAACCTCACGGTCTACGGATACCCCGGCGGCCTCCAGGTCCTCGTCCTCATCGGCGGCGCCCTCACCGCCCTGCTCGGCCTCGCCTCCTACGGCATCAAGGGCCTGCGCTGGCTCACCCCCGCCGGCGCCGACAGCGCCCTCAAAATGGCCGCACTCGGCACCTTCACCACCGCCTGGTACACCGTCCTCGCCATCAGCGTCCAGCTCGGCGGCGTCGTCAACCTGGAGCCCGGCGGCTACGTCGTCGCCGTCGCCACCCTCGCCGCCCTCCTCGGCGCACTCGCCCTGCCCTTCACACGGCCGCAGCCCGAGATCGCCGACCCCGAGGACACCGCCTGGGAACAATTCCAACTCGGCATCCGCAACAACTGGTCCGTCGTCAAGGCCTGCTTCGCCGGCGGCACCGCCACCCCGGCCCGCCAGCTCCCCGCCTACGCCGAGATCCTCGTCATCGTCGCGGCACTCAGCCTCGGTCTGATCGTCTTCACCTACGGCATCGGCACCGAATACGACGAACTCTTCGTCGGCTTCCTCATCACCGCCGGCTTCGGCTTCGCCGCCCTCTCCAAGGCCGGCCTCGCCGCACGAGTCTCCGCACTCACGGCCAAGCACCGCACCGTCACCATGATCGGCGCATTCGTCGCGGCCGCCGCGTTCCCCTTCACCCAGTCCGACGACCGCTACGCGACCATCGGCGTCTACATCCTGATCTTCGCCACCGTCGCCCTCGGCCTCAACATCGTCGTCGGCCTCGCCGGCCTCCTCGACCTCGGATACGTCGCCTTCCTCGGCGTCGGCGCCTACACCGCGGCCATGGTCTCCGGCTCCCCCTCCTCACCCTTCGACATCCACCTGCCGTTCTGGGCCAGCGCCATCCTCGGCGCCGTCGTCGCCATGATCTTCGGCGTCATCATCGGCGCCCCCACCCTCCGACTGCGCGGCGACTACCTCGCCATCGTCACCCTCGGCTTCGGTGAGATCTTCCGCCTCGCCGTCCTCAACATGGACGGCACCTCCGGACCCGACATCACCAACGGCTCCAACGGCATCTCCTCGATCCCGAACCTCAACATCCTCGGGTTCGACTTCGGCCAGGAACACACCATCGCCGGATTCACCATCGCCCGGTTCGCCAACTACTTCTTCCTGATGCTCCTCATCACGTTCGTGGTCGTGGTGGTCTTCCGACGCAGCAGCGACTCCCGCATCGGCCGCGCCTGGATCGCCATCCGCGAGGACGAGACAGCCGCACTGGCGATGGGCATCAACGGCTTCCGCGTCAAGCTGATCGCCTTCGCGCTCGGCGCCGCACTCGCGGGCCTCGCCGGCACCGTCCAGGCGCACGTCACCTACACCGTGACACCCGAGCAGTACCAGTTCGCCCACGTCGTCCCGCCGAACTCCGCGTTCCTCCTGGCGGCCGTCGTCCTCGGCGGCATGGGCACCATCAGCGGCCCCCTCGTCGGCGCCGCACTGCTCTACCTCATCCCCGCCAAGCTCCAGTTCCTCGGCGACCTCCAGCTCTTCGCCTTCGGACTCGCGCTCGTGCTGCTCATGCGCTTCCGCCCGGAAGGCCTCATCCCCAACCGGCGCCGCCAGCTCGAATTCCACGAAGAGGCCGAAGCACCCACAGTCCTCAGCAAGGCAGGGGCCTGACCCATGACCACCGACACCACCACCAAGGACACCACCCCCGGCGCAACCCCCGCCGAGACCGTCCTCGACGCCCGCGGCGTCACCATGCGCTTCGGCGGCCTCACCGCCGTACGCAACGTCAACCTCACCGTCAACAGCGGCGAGATCGTCGGCCTCATCGGCCCCAACGGCGCCGGCAAGACCACCTTCTTCAACTGCCTCACCGGCCTCTACATCCCCACCGAGGGCGAAGTCCGCTACAAGGGCCAAGTCCTCCCGCCCAAATCCTTCAAGGTCACCGCGGCAGGCATCGCCCGCACCTTCCAGAACATCCGTCTCTTCGCCAACATGACGGTCCTGGAAAACGTCCTCGTCGGACGCCACACCCGCACCAAGGAAGGCCTCTGGTCCGCCCTCCTGCGCGGCCCCGGCTTCCACAAGGCCGAAAAGGCCTCCCGCGAACGCGCCATGGAACTCCTCGAGTTCGTCGGCCTCGACGCCAAAGCCGAACACCTCGCCCGCAACCTCCCCTACGGCGAACAGCGCAAGCTGGAAATCGCCCGAGCACTCGCGAGCGAGCCCGGCCTGCTCCTCCTCGACGAGCCCACCGCCGGCATGAACCCCCAGGAGACGCGAACGACCGAAGAACTGGTCTTCGCCATCCGCGACAAGGGCATCGCCGTCCTCGTCATCGAGCACGACATGCGGTTCATCTTCAACCTCTGCGACCGCGTCGCCGTCCTCGTCCAAGGCGAAAAACTCGTCGAGGGCGACAGCGCCACCGTGCAGGGCGACGAACGCGTCGTCGCCGCCTACCTCGGCGAACCCTTCGAAGACGCACCCGGCCAGGACGAGGTCGCCGAAGTCGAAGCCGCCGAAGCGAACGCCGAGCCCACAAAGGACACCGCGCCCGGCAAGGAGAACGACCGATGACCGCACTCCTCGAAGTCGACGACCTCCGAGTCGCCTACGGCAAGATCGAAGCCGTCAAGGGCATCTCCTTCAAGGTCGACGCCGGCGAAGTCGTCACCCTCATCGGCACCAACGGCGCCGGCAAGACCACCACCCTGCGCACCCTGTCAGGACTGCTCAAGCCGGCCGGCGGCCAGATCAAGTTCAACGGCAAGTCACTGAAGAAAGTCCCCGCACACGACATCGTCTCGCTCGGACTCGCCCACTCCCCCGAGGGGCGGCACATCTTCCCGCGCATGACCATCGAGGACAACCTCCGCCTCGGCGCCTTCCTGCGCAACGACAAGCCCGGCATCGAAAAAGACATCCAACGCGCCTACGACCTCTTCCCCATCCTCGGAGAACGCCGTAAGCAAGCCGCGGGCACCCTGTCCGGCGGCGAGCAGCAGATGCTCGCCATGGGCCGCGCCCTGATGTCCCAACCGAAACTGCTCATGCTCGACGAGCCCTCCATGGGCCTCTCCCCGATCATGATGCAGAAGATCATGGCCACCATCGCCGAACTCAAATCCCAAGGCACCACGATCCTGCTCGTCGAACAGAACGCCCAAGCCGCGCTCTCCCTCGCCGACCAGGGTCACGTCATGGAGATCGGCAAGATCGTCCTCTCCGGGACGGGCTCCGACCTGCTCCACGACGAGTCCGTCCGCAAGGCCTACCTCGGCGAGGACTAGCCTCCGACCCACCCACAACGAGGCCCGCACCCCCTTTCAGGTAGGGAGTGCGGGCCTCGTCGTATACGCGAACGTACGAACGTGCTACATGGCGGGGATCAGCCCTTCGCGGCCTTCTTCTCGTCGGCATCCAGAATGACCGCCTCGGCCACCTGCTGCATCGACATCCGACGATCCATCGACGTCTTCTGGATCCACCGGAACGCCGCCGGCTCCGTCAACCCGTACTCCGTCTGCAGAATCGACTTCGCACGGTCCACCAGCTTGCGAGTCTCCAGCCGGAGCGTGAGGTCGGCGACCTCCTTCTCCAACTCCTTCAACTCCGTGAACCGCGACACGGCCATCTCGATCGCCGGCACGACATCACTCTTACTGAACGGCTTCACCAGATACGCCATCGCACCGGCATCCCGGGCACGCTCGACAAGGTCACGCTGCGAGAAAGCGGTCAGCATCAGCACGGGCGCGATGCGCTCCTCGGCGATCTTCTCCGCCGCCGAGATGCCATCCATCTTCGGCATCTTCACATCGAGAATCACGAGGTCCGGCCGGTGCTCCCGGGCCAGCTCGATGGCCTGCTCCCCATCACCGGCCTCACCCACGACGGAGTAGCCCTCCTCTTCGAGCATCTCCTTCAGATCAAGGCGGATCAGCGCCTCGTCCTCGGCGATGACGACACGGGTCGTCAGCGGAGGCACGTGCGACTTGTCGTCGTCGGCGACGGGCTGGGGCGACTCGGGGGCGGTCACGGGGGCTCCTCGTTCAGGGCAGGGGTACTGCTGGTAGCAGGGTACCTAGCTGCGGCGCAGCACGGTGAACCGGTACACTCTCCGAAGCACCAGCCGGGTTGGTGGAACGGTATACACGGAGGTCTCAAACACCTCTGCCCGTGAGGGCTTGCGGGTTCGAGTCCCGCACCCGGTACCTGTCGAAAAGCGGATGTCCACGTTCTCGTGAACATCCGCTTTTTGCTGCACGCGGTCGCGATCAGTGACACAGAGTGGTCGCATGAACTTCCATGGCACTGAAGTGCGACAGAAAGCCCTCACGTTGCTGCGCGGCGGCGCGAGGAACGCAGAGGTTGCCCGCAAGCTCAACGTTCCGCTCGGGACCGTCGGCTATTGGAAGCACCGCGATCTAGCGCAGCGCGGCGAATGCCCCGGCCGCCACAGTCCACCCTGCCCTCGGTGCGACGGACGAGAGCTCGACGAACCGGCGTACAGCTATCTACTCGGGCTTTACCTCGGCGACGGGCATATCAGCCACTACTCCCAGCATCGCGTGCCCAACCTCATGGTCACGTGCGCCGACTCGTGGCCCGGCCTCATCGACGACTGTGAGCAGGCCATGCGCGCTGTGTTTCCCGGAAACGCCGTCTGTCGCGTCCGTAAGATCGGCTGCCATAACGTGAAGGTCTACTCGAAACACCTGCACTGTCTGTTCCCCCAGCACGGCCCGGGCAGGAAGCACGAGCGCCGCATCGCCCTCGAACCCTGGCAGCAGGAGATCGTCGACGCCCGCCCTTGGAAGTTCCTCCGCGGCCTCATTCACTCCGACGGCTGCCGCATCACCAACTGGACGACTCGCCTCGTCGGCGGTGAACGCAAGCGCTACGAGTACCCGCGCTACTTCTTCACCAACAAGTCCGACGACATCCGGCAGCTCTACACCGACACCCTCGACAAACTCGGCATCGACTGGACGCACTGCACTCGCGCCGGCAACCCGTACAACATCTCCGTCGCCAAGAAGGCCTCCGTCGCCCTCCTCGACACCCACGTAGGCCCGAAGTACTAACCCCTACTTCGGACTGTCGTCCTCCCCAATGTGATGCACGCGCACCATGTTCGTGAAGCCCGCCACCCCCGGAGGTGAGCCGGCCGTGATCACGACCACGTCGCCCTTCTTGCAACGGCCGTACTTGAGCAGTAGCTCATCCACCTGGTCGACCATCGCGTCCGTGGAGTCGACGCTCGGGCCGAGGAAGGTCTCCACGCCCCACGTCAGGCTCAGCTGCGAGCGGGTCGCCGGGTCCGGGGTGAAGGCCAGGAGTGGGATGGGCGAGCGGTAGCGGGAGAGGCGGCGGGCCGTGTCGCCGGATTGGCTGAAGGCGACCAGGAACTTGGCGTCGAGGAAGTCGCCGATCTCGGCTGCGGCGCGGGCCATGGCGCCGCCCTGGGTGCGGGGTTTGTTGTGCTCGGTGAGGGGCGGGAGGCCTTTCGCCAGCATCTCCGATTCCGACGCCGCCACGATGCGGCTCATCGTGCGGACCGTCTCCACCGCGTATTTGCCGACGCTGGTCTCGCCGGACAGCATCACCGCGTCCGTGCCGTCGAGGACCGCGTTGGCGACGTCGCTGACCTCGGCGCGGGTGGGCCGGGAGTTATTGATCATCGAGTCGAGCATCTGGGTGGCGACGATGACCGGTTTGGCGTTGCGCTTGGCGAGCTTGACCGTGCGTTTCTGAACGAGGGGGACCTGTTCGAGGGGCATCTCGACGCCGAGGTCGCCGCGGGCGACCATGATGCCGTCGAAGGCGGCGACGATCTCGTCGATGGTGTCGACGGCCTGTGGTTTCTCGATCTTGGCGATGACGGGGAGCCGCCGGCCCTCCTCGTCCATGATGCGGTGGACGTCCTCGATGTCGCGGCCGGAGCGGACGAAGGACAGGGCGATGATGTCGAAGCCGGTGCGGAGTGCCCAGCGGAGGTCTTCCTTGTCTTTCTCCGACAGTGCGGGGACCGAGACGGCGACTCCGGGCAGGTTCAGTCCCTTGTGGTCGGAGACCACGCCCCCTTCGATGACCTTCGTACGGACGTGGGGGCCGTCCACCGCCATGACTTCGAGGGTGACCTTGCCGTCGTCGACGAGGATGTGGTCGCCGGGGCTGACGTCGGCGGCCAGGCCGTCGTATGTCGTGCCGCAGATCTCGCTGTCGCCTTCGACGCCTTCCTCCACGCTGATGGTGAAGGTGTCGTCGCGTTCAAGGAGTACGGGGCCTTCGGTGAAGCGGCCGAGGCGGATCTTCGGGCCTTGAAGGTCGGCGAGGGTGCCGACGCTGCGGCCGGTCTCGTCGGCGGCCTTGCGGACGTGCTGGTAGCGCTCGTCGTGTTCGGCGTGGCCGCCGTGGCTGAGGTTGAAGCGGGCGATGTCCATGCCGGCCTCGACCAGGGCCTTGATCTGGTCGTACGAGTCGGTGGCGGGCCCGAGGGTGCAGACGATCTTTGCTCGGCGCATGTTTTCGAGCCTATGGCTTACCCGCCGGTAGTGATTTGGCGGGGCGTGACTACTCAACGGCCGTCATGTGAAGGGTAATTGACAAGTAATCACCAAGAGCTGAAGGAGCGCCCGGGTCGGTCGTCGGCCGGGCGCGCCCCGGTGTCGGGTCACAGTCGGGGTGGCCGCATGGTGAAGCGGGCGTTGACCTGTGCGTAGACGCTCTGGCGTTGGGGTTCGAGGTCGAGGGGGGCGGCGGTGTCCTCGACTGCGGCGGCCATGGAGCGCATACGGCTGCCGGCGGCCGCGTGGTGGAGGGGCTGCGGGGCTTCCGCGTCGATGTCGGCGAGTTCGACGAGGGCGGCGAGGGTGGTGCCCAGGGCTTCGGCGTACTCCTTGGCGCGTTGTACGGCTTCGTGTACGGCTTGTTGGCGGGCTTGTTTGTGGGCGGGTGAGTCGGGGCGGAGGGACCACCAGGGGCCGTCGACGCGGGTGAGGTCGAGGTCGGCGAGGCGGGTGGTGAGTTCGCCGAGTGCGGTGAAGTCGGTGAGTTCGGCGGTGATGTGGACGCGGCCGTGGTAGGCGTGGATGCGTTCGCCGCGTCCCTTCTCCTTGAGTTCGGGGGTGAGGGAGAGGGCGCCGGTTTCGAGTCGTTCGACGGCTTGGCCGTAGGTTTTGATGAGGTCGAGGACGGTGGTGTTGCGGCGGGTGAGGTCGTCGAGGGCGGTGCGGCGGTCTTTACCTCGGGCGAGGACGGTGACGTCGATGCGGGCCAGGTCGGGGTCGCATTCGAGGTGGGCTTCGCCGTGGACGGCGATGCGGGGTGCGTCGGGGGTGCCGTAGGGGGCGGCGGTGGGTGGGGCTGCCTCTGGGCTGGTGGTCATACGTCCCACTCTGTCACCGGTGGCCTGGTCGTGGACCTTGCAGGTCACCAGATCGAAACCTGTGGGGTCTGTTGTGGTGGGGGCGGTTCGGGTCAGAATCTACGCGCGTTGTAGTGCGGGTCCTGTGTTGTTCGGTTCCGTTGTCTACGCGCGTCGAGTCGCGTTCGTCCGTTCCCCCGAGGAGTGCCCCGTTATGCCCTTGAACCGTCGGAAGTTCCTGAAGAAGTCGGCCGTGACAGGTGCGGGAGTGGCCGTCGCCGGTGCGGCCGTGGCTCCGAGCGCGCAGGCGGCCACGGTGTCGGGGAGCGGGAAGAAGGCCCCGGCCCCGAAGCGGTACGCGTTCACCGTGATGGGGACGACGGACCTGCATGGCAATGTCTTCAACTGGGACTACTTCACGGACAAGGAGTTCGACGACAAGGCGCACAACGACGTCGGTCTCGCCAAGGTCTCCACGCTGGTGGACCGGATCCGTAAGGAGAAGGGGCGCCGGAACACGTTGTTGATCGACGCCGGTGACACCATCCAGGGCACGCAGTTGTCGTACTACTACGCGAAGGTGGACCCGATCACCGCCAAGGGTGGTCCGGTGCATCCGATGGCGCAGGCGATGAACGCGATGGAGTATGACGCGGCGGCGCTGGGCAACCACGAGTTCAACTACGGCATTCCGGTGCTGCGGAAGTTCCAGGAGCAGTGTCGTTTCCCGCTGTTGGGCGCCAACGCGCTGGACGCCAAGACGCTTCGTCCCGCGTTTCCGCCGTACAGCATGCATCGGCTGCGTACGCCGTACGGGCGTGATGTGAAGGTGGCGGTGCTCGGGCTGACGAACCCGGGTATCGCGATCTGGGACAAGGCGAATGTGCAGGGGAAGATGACGTTCCCGGGGCTGGAGGAGCAGGCGGCGAAGTGGGTGCCGAGGCTGCGGTCGATGGGGGCGGATGTCGTCATCGTGTCGGCGCACAGCGGGTCTTCGGGGACGTCGTCGTACGGTGATCAGCTGCCGTACATCGAGAACGCGGCGGGACTTGTCGCGGAGCAGGTGCCGGGGATCGACGCGATTCTGGTGGGGCACGCGCACACGGAGATTCCGGAGTACTTCGTCACCAACAAGGAGACCGGTAAGCAGGTCGTGCTGTCGGAGCCGTTGAAGTGGGGGCAGCGGCTGACGTTGTTCGACTTCGAGCTGGTGTGGAGCAAGGGCTGCTGGAAGGTCGAGAAGGTCGCGGCGCAGGTTCTGAACTCCAACACGGTGGAGGAGGACCCGAAGATCGTGAAGATGCTGGGTGACGAGCACGAGAAGGTCGTGGCGTACGTCAACCAGGTCATCGGTACGAACGCGGCCGAGATGACGTCGGTGGAGGCGCCGTACAAGGATGTGGCGATCATCGATCTGATCAACCACATCCAGGCGGACACGGTGAGGCAGGCGCTGGCCTCGGGTGAGTACGGGTCGTTGCCGGTGCTGTCGCAGGCCGCGGCGTTCTCGCGGAGCGCGGTGATCCCGGCGGGGAACGTCACCATCCGCGATGTCGCCGGTCTGTATGTCTTCGAGAACACGCTGGAGGCGCGTCTGATGACGGGTGCGCAGATGAAGGCGTATCTGGAGTATTCGGCGAACTATTTCGTGCAGACGGCGGCGGACGCGGTGGTGGATCCGGCGAAGCTGACGAACGCGAACGGGACGCCGGACTACAACTACGACGCGGTGAGCGGTCTGTCGTACGAGATCGACATCGCGAAGCCGGCGGGGTCGCGGATCACGAACGTCCGGTTCGAGGGTGAGGTGCTCGCGGACGATCGGAAGTTCGTGTTCGCGGTGAACAACTACCGGGCCAACGGCGGTGGCAATTTCCCGCATGTGGCCGCGGCCCAGTTGTTGTGGTCGAACTCGGACGAGATCCGTAACACGATGATCGCGTGGGTGAAGGCGAAGGGGTCGATCGATCCGGCGGCGTTCGCGTCGGTGGACTGGAAGCTGACGCGGAACGGTACGCCGGTCTTCTAGAGATTGAGGAGTGAGAGGTCGACGGCGTCGGCGATGGCTTTGGCGCCGGCGTCGTTGACGTGGAGGCCGTCGCCGCTGTTGTGGTCGTCGCGGATCCTGGTGGGGTGGTCGGGGTCCGCGACGGCGGCGGCGATGTCGATGACGGCGTCGAAGGGGTGGGTGTCGCCGAGGAGCCAGGTGTTGACCTCGGCGCGTACGGCTTGGCCCTCGTCGGTGTCGTAGCCGGGGTAGACGGTGCCGGCGTAGGGGCCGAGGGTGGTGCCGATGACGGTGAGGCCGGCGGTGTGGAGGCGGTCGGCGAGGGTGGTCAGGCCGGTGATGAGGTCGGCGGCCGTGGGGAGTTTGGCGGGTTCGGGGAAGGCGATGGCGCCGGGCAGGCCGAGGTCGTTGAGGCCGGTGTGGATGATGACGTGGCTGGCGCCGGGGATGTCGAGGACGTCCCGTTCCACTCGGGAGAGCAGGTGGGCGCCGATCTCGTCGGTGAGGAGTCGGTTGCCGGAGATGCCGGTGGCGACGATCCAGCCGTTGGTGAGGCGGCGGTCGAGCTGGGCGGGGAAGCTGTGGCCGGTGCCGGGGGTGGTGGCCATGCCCTCGATCCAGGAGTCCCCGAAGGCGACGGCGATGCGGGTGTTCTCGGGGGCGAGGACGTCGATGCCGGTGATGAAGTGGCCGGTGATGAGTTCGTCGGACTCGTCGAGGGATGCGGCGGTGAGTTGGTTGCCGGGGACGGCGTGGCCGATGTCGTAGGGGATGGCGGAGTGGGTGGTGAGGCCGGTGTCGCCGGGGAGGTAGAGGCTGAGGGCGAGTTCTTCGCCCGCGGTGACGGGGCCTTCGACGGGGTCGCTGATGATGTCTTCGCCGGGTGGGACGGTGGCGGTTTCGGCGCCGGCGAAGAGGAGGGTGACGTCGGTGGTGGGGTCGATGGTGCTGCCTTCGGTGCGGCGGGCGAGGTGGGCGCCGCCGATCTCCAGTGGGGTGTGGCCGTAGCGGTTGCTGAGGTGGACGCGTAGTGCGTCGCCGCCGCCTGCGGGGCGGAGGGTCTGGCGTACGGTCTGGTCGGTGAAGGCGCGGACCTCGAAGAGTTTGAAGGCTTCGTGGGGGTCGATGACGGCGGAGCGGTGGGCGGCGATCCAGGTCGTGCCTGTGCGGGTGCTGGTCATGGCCGAAAGGTAGGCATCTTTCTTGCAGCCGTCACCACTCCTGCCCTACTTCTTTGCCTGTCGATTACCTTACGTCGGCGAGCGGGGTCAGCGGGGTGAGGGTCTTCTCCTGTCGGGCGGTCGGGATGTGCGGCCGGGGCTGGAGGCCGAAGGTGGTGAAGGCGGTGCGGCCGGGCAGGGGGTAAGGCTCCTTGCCGGTGAGGGTGTTGAGGATGGTGGCGCTGCGCCAGGCGGCGAGGCCGAGGTCGGGGGCGCCGACGCCGTGGGTGTGCAGTTCGGCGTTCTGGACGTAGACGTGGCAGCCGGCGGCGGTGACGGACGGGTCGAGGATCATCCGGAACCGGTCGTCGACGCGGGGGCGCTCGCGGTTGTCTCGTCGCATGTACGGGTCGAGGCCGGCGAGGACGCGGTCGAGGGGGCGTTCGTGGTAGCCGGTGGCGAGGACGACGGCGTCGGTGGTGAGGCGGGAGCGGGTGCCCTGTTCGAGGTGTTCGAGGTGGAGTTCGACCTTGGTGGTGGCGAGGCGGCCGGCGGTGCGGACGTGGACGCCGGGGGTGAGGACGGCGTCGGGCCAGCCGCCGTCGAGGGTGCGGCGGTACAGCTCGTCGTGGATGGCGGCGATGGTGTCGGCGCCGATGCCCTTGTGGAGCTGCCACTGGGCGGCGACGAGGCGGTCGCGGGTCGGTTCGGCGAGGGCGTGGAAGTAGCGGCTGTAGTCCGGTGTGAAGTGTTCGAGGCCGAGCTTGGAGTACTCCATGGGCGCGAACGCCTCCGTGCGTCCCAGCCAGTGCAGTTTCTCCCGGCCCGTGGGCCGGTGCCGCAGCAGATCGAGGAAGACCTCGGCTCCGGACTGTCCCGCGCCGATGACGGTGACGTGTCCGGCGGCGAGGAGACGGTCGCGTTCGGCGAGGTAGTCCGCGGCGTGGACGACGGGCACGCCGGCCGCCTCGACGAGTGGCTTGAGGGGTTCGGGTACGTACGGTTCGGTGCCGACGCCGAGGACGATGTTCCGGGCGTAGGTACGGCCGAGTGCCGCGACGTCTCCGTCGCCGTCGAGTTCGCTGAAGTCGACCTCGAACAGGTCGCGTTCGGGGTTCCAGCGCACCGAGTCGACCTGGTGGCCGAACCGTAGTCCGGGGAGGTTCTCGGCGACCCAGCGGCAGTAGGCGTCGTACTCGGCGCGCTGGATGTGGAAGCGCTCGGCGAAGTAGAACGGGTAGAGCCGGTCGCGGGTCCTGAGGTGGTTCAGGAAGGACCAGGGGCTCGTCGGGTCGGCGAGTGTCACCAGGTCGGCGAGGAAGGGGACCTGGACGGTGGCGCCCTCGATGAGCAGCCCGGGGTGCCAGTCGAAGGTGGGGCGTTGTTCGTAGAACACGGCGTCGAGTTCGGCGAGGGGGTGGGCGAGGGCGGCGAGGGAGAGGTTGGCGGGTCCGATGCCGACGCCGACGAGGTCGCGGGGGGCCTCGGGTTCGTGCTGTTCCTGGGGTGGGGGCGTGCTCATGTGGGGGTGTGTCCTTCTGCGAGTTCTACGAGCTTCAGCAGGGCGGCGAGGTCGCCGGGCCGGGTGTGGGGGTTGAGCAGGGTGGCCTTGAGCCAGAGGCGGCCGTCGAGTACGGCGCGGCCTATGACGGCCCGGCCGTCGTGGAGGAGCCGGCGGCGGACGGCGGCGACGGTGTCGTCGGATGCTCCGGCGGGCCGGAAGAGGACCGTGCTGATGGTGGGCCGGTCGTGGAGTTCGAAGCCGGGGTGTGCTTCGACGGTGGCGGCGAACTCCTGGGCGAGTGCGCAGACCTGGTCGACGAGTGCGCCGAGTCCGGTGCGGCCCAGGGTCTTGAGGGTGACGGCGATCTTGAGGATGTCGGGTCGTCGGGTGGTCCGCAGGGACCGGCCGAGGAGGTCGGGCAGTCCGGCCTCGGTGTCGTCGTCCGCGTTGAGGTAGTCCGCGCGGTGGTCGAGGACGGTGAGGTCGGGGGCGTCGCGTACGGCGAGGAGTCCGGCGGCGACGGGCTGCCAGCCGAGTTTGTGCAGGTCCAGGGTGACGGTGTGGGCGCGGGCGAGGCCGTCGAGGCGGGCCCGGTGCCGGTCGCTGAGGAGGAGGCCGCCGCCGTAGGCCGCGTCGATGTGGAGGCGGGCGCCGTGGGCCGCGCACAGGTCGGCGATCTCGGGCAGTGGGTCGATGAGTCCGGCGTCGGTGGTGCCTGCGGTGGCGGCGACGAGGAGGGGCCCTTGGAGGTGGGTGAGGGCGTCGTCCAGGGCGGCGGGGTCGAGGGTGCCGGCGGGGGTCGGGACGACGACGGGGTCGGGGAGGCCGAGGAGCCAGGCGGCGCGGGGGAGGGAGTGGTGGGCGTTGGCTCCGCAGATGAGCCGTACTCCGGGGTGTGTTTCCCTGGCCAGGAGGACGGCGAGGTGGTTGGACTCGGTGCCGCCGGTGGTGACCAGCGCGTCGGCGGCGCCGATCTCGCCTGCCAGGGCCTGGGTCACCAGGGCTTCGAGGGCGGAGGCGGCCGGGGCCTGGTCCCAGGAGTCGAGGGACGGGTTCAGTACGGAGACGGCGAGGTCGGCGGCGGCTGCCACGGCCAGGGGCGGGGTGTGGAGGTGGGCCGCGCACAGGGGGTCGGCCGGGTCGGCGGTGCCTGCCGCGAGGGCCCGGACGAGCCGCTGGAGGGCGTCCGGCTCGCCTTCGACGGGGAGCGCCTCCCCGAGTGTGTCCCGCACCATGGCCGCGACCGCTTCCGGGCCGCCGGCGGGGAGGGGGCCGCCCCGGTCCTCGGCCCCCGCGCGCAACGCGTCGAGCACGGTGTCGAGCAACGGCCGGAGCGCGCCGGGACCTTGGGGTCCCGAGGCGAGGGGTGCGGCGGTCATGGATTCCTCCGGGGCACGGGGAATCCCATCTTGTACGCCAATCGGGTGCTGAGCCCGAAAAAGCCGTTAATTACAACCAAAAGAGGGTACGGCGCTCCGCTCGGGGGCGCCGTACCTCAGCGCATGTCGTCCGGGCGCGGGCCGTCCGTGGCTTGTCGCGCAGTTCCCCGCGCCCTTTGGGGCGCGCTACACCTCTCTCACCTTCAAAGCCCGCGCGAGGTCGTCCAGCTGATCGACGAGCTTTCGCCGCAGCGCCGGAATCAGCTCGCCGTCCTGAAGGCACCGTTCCCCGAGCCCCAGCGTCTGCGGATCCACCGCGTACACCGGGAACGCCCACCGCCCCGCGGCTTCCGCGATCGCCGGTCCTCGCCGGGCGGCCAGTGCCACCGAGTCGGCCCAGTAGCGCTCGACGTACTCCTGGAGGAGTTCCGCCTGTTCGGGCTGCCAGAACCCCTGGGCGGTGGCGGTGAACAGGTAGTTGGAGAGGTCGTCGGTGGTGAACATGGCCTCCCAGGCGGCCTGCTTGGCCTCCGGTTCGGGCAGTGCGGCGCGGCAGCGGGCGGCGCCCTCCTGGCCGCTGGCGCTGGGGTCCCGTTCCAGTTCCGCGGCGATCCCGGCGGCGTCGATCGCGCCGAGGACGGCGAGGCGGCCGAGGACGCGCCAGCGCAGTTCGGGGTCGAGCTCGGGCCCGCCGGGGACCGTGCCGTCGGCGAGCCAGGCGGCGATGGCCTCGGGGTGGGCGGCGACGTCGATGAAGTGGCGTACGGCGGTGAGGCGCAGGCCGGGGTTGTCGCCGTCCTCGGTGCGGCGGATGAGGTCGCGGCACAGGGAGCCGAGGGTGGCGAGGCCGGCGGCGCGCTGTTCGGGGGCGAGGAAGCGGTCGGCGACCTGGGTGGTGGCGAAGGCGAGGACGCCTTGGACGACGGCGAGGTCGGTCTCGCGCGGGAGGTGGGTGCGGGCGGCTTCCAGGTAGGCGGTGGGCGGGAGTTCGGCGTCGCGTACGGCGTCGCGCAGGGCGTTCCAGACGACGGCGCGGGTGAGCGGGTCGGGGAGGCCCGAGAGGTGGCCGGTGACGGCGGTGAAGGATTCGGGGTCGAAGCGGACCTTGGCGTAGGTGAGGTCGCCGTCGTTGAGGAGGAGGAGTGCGGGGCGTTTGCCGATGGGCTGCTCGGCGGTCTGCGGGATGTCGAGTTCGACGCGGCCGCGGAGGGTGAGGTGGCCCTGGTCGTCGCCGGGGTCGCGGTCGTAGATGCCGACGGCGATGTGGTGGGGGCGGCTGCCGGTGTGGTCGACGGTGAGGGTGTGGGTGCCGTCGGCGGCGCGGCCGAGCTTGGGGGTGAGGGTGTCGACGCCGGTGGTGCGCAGCCAGGTGTCGGCCCAGGCGTGGACGTCGCGTTCGGTGGCGCCGGCGAGGTTGTCGATGAAGTCGGCGAGGGTGGCGTTGCCGAAGCGGTGGCGGGTGAAGTGGGCGTTGATGCCGGCGAGGAAGTCCTTCTCGCCGAGCCAGGCGACGAGTTGGCGCAGGGCGGAGGCGCCCTTGGCGTAGGAGATGCCGTCGAAGTTGAGGAGGGCGGCGGCGGTGTCGTCGACGTTCTCGGGGGCGACGGGGTGGGTGGAGGGGCGCTGGTCGGCGTCGTAGCCCCAGGCCTTGCGGGCGATGCCGAAGTCGACCCAGGTGTCGGTGAAGCGCGTCGCCTCGGTGAGGGTCTGGTAGCCCATGTACTCGGCGAACGACTCGTTCAGCCAGATGTCGTCCCACCACCTGAGGGTGACGAGGTCGCCGAACCACATGTGGGCCATCTCGTGGGCGATGACCATGGCGCGGGTCTGGCGTTCGGTGTCGGTGACGGCGGAGCGGTAGATGAACTCGTCGCGGAAGGTGACGAGGCCGGGGTTCTCCATGGCGCCGGCGTTGAACTCGGGGACGAAGGCCTGGTCGTAGGAGTCGAAGGGGTACGGCTCCTCGAACTTCTCGTGGTAGCGGTCGTAGAGGGCGCGGGTGATGTCGAGGATCTCGTCGGCGTCGGTGTCGAGGTGGGGGGCGAGCGAGCGGCGGCAGTGGATGCCGAAGGGCAGGCCGTGGTGTTCGGTGCGCACGGAGTGCCAGGGGCCGGCGGCGACGGCGACGAGGTAGGTGGAGATCAGGGGGGTGGTGGCGGCCCGCCAGGTGCCGTCGTCGTGTCGTTCGGTGACGCCGTTGGCGAGGACGGTCCAGGCTTCGGGGGCGGTGACGGTGAGGTCGAAGACGGCCTTGAGGTCGGGTTGGTCGAAGGCGGCGAAGACGCGTTGGACGTCGTCCATGAAGAGCTGGGTGTAGACGTAGGTCTCGTCGTCGGTGGGGTCGGTGAAGCGGTGCATGCCCTCGCCGGTGCGGGAGTAGCGCATGGCGGCGTCGACGCGCAGTTCGTGGGTGCCCGGGGTGAGGCCCTTGAGGGGGAGGCGGTTGCCGTCGAGGGTCTCGGGGTCGAGGGGTTCTCCGTCGAGGGTGACGGAGCGCAGTTCGGCGGGCTTGACCTCGACGAAGGTGTCCGCGGCCTTCTTCTTCCCCCGTACGGTGAAGTGGATGACGGTACGGGAGTCGAAGGTCTCGTCGCCGCGCGTGAGGTCGAGGGCGATCTCGTAGCGGTGGACGTCGAGGAGCCGAGCACGGGCATGCGCTTCGTCGCGCGTCAGTACGGACATGAGGGACATGCTGCCTGATGCCTTTGGCACAGGACAGGGGCGGGCCTGGTACGCGACCTTTGTCCGGTCGCGTGCGCCGTGTGTCCGGCCGCATGCGGCCTATGCCGGGTCTTTCGCGCGCCTGGGCTGCGCGGGGACGCGCCCTTCGTTCTCGTGGCTGCCGTCGCCGTCGGCCTTGAGTTCCTCGTGGTCCTTGAGGCGGGCGCGCAGGTCGCGGACTTCGCGTTCGAGGGCGTGGGTGCGTGCGTGGGCGTCGTAGAGGTAGCGGACCTTGGTGCGCAGGGCCCAGGGGTCGATGGGTTTCATGACGAGGTCGGCGACGCCGAGGCGGAAGGCGGCGGAGGTGAGTTCGGCGTCGGGGCCGAAGCCGGTGAGGAGGATGACGGGGATGTGCTGGGTCTGTTCGACGCCGCGCATGTAGTGGACGACGTCGAGGCCGCTGACGCCGGGCATGCGGACGTCGAGGAGGAGCAGGCCGATCTGGCCGCGGAGGACTTCCTTGAGTGCCGCGTCGCCGCTGGTGGCGCGGGTGAGGCGGTAGCCGAGCGGGGCCAGGGCGCTTTCCAGGGCGTACAGCGTGTCCTCATGGTCGTCGACGATGAGGATCTTGGCTTCCGACGGCATGGCCTCTCACCGCGTGTAGTCGTTTCCTGACGAGGAGTGCTCACGCAGGATGCCCGTTGGAGGGCGTGATGTCACTCCCCTGCGTCTGGTGCTGTGCCGGTCGTGGCGTGCAGGGCGTCCTCCGCGATGCGTTCGTGGTGCCGGATGACCTCGGCGATGATGAAGTTCAGCAGCTTCTCGGCGAACGCCGGGTCCAGCTTGGCACTTTCGGCGAGTCCACGCAGCCGGTTGATCTGTTGTGCCTCGCGGCCCAGGTCGGCGGCGGGCAGTTGGTGCGCGGCCTTGAGGTGGCCGACCCGCTGGGTGCACTTGAAGCGTTCGGCGAGCATGTGGACGACGGCGGCGTCGATGTTGTCGATGCTGTCCCGCAGCCGGGTGAGTTCGGCCCGGACGTCCGGGTCGACGGCGTCGGCCCGCTCGTTCGTGTTCGTGTTCGCCGCGTCGGTGTTGCTGGTGGTCATGGTCGTCACCCTACGACGCCCCGGTTCGCCGCCCGCACCGGCTTAGAGTGGAACGTATCGAGGCGTCTTTGGGGGTGCGGACGTGGCGAACGGCGGACCTGTCGAGCACGGCTACCCGCACCTGGACACCGTGCGGGCGTCGATCACCGCGCTGTACAAGCGGCTCTCGTACGACACGATCCAGACCTTCGCCACCAGTGTGGCCCCTGTCGACGTGGCGTTCTGCGACACCGACGATCTGCATCTCGGTGCGCAGCGGGTGGCCCGGGAGCTGTTGCGGCACTATCGGCTGCCGGATGCCCGGATGATCGTCGGGTTCCGGGAGATGACGCAGGCGGCGAACGTCGAGCTGGCGGCGGGGCCCGAGTACTTCGTCGAGCTCAACGACCGTTTCCGTACGCACCGCCGGGACATCGGGGCGGCCCTCGCGCACGAGGTCATGCATGTCTATCTGCACCGGCTCGGGCTGTCCTTCCCGGGCACGCGGGACAACGAGATCCTCACGGACACGGCGGCGACGTATCTGGGGGCGGGGTGGCTGCTGCTGGACGCGTACCGGGAGGACGCCGCGTCGTCGCAGAAGCTGGGGTATCTGACGCCGGAGGAGTTCGGGTATGTGCTGGCCAAGCGGGCGCAGCTGTTCGGGGAGGATCCGTCGGTGTGGTTCACCAGCGCTCAGGCGTACTCGGCGTACGTGGAGGGTCGGGGGCGGGCTCTGCGGGACGGGCGGCAGCCGCCGCTGACGGCGGCGGGGTGGGCGGGGCGGCGGCGGTACGCGCGGGATCGGCGCCAGGCGCGGGACCTGCGGTCGGCTTCGCCGGGGGTGGGGGTGCCGTATGTGTTCACGCCTGAGGGGCGGGGGGTCGGGCCGTTGCGGGTGTCGTTTCCCTGTCCGACGTGTCATCAGCGGATTCGGGTGCCGGTGCGGGGGCGGGTGCGGGCTCGGTGTGGGTTGTGTCGGACGGTTTTGGAGTGCGACACGTAGTTCTTTTGGGGGCGCGGGAGGGGTGGGTGGGCCGGGAGGGGGTGGGGGGCGCGGGAGGGGGTGGTTGGGTCGGTGGGTCGGCGGGTGCGGGTGCGTGGGGGCTTGTCGCGCAGTTCCCCGCGCCCCTGAAGAGTGGGGGTGGGCGTTGCGGCGACAAGTGGCCGTGGTTCCACGCGTCCCTGAAGACTCGGGGTGGGCGTTGCTGTGACGAGTGGCCGTGGTTCCACGCGCCGCTGGGGGCAGCGGCCCCGGTGGCTAGGTGCCGTACACCGGGTGTGGGCGGGCTGCCTCTGCCAGGAGTTTCCGTACGGCCTCCCCTGCCTCCGTCGGCTCCCAGCGTGCCCCTTTGTCCGTGCTGGGGCCCGGGTGCCAGCCCTCCATGACGGTGATGCGGCCGCCCTCCGTCTCGAAGACCCGGCCGGTGACGCCCTCGCTCGCGGGGGAGCCCAGCCACACCACCAGCGGGGAGACGTTCTCCGGGGCCATCGTGTCGAAGCCGGTGCCGGGGGCGGTCATGGTCTCGGCGAAGGTGTTCTCGGTCATCCTGGTGCGGGCGGCGGGGGCGATGGCGTTGACCTGGACGCCGTAGCGGGCGAGTTCGGCGGCGGCGACGAGGGTGAGGCCGACGATGCCGGCCTTGGCGGCGCTGTAGTTGCCCTGGCCGAGCGAGCCGAGCAGGCCCGCGCCGCTGCTGGTGTTGACGATGCGCGCGGCCGGGGTGCGGCCCGCCTTGGTCTCGGCGCGCCAGTGGGCGGCGGCGTGTTTCAGGGGGAGGAAGTGGCCCTTGAGGTGGACGCTCAGGACGGCGTCCCAGTCGTCCTCGTCGAGGTTGACGAGCATGCGGTCGCGGAGGAAGCCGGCGTTGTTGACGAGGGTGTCGAGTCGGCCGTAGGTGTCCAGGGCGGTGCGGACGAGGGAGGCGGCGCCGGCGCTCGTGGCGATGTCCCCGCCGTGTGCGACCGCGTCCCCGCCCCCGGCGCGGATCTCCTCGACGACCCGGGCCGCCGGGCTGTCGGGGCCCGGTGTGCCGTCGAGCCCCACGCCGAGGTCGTTGACGACCACGCGGGCGCCCTCGGCGGCGTACGCCAGCGCGTGCGCGCGCCCGAGGCCGCGGCCCGCGCCGGTCACAACGACGACGCACCCCTCGCAGAGCCGATGTGTGCCCCTTGTCGTGCCGGTCGACGTGGTGTTCATCGTGTTTCTCCTTCGTCGGTGACGGCCGTCGACGCCTCCAGGAAGGCCGGGCGTTCGCCGCCGCCGTGGAGGTGGAGGGAGGCGCCGGTGATGTAGGCGGCCGTGTCGGAGGCGAGGAAGACGGCGGCGGCGCCGATGTCGGACGGGGCGGCGAGGCGGCCCAGGGGGACGGTGCGGGCGACGGCGGCGATGCCGTGGTCGTCGCCGTAGTGGAGGTGGGAGAGCTCCGTGTGGACCATGCCGAGGACGAGGGTGTTGACCCGTATCTCCGGGGCCCACTCCACGGCCATGGAGCGCGCGAGGTGTTCGAGGCCGGCCTTGGCCGCGCCGTACGCCGCAGAGCCGGGTGAGGGGCGGCTGCCGCTCACGCTGCCGATCATGACGATCGAGCCCCGGGCGCGCCGGAGGTGTGCGTGGGCGGCGAGGGAGACGGTCAGCGGGGCGGTGAGGTTGAGTTCGATGACGCGGGCGTGGCGGCGGGCGTCGGTCCCGGTGAGCGGGCGGTAGGGCGTACCGCCGGCGTTGTTCACGAGGACGTCCACGCGGGGCAGTTCGGCGAAGAAGCGGTGCACGGCGTCGGGGTCCCGGACATCGAGGGGTATGAACTCGGCTCCTTTGAGGGGTACTTCGGGTGGGCGGCGGGCGCAGGTCACGACCTCGGCGCCGGCTTCGGCGAAGGCCCGGGCGATACCGGCGCCGACGCCGCGTGTGCCGCCGGTGACGACGGCGACCTTCCCGTTGAGCGGCATCCGCTGCTACCTTCCCCCCAAGAGACCGTACCTAACAAACGTTAGGTGGAAGGTAGCTGATGCTCCGATGGGTGTCTCCACCTCGTCCCCGGAAAAGGGGATTTCCGTCGTCACGATCGATTTCCCGCCCGTCAACGCGCTGCCGGTGCGCGGCTGGTTCGAGCTGGCCGACGCCGTGCGCGGAGCGGGCCGTGATCCCGGGGTCCGGTGTGTGGTGCTGGCGGCGGAGGGGCGCGGGTTCAACGCCGGGGTGGACATCAAGGAGATCCAGGCGGCGGGGCGGAGCGCGCTGATCGGCGCCAACCACGGCTGCGCGGAGGCCTTCGCCGCCGTGTACGAGTGCGAGGTGCCGGTGGTCGCCGCCGTACAGGGGTTCTGTCTGGGCGGCGGGATCGGGCTGGCGGGCAACGCCGACGCGATCGTGGCGAGCCAGGACGCGACCTTCGGGCTGCCGGAGCTGGACCGGGGCGCGCTGGGCGCGGCGACGCATCTGGCCCGGCTGGTGCCACAGCATCTGATGCGCGCGCTGTACTACACCTCGCGTACGGCGACCGCCGACGAGCTGCGGGCGCACGGCTCGGTGTGGCGGGTCGTACCGCGTGCCGAACTGCCCGCCGCCGCACTGGAGTTGGCGCGGGAGATCGCCGCGAAGGACGGCCGGCTGCTGCGACTGGCGAAGGCCGCCATCAACGGCATCGACCCCGTCGACGTCCGCCGCAGCTACCGCTTCGAGCAGGGCTTCACCTTCGAGGCGAACCTCAGCGGGGTGGCCGACGAGGTCCGCGACACCTTCGGGAGGGCGGGGAAGGCCGGGGCGGTCGGATCACTCGGGACGGCCGGGGCCGTCGGGGCGGCCAAGAAAGCGGGGCCCCGTGGGCGGGCCGAGGGAAGCGCCGCGGAAGAGGAAGAGAGGGCACCGGGTGAGTGACAAGACGATGACCGCCGACGAGGCCGTCTCGCGGCTGGCGAGCGGGATGACCCTCGGTATCGGCGGCTGGGGCTCGCGCCGCAAGCCGATGGCCCTGGTGAGAGCACTGCTCCGGTCCGAGATCACCGATCTCACCGTCGTCTCGTACGGCGGCCCGGACGTCGGCATGCTCGCCGCCGCCGGACGCGTCCGGAAGCTGGTCGCCGCCTTCGCCACCCTCGACTCCATCCCCCTCGAACCCCACTTCCGGGCGGCGCGCGAGCGGGGCGCGTTCGAGCTGATGGAGGTCGACGAGGCGATGTTCATGTGGGGGTTGCGGGCCGCCGCGCACCGGCTGCCCTTCCTGCCGGTACGGGCGGGCATCGGCTCGGACGTGATGCGCGTCAACCCCGGGCTGCGGACGGTCACCTCGCCGTACGACGACGGGGAGACCTTCGTCGCCATGCCCGCGCTGCGCCTGGACGCCGCGTTCGTGCACGTCAACCGGGCCGACCGGCAGGGCAACGGCCAGTATCTGGGCCCCGACCCGTACTTCGACGACCTGTTCTGCGAGGCCGCCGACTCGGCGTACGTGTCGTGCGAACGACTCGTGGACACCGCCGAGTTGACGAAGGAGGGACCGCCCCAGTCGCTGCTGGTCGGACGCCATGTGGTGACGGGCGTGATCGAGGCCCCGAACGGCGCGCACTTCACCTCCTGCGCCCCCGACTACGGCCGGGACGAGGCCTTTCAGAAGGCGTACGCGGGCATGCCGTGGGAGGAGTTCGCCGACCGGTTCCTGGCGGGCGACGAGGTCGCCTACCGGGCGGCCGTGCGGGCCTGGCAGAGGGAGGACTCGTGACGACGGGGCTCGGGGAAGAGACGGGAAGGGAGGGCTCATGAGCGGCGGAGCGACCCGCGCCGAGTACTGCGTGATCGCCTGCGCCGAGGCCTGGCGCGGCGCCGGCGAGATCCTCGCCAGCCCCATGGGCCTCGTCCCCTCGCTGGGCGCGCGCCTCGCCAAGCGGACCTTCGCGCCGGACCTGCTGCTGACCGACGGCGAGGCGCTGCTCGTCGGCCTCGACGGCACCGTCGAGGGATGGCTGCCCTACCGGCGGCATCTGGCCCTGGTCACCGGCGGCCGACGGCACGTGATGATGGGCGCGAGCCAGATCGACCGGTACGGCAACCAGAACATCTCCTGCGTCGGCGACTGGGCGAAGCCGAGGCGACAACTGCTCGGGGTGCGGGGCGCCCCGGTCAACACCCTGAACAACCCGACCAGTTACTGGGTCCCCCGGCACTCCCGGCGGGTCTTCGTGGAGAAGGTCGACATGGTGTGCGGGGTCGGCTACGACCGAGTGGCCGAGCATCCGGCCGCCGCCCGCTTCCACCACCTCCCGCGGGTCGTGTCCGACCTCGGGGTGTTCGACTTCGCGACGCCCGACCATGCGATGCGGCTGGCCTCGCTGCACCCGGGCGTCACGGTCGAGCAGGTCGCCGAGGCCACCGGCTTCGCCCTCGCCGTCCCGGACGAGGTGCCGTACACCCGTGAACCGACCGACGCGGAGCTGCGGCTGATCCGCGAGGTGATCGACCCGGAGAACATACGCGCACGGGAAGTCCGAGGCTGATGGAGACCGGACCGCCGGAAACCGGACCCCCGCAGACCGAACCGCCGGAGACCGGACCGCTGGAGGCTGCACCGCTGGACACCGGACCGATGGAGACCGCTCTCACCCGGCTCGTCGGTGTCCGCCATCCGATCGTGCAGACCGGTATGGGCTGGGTGGCCGGCCCCCGGCTGGTCTCCGCCACGGCGAACGCGGGGGCGCTCGGCATCCTGGCCTCCGCGACGATGACACCCGGCCAACTCCGGGACGCCGTACGGGAGGTGAGGTCCCGTACGGACGGCGCGCCCTTCGGGGTCAATCTGCGGGCCGACGCGGGGGACGCGCGGGAGCGGGTGCGGATCATCGTCGAGGAGGGCGTCCGGGTGGCGTCGTTCGCGCTCGCGCCGTCGAGGGAGCTGATCGCCGAGCTCAAGGACGCCGGCGTGGTCGTGATCCCGTCCGTCGGTGCCCGGCGGCACGCCGAGAAGGTGGCGGCGTGGGGTGCGGACGCGGTGGTCGTCCAGGGCGGCGAGGGTGGCGGGCACACCGGCGAGGTGGCGACGACCGTGCTGCTGCCGCAGGTCGTGGACGCCGTCGACATCCCCGTCGTCGCCGCCGGCGGCTTCCACGACGGGCGCGGTCTGGTGGCCGCACTGGCGTTCGGGGCGGCCGGGGTCGCGATGGGCACCCGGTTCCTGCTCACCTCGGACTCGACGGTGCCCGACGCGGTGAAGGCCCGCTATCTGGCGGCGACGGTCAAGGACGTCACCGTCACCAGGGCCGTGGACGGGCTGCCGCACCGGATGCTCCGGACGGAGTTCGTGAGCGCGCTGGAGGCGTCCGGCCGCACGCGCGCCCTGGCGCACGCCGTACGGCACGCGGCCGGGTTCCGGCGGCTGTCCGGGCTCACCTGGCGCCGTATGGTCCGCGACGGCCTCGCGCTGCGGCACGGCAAGGACCTCACCTGGAGCCAGGTCCTGCTCGCCGCCAACACGCCCATGCTGCTCAGGTCCGCGATGGTGGACGGCCGTACGGACCTGGGGGTGATGGCGGCCGGCCAGGTCGCCGGGGTGATCGACGACCTGCCGTCGTGCGCGGAGCTGGTGGAACGGATCATGAAGGAGGCGGAGGAGGTGCGCGAGCGTCTCGGCGGCGCCTGAGGCTCAGCGCCCGGTGGCTGTTCCAGCCGTCCGGTGGCTGTCACAGCCGCCCGCCGGCCGTCACAGCCGCTCGATGATCGTCACGTTCGCCTGCCCGCCCCCCTCGCACATCGTCTGGAGCCCGAACCGGCCGCCCGTGCGCTCCAGTTCGTGCAGGAGGGTCGTCATGAGCTTGGCGCCGGTGGCGCCCAGGGGGTGGCCGAGGGCGATCGCGCCGCCGTTGACGTTGACCTTCTCCGGGTCGGCGCCCGTCTCCTTCAGCCAGGCCAGGACGACCGGTGCGAAGGCCTCGTTGATCTCGACGAGGTCGATGGCGTCGAGGGTGAGGCCGGTCTTCTTCAGGGCGTACGCGGTCGCGGGGATCGGCGCGGTGAGCATCCGGATGGGGTCCTCACCGCGTACGGAGAGGTGGTGCACGCGGGCGCGCGGGGTGAGCCCGTGCTCCCGTACCGCCCGTTCGGAGGCGAGGAGGAGCGCGGCGGCGCCGTCGGAGACCTGGGAGGAGCAGGCGGCGGTGACGGTGCCGCCGTCGATGACCGGCTTCAGGGCGGCCATCTTCTCCAGGGAGGTGTCCCGGCGCGGCCCCTCGTCGACGGTCACGTCCCCGTACGGCACGGTCTCGCGCGCGAAGCGGCCCTCGTCCACGGCCCGTACCGCCCGCTGGTGGGAGCGCAGGGCGTACTCCTCCTGGTCGCGGCGGCCGATGCCCCACTTGGCGGCGATCATCTCGGCGCCGGCGAACTGGTTCACCGGCCGGTCCCCGTACCGTGCCCGCCACCCCTCGCTGCCCGCGAAGGGCCCCTCCGTGAGCCCGAGGGGTACGGCGGCCTGGCGGGAGGCGAAGGCTATGGGGATCATCGTCATGTTCTGGACGCCGCCCGCGACCACCAGGTCCTGGGTGCCGGAGAGCACGGCCTGGGCGGCGAAGTGCACGGCCTGCTGCGAGGAGCCGCACTGCCGGTCGACGGTCGTGCCCGGTACCTCCTCGGGCAGGCCGGCGGCCAGCCAGCTGGTCCGCGCGATGTCACCGGCCTGCGGTCCGACGGTGTCCAGACAGCCGAAGACGACGTCCTCCACGGCCGCCGGGTCCACGCCCGCGCGTGCGACGAGCGCTGTGAGGGCGTGCGCGCCGAGGTCGGCCGGATGGACCCGGCCGAGCCCTCCCCCGCGCCGCCCGACGGGCGTACGGACCGCTTCGACGATGTAGGCCTCGGCCATGGCAACTCCCCTGACGTCGACGACTGTTCACGTACGGCGCTTCACGTGCGGCACTTCATCTGTGGCTCTTCACCTGCGGCTCTTCGCGTACGGCGATCCCGTCCAGGACCATCGACAGGTACTGCCGGGCGATCTCCTCCGGGCCGAGCTGTCCGCCGGGCCGGTACCAGGACGCGGCGACCCACACGGTGTCGCGCACGAACCGGTAGGTGAGCCTGGTGTCCAGGTCGGCCCGGAACTCCTCGGCGGCGACCCCGCGCTCCAGCGTGGACAGCCACGCCTTCTCGAACTTGCGCTGCGACCCGTCGAGGAACGCGAACCGGTCCTGGAGGATCAGCTGTTTCGCCTCGCCCTGGTAGATCGCGACGGCGGCGCGGTGCCGGTCGATCGCCCGGAACGACTCGGTGACCAGGGCCTCGAAGGTTTCCCTGGGGCCCAGCTCGGCGTCCAGGACGGCGTCGTACCCGTCCCAGAGTTCGTCGAGGAAGGTCCGCAGGATCTCCTCCAGCATCGCGTCCTTGGACTCGAAGTAGTAGTAGAGGCTGCCCGCCAGCATGCCCACGTCGTCCGCGATCCGGCGCACGGTGGTGGCGTTGTAGCCCAGCTCGGCGAAGACGTCGGCGGCCTTGTCGAGGAGTTCACGACGACGGGCGGGCGCGGCGGCGGTCGCCTGGGGCTTCTTCTTGGTCGGCACGCTGTTCATTGTCCTCACGGGTGCTGGTTGCTGACGGACACGACCTCGCCCGTCATGTACGAGGAGTAGCCGGACGCCAGGAACACGATCACGTTGGCCACCTCCCACGGCTCGGCGTACCGCCCGAAGGCCTCGCGCGCGGTGAGTTCCTCCAGCAGTTCGGGCGTCGTGACCTTGGCGAGGTGGGGATGCATGGCGAGGCTCGGCGACACGGCGTTGATCCGCACCCCGTACTCGGCCGCCTCGATCGCCGCGCACCTGGTCAGGGCCATCACGCCGGCCTTCGCCGCGGCGTAGTGCGCCTGCCCGGGCTGGGCGCGCCAGCCGACGACGGAGGCGTTGTTGACGATCACGCCGCCGTCGCCGCTGTCCCGCATCAGCCGCAGAGCCTCCCGGGTGCAGCGGAACGTGCCGTTCAGTGTCACGTCCAGCACCTTCGACCACTGTGCGTCGGTCATGTCGACGAGGTTCGCCGTGCCGCCGAGGCCCGCGTTGTTGACGACGATGTCGAGCCGGCCGTGCAGCCGGACGGCCGCCTCGAAGAGCGCCCGCACCTGGTCCTCGTCGGTCACGTCGCACGGCACCGCCCGGACGGCCTCCGCCCCGAACTCGCCGGCCAGCTCGGTCCTGCACTCCTTGAGTCTGCGCGTGTGGGCGTCGCTGATGAGCACGCGCGCGCCCTCCTCCAGGAAGCGTCGCGCGGTGGCTCCGCCGATGCCCGCGCCGGCCGCCGCGGTGATCACGGCGGTGCGGCCGCCGAGCAGCGCGTGCCCGGGGACATAGGCCGGACCCTCGACGTTCTTCATACCGGCAAGCTAACCTACCAAACACTTGTTAGGGAAGGAGTGCGCCCGTGGACCTCACCCACTCCCCCGCCGACGAGGCCTTCCGCGCCGAGGCCCGCGCCTGGCTGCGCGCCCATGTCCCGCCCGAGCCTCTTCCCTCCCTGGAGACGGAGGAGGGCTTCGCCGCCCACCGCGTCTGGGAGGCCGAACTGTCCGCCGACCGCTGGTCGGTGGTGGACTGGCCGGCCGCGTACGGCGGCCGCGACGCGGGCCTGCTGCGCCGGCTGGTCTTCGAGGAGGAGTACTACGCGGCGGGCGCCCCGGGGCGCGTCGGCCAGAACGGCATCAGCCTCCTCGCCCCCACCCTCTTCGACCACGGCACGCCCGAGCAGCGCGCCCGCGTAATGCCCCCGATGGCCTCCGGTGAGGTGGTCTGGGCCCAGGCCTGGTCGGAGCCCGAGGCCGGGTCCGACCTCGCCTCGCTGACCTCCAGAGCCGTGCGCACGGACGGGGGCTGGCTGCTGACCGGCCAGAAGACCTGGTCGTCGCGTGCCGCGTTCGCGGACCGGGCGTTCGGCCTGTTCCGCAGCGAGCCGGGCACCCCGAAGCCCCACCAGGGCCTGACGTATCTGATGTTCGACCTGCGCGCACCGGGTGTGACGGTCCGCCCGATCGGCCGCCTCGACGGCAGGCCCGCCTTCGCCGAACTCTTCCTCGACGACGTGTTCGTCCCGGACGAGGACGTCATCGGCGAGCCCGGCCAGGGCTGGCGTATCGCCATGTCCACCGCCGGCAACGAACGCGGTCTGACGCTCCGCCCCCCTGGCCGTTTCCTGGCCTCCGCGCACCGGCTGTTCGACCTCTGGCACGCCGAGGGAAGCCCGGCGTCCGCGCACGACCGCGTGGCCGACGCGCTGATCGGCGCCCGCGCCTACCAGCTCTTCACCTACGCGGCCGCCTCCCGCTTCCTGGACGGCGCGCCGGTCGGCCCCGAATCCAGTCTGAACAAGGTGTTCTGGTCCGAGTACGACATCGCCCTGCACGAAACGGCCCTCGAACTGCTCGGCGACGAAGGCGAGTTGGCGGACACCGACTGGTCCGAGGGCTATGTCTTCTCCCTCGCCGGCCCGGTCTACGCAGGCACCAACGAGATCCAGCGCGACATCATCGCCGAGCGCCTCCTCGGCCTGCCGAAGGGCCGCCGCTGATGCGTGACCTCATCCTGAAGGGCCGCCGCTGATGCGCTTCCTGCTGGACACCGAGCAGCGGGCGTTCGCCGAGTCGCTGGACGCCCTGCTGACGGCCGCCGACACACCGTCCGTCGTACGGGCCTGGGGGCGCGGGGAGCACGAGGCGGGGCGTGCGCTGTGGTCCCGTATCGCGGAGGCCGGCGTCTTCGCGCTGGCGGCGCCGGAGGCGTACGAGGGTCTCGGCCCCCTTCCCGTCGAACTGGCCGTCGCCTTCGTGGAGTTGGGGCGCCACGCGGTGCCAGGCCCCCTGGTGGAGACGGCCACGGCGGCGGTCCTCCTGGCCGGCCTGGAGGACCCGGGCCCGGCCAAGCGCCTGCTCCCGGCCCTGGTGTCCGGGGAGGCGCTGGCCACGGTGGCACCGTCACCGGGGGCGTACGCGCTGGACGGCGACGCGGCCACGACCCGCCTGTCCCTCGACCTGGACGCGGGCGAGCTCCGTCTCTCCCCTGGTCACGGCCCCGTCCGCTCCTCCCTGGACCCGGCCCGCCGCCTGACCCCGCTCTCCCCCGGCGGCGAGCTCCTCGCCACGCACCCGCCCTCCCTCGCCCAGGCCCTCGTCTGGGCCCGTCTCGCGGTAGCCGCCCAGGCCCTCGGCGTCGGGCTGGCCCTCCTGGACAGGACGGTGGCGTATGTCGGGCAGCGCACCCAGTTCGGGGTGCCCGTCGGCTCGTTCCAGGCGGTGAAGCACCGGCTGGCGGACGCGAAGGTGGCCCTGGAGTTCGCGCGCCCGCTGGTCTTCGGGGCGGCGCTCACCCTGGACCCGGCGGATGTGGCGGCGGCCAAGGTGACGGCGTGCGAGGCGGCGTACGCGACCGCGCGCACGGCGCTCCAGCTGCACGGCGCGATCGGGTACACGGCGGAGTACGACCTGTCGCTCTGGCTGACCAAGGCCCGTGCGCTGCTGACCGCGTGGGGCGACCCGGCCGCCTGCCGGAGCACGGTACTCAGTGGTGGTGCCCGCCGCCGCTGACCTCCCGATGCTCCCGATGTTCCCGATGGTCCTGGTACTCCTCGTACTCCTCGACCGTCGGTTTCGGGATCCGCGTCCCGGGCCCGAACATGGCGCGGGCGAGCCGTGCCCGCAGCCGGTCCCCGAGCCCGACCCGGCGCCGTACCCCGCCCGCGTCGACGACCGGCCCGACCTCGTACGGAGGGTCCTGCTCATGCTGCGTGAGCGAGAACAACCGCCCCTGGGAGAGCGGCTCGTGGACCTCGACGTACTCGCCGTGCGGGAGCCGCTTGATGATGCCGGTCTCACGGCCGTGCAGCACCGTGTCGCGGTCCCGGCGCTGCAACCCCAGACAGATCCGTTTCGTCACGACGAAGGCGACGACGGGCACCACGAAGAAGCCGATGCGGACGAACCAGGTGATGGCGTTGATGGAGAGGTGGAGACGGGTGGCGACGATGTCGTTGCCGCCGCCGATCAGCAGGACCCCGTAGAGACTCAGCCAGGCCACGCCGAGGCCGGTGCGGACGGGTGCGTTGCGGGGCCGGTCGAGGAGATGGTGCTCGCGTTTGTCGCCGGTGATCCAGGCCTCGACGAACGGATAGACACCGATGGCCAGCATGATCAGCGGGAAGAGCGAGAAGGGGATGAGGACGCCGAGGGCGAGGGTGTGCCCGAAGGCGTTGATCTCCCATCCCGGCATCACCCGGATCAGGCCTTCGGAGAAGCCGAGGTACCAGTCGGGCTGGGCGCCCGTGGTGACGAGATCGGGGCGGTAGGGCCCGAAGGCCCACACGGGGTTGATCGTCGCGATCGCGCCCATGAAGGTCAGCACACCGAAGACCAGGAAGAAGAAGCCGCCGGCCTTGGCCATGTAGACCGGCATGAACGGCATGCCGACCACCGACTTCTGGTCCCGTCCGGGCCCGGGGTACTGGGTGTGCTTGTGGTGGAAGACCAGGATCAGATGGGCGACGATCAGCGCCAGCATGATCCCGGGCAGCAGCAGCACATGGATCGGGAAGAGCCGCGAGATGATCTCGTGCCCCGGGAACTCCCCGCCGAACAGGAAGAACGACAGATACGTCCCGACGATCGGCACGGACAGGATGGCGCCCTGCGCGAAGCGGAGGCCGGTGCCGGAGAGCAGGTCGTCCGGGAGCGAGTAGCCGGTGAGTCCGGTGATGATGCCGAGGAACAGCAGGGTCCAGCCGAACGCCCAGTTCACCTCGCGCGGCTTGCGGAACGCGCCGGTGAAGAACACCCGCATCATGTGGACGAGCATCCCGGCGACGAAGACGAGCGCCGCCCAGTGGTGGATCTGCCGGATCAGCAGACCGCCGCGTACGTCGAAACTGATCTCCAGCGTGGATTCGTACGCCCTGGTCATCAGGACGCCGTTGAGCTGCTCGTACGTGCCGTTGTACTCGACCTGGGCGCCGCTCGGCTCGAAGAACAGGGTCAGCCAGACGCCGGTGAGGATCAGGACGAGGAAGCTGTAGAGGCAGATCTCGCCCAGCATGAAGGACCAGTGGTCCGGGAACACCTTGCGCAGATTGGCCTTGGCGATCCCATAGATCCCGAGCCGCCCGTCGGCCCAGTCGGCGACCCTCTCCCCCTTACCTGGCGCGGCACCTCTCCGGCCCCCGCCGACACCCTCCCCGACCGCCCGCACCCCGCCCATGCGTAGCCCTCCCCTCGGCTTTCCTCAGGGTGGCACGCACGTCCGACGATGTAAATGGGGCCCACTCCCCACTTCAGGCGCCGCTCACCGCACGATCCCCTGGGCCCGCGCCGCCACCAGCCACTTCGGGAACTCCCCCACCAGCCGGTCGTACAACTCCGCGTCCGACACGGCCCTCGGATCCGAACCGGCGTGGAAGAACCCGGCGTTGTCGACGACCCGCTTGCCCGGCACGGCCAACTCGTCGAGCCTGCGCAGGAAGTCGAACTGTTTGCTGTCGGGGTCGCCGAAGCCGATGAACTGCCAGAAGAGGGGGAGCTTGGCGGCCTTGCACACATACCGCTCCGCCGCGAGCTTGTTGACGGGCCCGCCGTCGGTCTGGAAGACGACGAGCGCCGGGGCCGTGGAGCCGCTGTCCACGTAGTGGTCGATGACGGCGTCCATGGCCAGGTGATAGCTGGTCTTCCCCATGTGCCCAAGCCCTGCCACGATCCGCTCGATCCTTCCCCGGTGGTCGGCGAGGGCGATGTCGCTCACGGCGTCGATGTCCGTCGAGAAGAAGACGACGGGCACCCGGCCGTCGTCGTCGAGATGGGCCGACAGCCCGAGCACCCGATCCGCGAGGGCCTGCACGCTGCCGTCCTTGTAGTAGGGCTTCATGGAGCCGCTGTGGTCGACGACCAGATAGACGGCGGCCCGGAGTTCGCCGACCCCGTGCTTGTCGAGAGAGACCCCGGCGGCCTTGTACAGGTCCACCAGCGCGGGGGCGGTCTCCCGCACCTTGCTGAGGCTGATCGCGGACATGGGGTCCTCCTGGCACTGAAGCGCGACGGAGATCCCGAGGCTAGGGCACTCCCCCTCACCGCACCCTCGCCGCCGTTCGCTATTTTGTTCGCCGCCGTCCTCACCGGCTCGTCATCAGCCCCGCACCCCCAAGGAGCCGGCCGTGGAACCCGAGTCCCCGTCGTCGTCCGAGCCCGCCGTCACCACCTGCTACCGCCACCCGAAAGTGGAGTCGTACGTCCGCTGCACCCGCTGCGAGCGGTTCATCTGCCCCGACTGCATGCGCGACGCGGCCGTGGGCCACCAGTGCCCGGAGTGCGTGAAGGAGGGCGCGAGAACGGTCCGCCAGGCCCGCACGGCGTTCGGCGGCCGTATCTCCACCGTCCCGCTGGTGACGTACGTCCTGATCGGCCTGAACGTCGTCGCCTACGTCGCCGAACTGCTCCGCCCCGCCGTCGTGGACGACTTCGCGATGCTGGGCCGGGGCCTGCTCGGCTCCGACGGCCTCCACTACGTCTGGCAGAGCGCCTACCCGGACGACTTCCACCTCGAAGGCGTGATCGACGGCGAGTGGTACCGCCTCCTCACCGGCGCCTTCCTCCATCTCCCGCCCACCGAGGGCACGTTCGGCATCCTCCACATCGTGATGAACATGGTCACGCTGTGGAATGTGGGCCGCGTAGTGGAGGCCCAACTCGGCCGCAGCCGCTATCTCGCCCTCTACCTCCTCTCCGCCCTCGGCGGCTCCGTCCTCGTGCTCCTCCTCGACCCCGACGCGACCACGGTCGGCGCCTCCGGCGCGATCTTCGGCGTCTGCACGGCGTACTACGTCCTGGCCCGCCGCCTGGGCGCCGACCCGGCAGGCATCAACCGCTTCATGGCGGGCCTGCTGGTGTGGCTGATCATCTCGGCGGTGGTGACGTCCTGGCAGGGCCACCTCGGCGGCCTGCTGACCGGCGGCCTGATCGCCCTCGCGTACGCGTACGCACCCCGGGACCGGCGGAGGGTGCTGGTGCAGGCGGGGGCGTGCGTCGCCGTGCTGGCGCTGTTGGTGGTGCTGGCGCTCGTGAAGGTCTCGGCGATGACGAGCTGACATGCGACGGCGCCTGCCCAGTCGTCCGGTCGGGGACTGGCGGGCAGGCGCCGTCTGTGTTCCGTACGCCGTTGTACGGGACGTATCAGGGGTCCGGGGTGATATCAGACCATCGGTGATCAGACCATCAGCGAGCGGTCCGTCGGCCGGATCGGCGCCGGCAGTTCGCTCGCGCCCGTGAGGAAGCGGTCGCAGCCCTGGGCCGCCGAGCGGCCCTCGGCGATCGCCCACACGATGAGCGACTGGCCTCGGCCCGCGTCACCGGCGACGAAGACGCCCGGCACGTTGGTCTGGAAGTCGGCGTCGCGGGCGATGTTGCCGCGCTCGTCGAGGTCCAGGCCGAACTGGTCCACGAGGCCGTTCTCGCGGTCCGTGCCGGTGAAGCCCATCGCCAGCGTGACCAGCTGGGCGGGGATCTTGCGCTCCGTACCCGGCTTCGGGGTCAGCCTGCCGTCGATGAACTCGACCTCGGTGAGGTGCAGGAACTGGACGTTGCCGTCCTCGTCGCCCTCGAAGTGGGTGGTGGAGACGGAGTAGACCCGCTCACCGCCCTCCTCGTGCGCGGAGGTGACCTTGTAGAGCATGGGGAAGGTCGGCCACGGCTGGTTCGCGGCACGGTCGTCGCCCGGGCGGGGCATGATCTCCAGCTGCGTCACGGAGGCCGCGCCCTGGCGGTGGGCGGTGCCCACACAGTCCGCGCCCGTGTCGCCGCCGCCGATGACCACGACGTGCTTGCCCTCGGCCGTGATGGGGGGCGCCACGAAGTCGCCCTCCTGCACCTTGTTGGCCAGCGGCAGGTACTCCATGGCCTGGTGGATGCCGTTCAGCTCGCGGCCGGGGACCGGGAGGTCACGGGCGGTGGTGGCGCCCGCGGCGATGACGACGGCGTCGTACCGCTTCTTCAGGTCCGTGGCCTTGAGGTCGCGGCCGATCTCGATGCCCGTACGGAAGCGGGTGCCCTCCGCGCGCATCTGCTCGATACGGCGGTTGATGTGCCGCTTCTCCATCTTGAACTCGGGGATGCCGTAGCGGAGCAGACCGCCGATGCGGTCCGCGCGCTCGTACACGGCGACCGTGTGGCCGGCCCGCGTCAGCTGCTGGGCGGCGGCGAGACCCGCCGGGCCCGAGCCGATGACCGCGACCGTCTTGCCGGACAGGCGCTCCGGGGCCTGGGGCGCGACATCGCCGCTGTCCCACGCCTTGTCGATGATCGAGACCTCGACGTTCTTGATGGTGACGGCCGGCTGGTTGATGCCGAGCACACACGCCGACTCGCAGGGAGCGGGGCACAGACGGCCCGTGAACTCCGGGAAGTTGTTCGTGGCGTGCAGCCGCTCGCTCGCCGCCGCCCAGTCCTCGCGGTAGGCGTAGTCGTTCCACTCGGGGATGAGGTTCCCGAGGGGACAGCCGTTGTGGCAGAACGGGATACCGCAGTCCATGCAGCGCGACGCCTGCTTGCTGATGATCGGCAGCAGGGAGCCGGGGACGTAGACCTCGTTCCAGTCCTTCAGCCGTACGTCGACGGGGCGGGACTTGGCGACCTCGCGCCCGTGGTTCAGAAAGCCCTTCGGGTCAGCCATTGATCGCCGCCTCCATCATCTTCTCGGTGATCTCGGTCTCGGAGAGACCTGCCTGCTCGGCGGCGGCCTTGGCGGCGAGCACAGCCTTGTACGTGCTGGGGATGATCTTGCTGAAGCGGGACACCGCCTCGGACCAGTCGGCGAGCAGCTTCTCGGCGACCGTCGAGCCGGTCTCCTCGGCGTGGCGGCGCACCACGTCGTGCAGCCACTGCTTGTCGGTGTCGTCGAGGGCCTCGATCGCGCCCACGTTGCCGACGTTGACGTTGTCGCGGTCCAGGTCGATGACGTACGCGATGCCGCCGGACATACCGGCCGCGAAGTTGCGGCCCGTCTCGCCGAGGACGACCGCGTGGCCGCCGGTCATGTACTCGCAGCCGTGGTCGCCCACGCCCTCGGACACCACCAGGGCGCCGGAGTTGCGGACACAGAACCGCTCGCCCGTACGACCGCGGAGGAACAGCTCGCCGCCGGTCGCGCCGTAGGCGATGGTGTTGCCCGCGATGGTCGAGAACTCGGCGAGGTGGTCGGCGCCCCGGTCCGGGCGGACGATCACACGGCCGCCGGAGAGGCCCTTGCCGACGTAGTCGTTGGCGTCGCCTTCGAGGCGCAGGGTGACACCGCGCGGGAGGAAGGCGCCGAAGGACTGGCCCGCCGAGCCGGTGAAGGTGATGTCGATGGTGTCGTCGGGGAGCCCTGCCCCGCCGAACTTCTTCGTCACCTCGTGGCCGAGCATCGTGCCGACCGTGCGGTTGATGTTGCGGACCTTGATCTGGGCGCGGACCGGCTGGGCGTCGGTGGCGTCCGAGGCGGCCAGCGCGTCGGCGGCGAGCTTGATCAGCTCGTTGTCGAGCGCCTTCTCCAGGCCGTGGTCCTGCTCGATGATCCGGTGGCGCACCGCGCCCTCGGGCAGCTCGGGCACGTGGAACAGCGGCTCCAGGTCCAGGCCCTGTGCCTTCCAGTGGTCGACCGCGCGGGCCACGTCGAGGGTCTCGGCGTGGCCGACGGCCTCCTCGATGGAGCGGAAGCCCAGCTCGGCGAGGATCTCGCGGACCTCCTCGGCGATGAACTCGAAGAAGTTCACGACGTACTCGGCCTTGCCCGCGAACCGGTCGCGGAGCTCCGGGTTCTGCGTGGCGATGCCGACCGGGCAGGTGTCCAGGTGGCAGACGCGCATCATGACGCAGCCGGAGACGACCAGCGGCGCGGTCGCGAAGCCGAACTCCTCGGCGCCGAGCAGCGCGGCGATGACGACGTCACGGCCGGTCTTCAGCTGGCCGTCGGTCTGGACGACGATCCGGTCGCGCAGGCCGTTGAGCAGCAGGGTCTGCTGGGTCTCGGCGAGGCCCAGCTCCCAGGGACCGCCGGCGTGCTTCAGCGAGGTGAGCGGCGAGGCGCCCGTACCGCCGTCGTGGCCGGAGATGAGGACGACGTCCGCGTGCGCCTTGGAGACACCCGCGGCGACGGTGCCGACGCCGACCTCCGAGACCAGCTTCACGTGGATCCGCGCCTGCGGGTTCGCGTTCTTCAGGTCGTGGATCAGCTGGGCGAGGTCCTCGATGGAGTAGATGTCGTGGTGCGGCGGCGGGGAGATGAGGCCCACGCCCGGCGTCGAGTGACGCGTCTTGGCGACCCACGGGTACACCTTGTGGCCGGGCAGCTGACCGCCCTCACCGGGCTTGGCGCCCTGGGCCATCTTGATCTGGATGTCGTCCGCGTTGACCAGGTACTCGCTCGTCACACCGAAGCGGCCGGAGGCGACCTGCTTGATGCTGGACCGGCGCGCCGGGTCGTACAGGCGGTCCGGGTCCTCGCCGCCCTCACCGGTGTTGGACTTGCCGCCCAACTGGTTCATGGCGATGGCGAGCGTCTCGTGCGCCTCCTTGGAGATGGAGCCGTACGACATGGCGCCGGTCGAGAACCGCTTGACGATCTCCGAGGTGGGCTCGACCTCGTCGATGGAGATCGGCTGACGGTCCCCGGTCTTGAAGCCGAACAGGCCGCGCAGCGTCATCAGGCGCTCGGACTGCTCGTTCACGCGGTCCGTGTACTTCTTGAAGATGTCGTAGCGGCGCGTACGCGTCGAGTGCTGGAGGCGGAAGACCGTCTCCGGGTCGAACAGGTGCGGCTCGCCCTCGCGGCGCCACTGGTACTCGCCGCCTATCTCCAGGGCGCGGTGGGCCGGCGCGATACCGCTGGCCGGGTACGCCTTGGCGTGGCGGGCGGCGACCTCCTTGGCGATGACGTCGATGCCGACGCCGCCGATCTTGGTGGCGGTGCCGTTGAAGTACTTCTCGACGAATTCGTCCGCGAGGCCGACGGCCTCGAAGACCTGGGCACCGCGGTAGGAGGCGACCGTGGAGATGCCCATCTTGGACATGACCTTGAGGACGCCCTTGCCGAGGGCGTAGATCAGGTTGCGGATGGCCTGCTCGGCCTCGATACCGGAGAGGAACGTTCCGGCGCGGACGAGGTCCTCGACGGACTCCATCGCCAGGTACGGGTTGACTGCCGCGGCGCCGAAGCCGATGAGCAGGGCGACGTGGTGGACCTCGCGGACGTCACCGGCCTCGACCAGCAGGCCCACCTGGGTGCGCTGCTTGGTGCGGATGAGGTGGTGGTGGACGGCCGCGGTGAGCAGCAGCGACGGGATCGGCGCGTGCTCGGCGTCCGAGTGGCGGTCGGAGAGGACGATCAGCCGGGCGCCGTTGTCGATGGCGGCGTCGGCCTCGGCGCAGATCTCCTCGATGCGCGCGGCGAGGGCGTCGCCGCCGCCGGAGACCCGGTAGAGCCCGGAGAGCGTGGCGGCCTTCATGCCGGGCATGTCGCCGTCGGCGTTGATGTGGATGAGCTTGGCCAGCTCGTCGTTGTCGATCACCGGGAACGGCAGGGTGACGCTGCGGCAGGACGCGGCGGTCGGCTCAAGGAGGTTGCCCTGCGGGCCGAGCGAGGAGCGCAGCGAGGTCACCAGCTCTTCGCGGATCGCGTCCAGCGGCGGGTTGGTGACCTGCGCGAACAGCTGGGTGAAGTAGTCGAAGAGCAGACGCGGGCGCGCGGACAGCGCGGCGATCGGCGAGTCGGTGCCCATCGAACCGAGCGGCTCGCCACCGGTCTTGGCCATCGGCGCGAGGATGATGCGCAGCTCCTCCTCGGTGTAGCCGAAGGTCTGCTGGCGGCGGGTGACCGAGGCGTGGGTGTGCACGATGTGCTCGCGCTCGGGCAGGTCGGAGAGCTCGATCTCCCCGGCCTCCAGCCACTCGGCGTACGGCTGCTCGGCGGCGAGGCCGGCCTTGATCTCGTCGTCCTCGATGATGCGGTGCTCGACGGTGTCGACGAGGAACATCCGGCCGGGCTGCAGCCGGCCCTTGCGGACGACCTTGGCGGGGTCGATGTCGAGGACGCCGACCTCGGAGCCGAGGACGACGAGGCCGTCGTCGGTGACCCAGTAGCGGCCGGGGCGAAGGCCGTTGCGGTCGAGGACCGCGCCGACCTGCTTGCCGTCGGTGAAGGTGACACAGGCCGGGCCGTCCCAGGGCTCCATCATCGTGGAGTGGAACTGGTAGAAGGCGCGGCGGGCCGGGTCCATGGAGTCGTGGTTCTCCCACGCCTCCGGGATCATCATCAGCACGGAGTGCGGCAGGGTGCGGCCGCCGAGGTGGAGCAGTTCGAGGACCTCGTCGAAGGACGCCGAGTCGGAGGCGTCCGGCGTACAGATCGGGAAGATCCGGTTCAGGGTCTCCTGACCACCGAAGAGGTCGGAGGTGAGCTGGGACTCGCGGGCGACCATCCAGTTGCGGTTGCCCTTGACCGTGTTGATCTCGCCGTTGTGCGCGACGAAGCGGTACGGGTGGGCGAGCGGCCACGACGGGAAGGTGTTCGTGGAGAACCGGGAGTGCACGAGCGCGATCGCGGAGGCGAAGCGGCGGTCGGACAGGTCGGGGAAGAAGGGCTCCAGCTGGCCGGTGGTCAGCATGCCCTTGTAGACGATCGTCCGCGCGGAGAGCGAGGGGAAGTAGACGTCGACCTCGCGTTCGGCGCGCTTGCGCAGCACGAAGCTCTTGCGGTCGAGGTCGATGCCCGTGGCGGGCGTGGCGCCGCCGTCGGAGACGAAGACCTGACGGAAGGAGGGCATCGTCGAGCGGGCGGTGGCGCCGAGCAGCTCGGGGGCGACGGGCACGTCGCGCCAGCCGAGGACGGTCAGGCCCTCCTCGGCCGCGATGGCCTCGATACGGGCGACGGCGTCCTCGGTGCCCTCGTCGGGCAGGAAGGCGGTGCCGACGGCGTACGAGCCGGCCTCGGGCAGCTCGAATCCGGCCACCTCACGGAAGAACGCGTCGGGAACCTGCGAGAGAATGCCGGCGCCGTCCCCCGAGTCGGGCTCCGAGCCGGTCGCGCCGCGGTGCTCCAGGTTGCGAAGAACCGTGAGCGCCTGCTCGACCAGCGCATGGCTCGCCTCGCCGGTGAGGGTGGCCACGAAGCCGACGCCACAGGCGTCGTGCTCGTTGCGGGGGTCGTACATACCCTGCGCAGCAGGGCGAGCATCCATGAAGGACCACTTCTGGCCATTCGCGGAGTGCTGGGACGGCTGGCGCGGCGTACGCATCGGCTCTCCCGTCGTCGTCATCTGGCATATGCGATTGCCGAGGGACGACGCTGGCCCTCTGCGGAAAGTGCAAAATTTCGTGCAGGTTACATGATGGAACGATTCTCGGGAACCGGATACTTCGTCCCAACATGCGGACGCCACGCACGCGGAGGGGGTGCCGCGCACGGTGGCGAGATCAAGGGGGTCGACCGGACAGATCGATGTCGGTCGGCCAGGGGGCGCAGGAGGCGTCGTCGCCCACTACTTCAGGTGCTGTGCAGGCGTCATTGCCTGTGGCGCTTACGGCTCATGCCCAGCGGTTAAGCATTCGAAACCGCGTAGTAACGACTACTTATACGGTCCCGCGCATACGTAGCCATCCGATCCATCATACGGCCGCCCCGAACAGGCTGCCCAGGGCGTACGTCACACCCGCCGCGGCACCCCCGAGGGCGAGCTGCCGCAGTCCGCTGAACCACCAGGTTCTGGCCGTCACCCTGGCCACCACCGCACCGCACCCGAAGAGCCCCACGAGCGCCACCAGCACGGCGGGCCACAGCGCGCCCGCGCCGAGCAGATACGGCAGTACGGGCAGCAGGGCGCCCAGCGCGAAGGCGCCGAAGCTCGACACGGCGGCGACGGCGGGCGAGGGCAGGTCGCCGGGGTCGATGCCCAGCTCCTCGCGGGCGTGGATCTCCAGGGCCTGCTCGGGATCGCGCGAGAGCTGTCTCGCCACCTCCCGGGCGAGCCCGGACTCGACCCCACGACTCTCGTAGAGCGCGGCCAGCTCCTTCTCCTCGTCCTTGGGGTGTTTGCGCAACTCCCGGCGCTCGACGTCGAGTTCGGCCTCGACGAGTTCCCGCTGCGAGGCCACGGAGGTGTATTCGCCGGCGGCCATGGAGAAGGCCCCGGCGGCGAGCCCCGCGAGGCCGGCGACGACGACCGCCTCCCGGCCGGCCGATCCGCCCGCGACACCGGTCATCAGCGCCAGGTTGGACACGAGCCCGTCCATCGCCCCGAACACGGCGGGCCGCAACCAGCCGCCGTTCACGTCCCGGTGGGTGTGGTTGTCGCGGTGCGCCTCGTGCAACGCCGCCTCGGTGTCGATGATCGCCACGATCCAAGCCCCTTTCCTCACGTTTCTCGATGTCGAACGTACGCTCGGAAAATCGCTTCTGCCAGCAAGGAAGGCCGTACTTACCCGGGTTGGCGGTTGTTCGAGAAACCCTCGCCGCTCATTCGTACATGGCTCTGCACAGATGTCGACCGGGTGATACGTGAGCGTTCCCGCGCCGGTGAGGCACCCGATGTGGGAGAGATCTTCACAGAGAAATCTTCAGAGCGGATCAACTGCCCACAGGGCCAGAGAGCTGCCCACCGGGCCAGAGAGGCGACCGTATGCCTTCCATCGCCTGCATTCCCTCGGTCCCGGCGCCCGGGGACGCCGCCGTCCTGCGCGAGCGGGCGCGGGGGGCCATGCTGGGGCTCGCCGTCGGGGACGCGCTGGGGGCGCCCGCCGAGAACATGAAACCCTCCGAGATCCGCGCACGCTGGGGGCGCATCACGGGGTACGTGGCCGAGAACCCGTCGGGCACGGACGACACCGAGTACGCCATCTTCTCCGGGCTGCTGCTGGCCCGGCACGGTTCGGCACTCACCGTCACACATGTGGAGACGGCCTGGCACCAGTGGATCGCGGACCGGGACGAGGGCCCGTTCCGGGGCGCCGGCTTCAGCGAACGCGGCACCCTGGAGAACCTCCGCCGGGGCCTCGCCGCGCCGATCTCCGCCCAGCACCGGCACGCCTGGAGCGACGGACTGGCCATGCGCGCGGCCCCCTTCGGCGTCTTCGCGGCGGGCCGCCCGGCGGAGGCCGCCCGGCTGGTCGCCATCGACGGCTCGGTCAGCCACGACGGCGAGGGCATCTACGGCGGCCAGGCGGTCGCGGCGGGCGTGGCGGCGGCGATGGCGGGCGCCCCCACGATCGCGGTCGTGGCCTCCGCCCTCGCCGTGGTCCCGGACGACTCCTGGACGGCCCGTTCCCTGCGCCGGGCGGTGGCCGTCGCCCACCGCGGCGAACGCGCGGTCCGCTCCGCCGTCGTCATCGGCGGCTACCCCTGGACCGACCTCGCCCCCGAGGCCGTGGCCCTCGCCTTCGGCGCCTACGCGGCGGCCGACGGCGACTTCACCGAGTCGGTGCTGACGGCGGTGAACATGGGCCGCGACGCCGACACGACCGCCGCCGTCGCCGGCGCCCTGGCCGGAGCGACCCGGGGCGCCTCCGCGATCCCGCCCGAGTGGACCACCGCCATCGGCCCGGCGAGAGGCAGCTGCCTCCCCTCCATGGCCGGCCACCACGTCCTGGACGTGGCCGAACTCCTGGTCCCCGGCGAGGGCGGCAAGTGGGGCACCACCCCGACCCTGTTCCCCCTGGCCCCGGCCACCACAACGGAGACCCCGTCATGACCCCACCGACACCGTGGGACGACAGCACACCGGCTGCTCCGACCACACCGGCCGCCCCCTCCACACCCGGTGGCCCATCGACACCGGCCGCCCCCTCGGCAACCGACACCGCACCCACGACCACGGCGCAACCCATCCACGCGGACCTCACGCCCACGGCGCAACCGATCCACGCGGACCTCACGCCCACGACGCGACCGATCCACGCCGATCTCACGCCCACGACGCAGCCCCTCGCCCCCACGCCCACGACCAAGCCGATCGACACCGCACCCGCCGCGCCGGCTCAGCCGACCACCCCCACACCCGCAGTCGCCGACGGCGAGGCCGCCCCACAGGGGCCACCCGCACTCGACGACGAATGCCGCACGGGCGGTGCGGGTGGGAAAACCGACCCGGCCGAAGGCGAAGCCGAGGCCGGACACGCGCCCCGCCCCCCGGAGGGCACCCGCATCGAGGGCCTCCTGCTGGGCCTAGCCGCAGGCGACGCCGCCGGCTGGCCCGCCGCCCGCCACCGCGCCGCCCGCATGCCGGAATGGACCCGCCGCCTCACCCGCGAACTCGACACCTTCGCCGAACAGAACGCGACGACCACCCTCCCCGTCCCCATCGCCCTCAACCAACCCCCCGAGCCCCTCCGCCTCGGCCCCTCCGACGACGCCGAATGGGCGGCCTTCGCCGCGGAGGCCCTCCTCCGCGCCGGCGACGCCGCCGCCCTCGGCGACCTCAGCCTGGAACGCCGCACCCGCGCCTCCATCGATCTCTCCTGGAACGCCGTGGCCAGCGAGATCGCCGCCGCCGCCGAACGCGCCCCCGAGGTCGAGTCCGCCGTACTCCCCTTGCGCGCCCGTATCTCCGTACGCGCCGGCCTCGGCAACCTCGCCACCGGCCTGCGCCCACCCGCCACCGGCCACGACAACCCCCACTACTTCGACGACGCGGCCTGCGTACGCGCCTGCGTCCTGGCCGTGGCCCACCCCGGCGACCCACGCCGCGCCGCCGACCTCGCCGAGTTCGACGCCCGCTACACCCAGGACGGCGACGGCGTGCACGGCGCACGCGCGATGGCCGCGGCGCTCGCGCTGGCGCTCGTCGGCGCGAACGTCGACGACTGCACGGCGGCGGCCCTGGCCGAACTCCCCGCCGAGACGGAGATCGGCCGCAACGCCCGCCACGCCCTGGACCTCGCCCACCGCCACAAAAAAGAAGGAACATTCGCTCTGGTCCCGCTCCTGGAGCACCAGATCGTCGACCACGTCTACAGCTACGGCATCGCCGCCGCCGAGACCGTCCCCGTGGCCCTCGCCCTGGCCACCGCCGCCGACGGCCGGATCGCCGAGGCCGTGCCCGCCGCCGCCTGTCTCTCCCGTGTCGCCGACTCCGCCCCGGCCCTCGCCGGCGCCCTGACCGGCGCGCTCAGCGGCGGCACCGCCATCCCCGACTCCTGGCGGGACGCCTGCCGCACCCTCTCCGGCTGCGCCCTCCCCCGCCTCACGGGCACCGATCTCGTACACCTCGCCGAACTTCTCGCAGCCACGGAACTCGCCGTCCCAGGAGGATGATTCGGGCATGACGCCCTCAAACGAACCCCCCACCGCAGTGCCCCGCGCAGAGCGTGTCACCGCGGCGACCGCCGCGACCGCAGCGACCACGGCGACCACGGCGACTCTCGAAGAACGCATCACCGGCGCCCTGGTCGGCGCCGCCGTCGGCGACGCCCTCGGCGGCCCGGTCGAGGGCTACACCCCGGAGCAGATCCTCGAACGCCACGGCGGCCGCGTCCACGGCATCGTCGGCCCCTGGAACGGCGACGCCTGGCGCACCGCCCGCCCCATCGCCCCGTACCACAAGGGCGACGGCCACGTCACCGACGACACCTTGATGACCCACGCGCTGGTACGGGTGTACGACCGCGTCCGCGACCACCTCGACGCCTACTCCGTCGCCGAGCACCTGGTGCCGGACATGATGACCACCCCGCGCTGGATCCCCGAGCTGGAGGCGGAGGCCCTCCCCCTCCAACGGGTCTTCCTCGCCGAGAAGTGGCTCGTCGCCCGTATCCACTACGGCCACATCGACCCCCGAGAGGCCGGCACCGGAAACATCGTCAACTGCGGTGCGGCGATGTACATGGCCCCCGTCGGCCTGGTCAACGCGGCCGATCCGCCGGGCGCGTACGCCGAGGCGCTCGACATCGCGGGCGCCCACCAGTCGTCGTACGGCAGGGAGGCGGCGGGCGTGTTCGCGGCGGCGGTCGCGGCGGCGTGCACGCCGGGCGCCACCGCCGAGTCGGTGATCGAGACCTGCCTCGCCGTGGCGAAGGACGGCACCCGCGCGGCGATCGAGTCGGTGTGCGAAGTGGCCGGCCGCCACACGGACTTCGAGTCGGCGCTACGGCCGCTGCGCGAGGCGGTCACCCCCTTCGACACGGTCGGCCCCGACTACCGCGCCCCCTCCCTCGGCGCCCGCCGCCCCTCCCGGCTGCACGCGATCGAGGAACTCCCCATCGCCCTGGGCATGTTGCTCGTGGCCCGCGGCGACTACCGCCACGCGGTGCTGGGTTCGGTGAACTACGGCCGTGACTGCGACTCGATCGCCACGATGTCCGGCGCCCTCGCCGGCGCGCTGGGCTCGGAGATCCCGGCCGACTGGGCCAAGACGGTGTCCGAGGCGAGCCGCCTGGACCTCCACGCCCCCGCCACGACGCTGACGGAGGTCACCCTCCAGATCCACACCCGGGACGTGGAGCGCCGCCGCGCCCACGAGGCCGCCTTCACCACCCTGGCCCGCGTCCGGTGACCCCCCTCCGCCTCACCTGGGTCCAACCGGAGGACCTCCTCGGCCACGAACTCCACCAGGCCCGCCAGGACGGCCGCGAACCCGCGGCCATCGCCGCCCGCTGGCGCGCGGCGGGCGGCCCCCCGGCCCCCCTCCGCGCCGGCGCCTCCCCCCACCGCGCCTCCCGCTACCTCCGCCAACTCGCCGAGGACTTGCTGGACGAACTGGCGGACCTGCCAAGCGCGTTGACGGACCACGAGCCGACGGACCTGAACAGAATCAAGGCCCAGTGCCCGAACTGGCCTACACCCGTTCCTTCTGCGGGCAGTCGTGCCGCTGGGGCGGCACGGGTGGGCGCAGACGGCACCTCGCCACCGCCGAGCAGCGGAACCCACCCCACCCCAGCCACGTACACGCAGCGCCTGGAAGCCGCCTGGCTCGGCCGCGCCGCCGGCTGCCTCCTGGGCAAACCCGTCGAGAAGCTCCCCCTCCCCGCCATCCGCCAACTCGCCGAAGCCACCGGCAACTGGCCCCTCACCACCTGGTTCACCGCCCGAGGCGTCCCCGAGGACCTCCTCACCGCCCACCCCTGGAACCGCCGCTCCGCCTCCACCTCCCTCGCCGAGAACATCGACGGCATGCCCGAGGACGACGACCTCAACTACCCCCTCCTCAACCTCCTCCTCCTGAACCGCCACGGCCGCGACTTCACCACCACCGACGTGGCCACCCTCTGGCTGGACGAACTCCCCGCCGGCCGCACCTTCACCGCCGAACGCATCGCCTACCGCAACCTCCTCACCGGCATCGACCCTCCGCACACCGCCCGCCACCGCAACCCGTTCCGCGAATGGATCGGCGCCCTGATCCGCGCCGACGTCCACGGCTGGACCAACCCCGGCGACCCGGCCACCGCCGCCGAACAGGCCCACCGGGACGCCACCCTCACCCACACCGCGAACGGCGTCTACGCGGCGATGTTCGTCGCGGCCACCATCGCGGAGGCAGCCGCAGCAGGCGAAAGCGGCACCGGAGCCAGCACCGGCGCAAGCGCAAGCACAGGCACAGGCACAGGCACCCACGACATCCACCACTGTCTGCGCACAGGCCTCAAGGTCGTCCCCCCGAACTCCCGCCTGGCGAAGGCGATCACCCACGCGCTCCAACTCACCACCGACCACCACGACTTCGACACGGTCGTCGACGAACTCCACGCCACCTACGCCGACCACCACTGGGTACACGCCATCCCCAACACGGCCCTGCTCACCGCCGCCCTCACCCACGCGGACGGCGACTTCACGGCCTCCATCTGCCGCGCGGTGTCCGGCGGTTGGGACACCGACTCCAACGGCGCGACGGCGGGCAGCATCGCCGGCCTGCTGACCGGCTCCCCGACCGCGCTCCCCGACCGCTGGACGGCCCCCCTCAAGAACCGCCTGGCCACCTCGATCGCCGACTTCAACGGCATCGGCTTCGACACCCTGGCCCACCTCACCCTCCGGGAGACCCCCCACCCATGACGCAGGCGCCACCCACGACCCAGGCGTACGACCCCCCGCTCTCCCACCTCCGTGTCCTCGACCTCGCCACCCTCTTCGCCGGCCCCCTCGCCGCCACCATGCTCGGCGACTTCGGCGCGGAGGTCATCAAGATCGAGCACCCCACGAAGCCGGACCCGTCCCGGGGCCACGGCCCGTCGAAGGACGGCGTGGGCCTGTGGTGGAAGCTGCTGGGCCGCAACAAGCGCACCCTGACGCTGAACCTCTCCACCCCCGGCGGCCGGGACACCCTCCTCCGCCTCGCCGCCACCGCCGATGTGATCATCGAGAACTTCCGCCCCGGCACCCTGGAGAAATGGGGCCTGGGCTGGCAGGAACTGTCGGCGGCGAACCCGCGTCTGGTCCTCGCCCGTGTCACCGGCTTCGGCCAGTTCGGACCGTACGCGCACCGCCCCGGCTTCGGCACGCTCGCCGAGGCGATGAGCGGCTTCGCCGCGATCACCGGCGAGCCGGACGCCCCGCCGGTCCTGCCCCCGTTCGGCCTGGCCGACTCGATCGCGGGCCTGGCGACGGCGTACGCGGTGATGACCGCGCTCGCCGCGCGTGACCGTACCGGCGAGGGGCAGACGGTCGACATGGCGATCATCGAGCCGATCCTCACCGTCCTCGGCGCCCAGCCCCTCTGGTACGACCAGCTCGGCCACGTCCAGCCCCGCACGGGCAACCGCTCCGCCAACAACGCGCCCCGCAACACCTACCGCACGGCGGACGGCTCCTGGGTGGCCGTCTCCACCTCGGCGCAGTCGATCGCGGAACGGGTGATGCGCCTGGTCGGGCGCCCCGAGCTGATCGACGAGCCCTGGTTCGGCTCGGGCGCCGAGCGGGCCCGGCACGCGGACATCCTGGACGAGGCGGTCGGCGCGTGGATCGCCCGCCACACCCGCGAGGAGGTCATCGAGGTGTTCGAGAAGGCGGAGGCGGCGGTCGCTCCCATCCAGGACATCAGGGAGGTGATGACCGACCCGCAGTACCGGGCCCTGGACACGATCACGACCGTCGACGACCCCGACCTCGGGCCCCTGCGTATGCAGAACGTCCTCTTCCGTCTCTCCGCCACCCCCGGCGCGATCCGCTGGGCGGGCCGCGCGCACGGCGCCGACACGGACGCGATCCTGACCGAACTGGGCCTGTCGGGACCGGACATCGCCACCCTCCGTCAGGAGGGCGCCCTGTGACCCCGCCGACGGCGCCCCTCCCCCTGACCTGGCTGTACGTCCCCGGCGACCGCCCGGAGGTGGTCACCAAGGCCCTGGCCTCCGGCGCGGACGTGGTGATCGTGGACCTGGAGGACGCGGTGGCCCCCGACCGCAAGGCCTACGCCCGCGCGGCCACGGCCGAACTCCTTTCGGCCCCGCCGCCCGTTCCGGTCCACGTCCGTGTGAACGCCCTGGACACCCCGGAGGCGGAGAGCGACCTCAAGACCCTCTCCCCGCTCTCCGGCCTGACCGCCCTCCGTCTCCCGAAGATCACGTCCCCCGACGAGGTCGCGAGGGTCGCGGAACGCACCGCGCCCGCGGAAGGCGGAGCGATCCCCCTGTACGCCCTCCTCGAATCGGCGCTGGGTGTGGAACGGGCGTACGACATCGCCGTCGCCCACCCCGCCCTGCGCGGCATCGCCCTCGGTGAGGCGGACCTCCGCGCGGATCTGGGCGCCTGCCACGAGCGGGCCCTCGACTGGCCCCGCTCACGCGTGGTCGTGGCGGCCCGTGCCGCGGGGCTCCCCTCCCCCGCGCAGTCCATCTACCCGGACACGAAGGACCTCGAAGGTCTGGCGTCCTCGTCCGCGCGCGGTCGTGCCCTCGGCTTCTTCGGGCGGGCCGCCCTCCATCCCCGCCAGCTTCCGGTGATCGAACGCGCCTACATCCCCACCCCGCAGGAGGTGGAATCGGCCGAGGAAACCCTGCGAGCCGCCACCACGGCCCCCGGCGCCCAGGCCCTCCCCGACGGCCGCTTCATCGACCCGGCCGTAGTCGCCGCCGCCCACAGAACCCTCACCCTGGCCAACCGCCCCATCAAACACTGATCCGCCCCCGCCGCCCCCTACCCATTCCCATCCCCAGGGGCTGCGCCCCTTCGACCCCCAAGGCGCGCCTCCGGTGGGGGCTGGTCGCGCAGTTCCCCGCAGCCCCTGAAAAAGCAGGGGCTGCGCCCCGTGCTTTTTCAACGGCCCGCAGGGGCCGTT
>NZ_JBEOYO010000057.1:0-59026 GCF_040297125.1 Streptomyces sp. NPDC001868 | reverse complement strand
GTGATCAGGGACGACCGCTTCGACCTGCCCACCACGGCCGCCGCCTACAAGGGTCGGCTGTACCTTCCCAACTCCCGCTTCACCACCCCGGACCGGGATGAGAACACCCCTTACAACGCGGTGTCCGTGTCCCTGGTGTGACGTACGGCCAGAGCACGGCTGGACCCCGCCCGCTCGAAGTGGGTGGGGTCCAGCCGTACGTGCCGCTCCTATCCGTGCGTCGTGATGGTGTGCGCTTCGGTGAAGGAGAGCAGGCCCTCGGGGCCCATCTCGCGTCCGATACCGCTCTGCCGGAAGCCGCCGAACGGAGCCCGGTCGTCGCACGCGACGGCGTTGGCGTGGTTGATCCAGGTGGTACCGGTACGCAGTCGTTCCGCGAGGGCGGCGGCGTGGGCGGGATCGCCGCTCCAGACCGAGGAGCACAGTCCCGACCAGTCGTTGTTGACCCGGTCCACCACGGAATCGACGTCGTCGAAAGGCAGGATCGGCAGGGCGGGGCCGAACTGCTCCTCGGTGACGATCCGCAAGCGGGGGTCGGGGTCGAGGACGAGTGCGGGACGCAGGAAGTGGCCCGCGGAGGTGGCGGCGCCGGGGGCCAGGGTGCCCCGTTCGCGCACCTCGGCTCCGGCGTCGGCGGCCTCGGCCAGCATGGCGGTGACCTTGTCGCGCTGGGCGGCGCTGTTGAGCGGGCCCATGGTCGAGGCGGGATCGGTTCCCGCGCCCACGCAATGGGTGTCGAGGGCGGAGGTCAGCGCGTCGACGAGCTCGTCGTAGCGGGAGCGATGTACGTACACCCGTTTGACCGCCATGCAGACCTGGCCGCTGGTCAGGAAAGCGCCCTGGACGAGCCGTCCGATGTGCTCCTGGTCGAGTACGGCGTCGTCGAGGACGATCGCGGGGTCGTTGCCGCCGAGTTCAAGCGTCACCGAGGCGAGGTTCTGTGCGGCGGCCGCCATGATGTGCTTGCCGGCGGCCGTGCTGCCGGTGAAGACGATCTTTCGGACACGAGGGTCGGTGAGCAGCGGGGCGACCGCGTCGTTGCTGCCCGTCACGACGTTCAGCACCCCCGCCGGGAGCCCCGCGGCGAACAGCTCCAGCGTGCGCACCATGGCCAGCGGCACGGTGGGCGGGGGCTTGACCACGGCCGTGTTCCCGGCGAGCAGCGCGTACGGCAGGCTCGCCCCGAGGATCGCGATCGGCCAGTTGAACGGCACGATGACGGTGACCACGCCCATGGGGAGGCGGTGGATGTGCGAGGTCAGCGGCGGGCCGTCGAGACGCCGCACCTGGTCCAGGGAGTCGGCCAGGTCGATCGCCGCCCGGGTGCGGGCCACGAAGACCCCCATCTCAACCTGGCTCTCGAAGGAGATCTTGCCGTTCTCGCGGGTCATCAAGGCCGCCCGCTCGGCCTCACTGCCGTCGAGCAGGGTGAGCGCCTCACTGATGATCTCCGCTCGCCGGCGGGCGGGCATCGCGGCCCAGGCGGGGAACGCGGCATCCGCGGCCGCGACTGCCGCGCGGGCTTGCCCGGGGGTCGCCGCGGCTGCGTGGCCGACGACCAGGTCGGGGGCGGCGGGGTTGTGGACGGCCGTCCACTCCTCGGTCTCGACGGTCTTGCCGTCGATGAGCAGGCCGGTCCGGACGGGCGCCGCCCCGGTCTCCTGCGGTGCTGTATGGATTCTTTCGGACATGCGACTCTCCAGGAAAGATCAAGCGCGGGAAAGAAGGGGCGGAACTCGGCTATGTGCGCTCGGGCGAGACAGGGTTCGCGCTGACCCCCCGGGTGCTCGAACTCGGGGTCGCCCACGTGCGCTCCATGGGCTTGTGGGACATCGCGCGGCCCCACATGGAGCGGCTGGTGGAGCGGACCGACGAGTCGTGCTCCGTGGCTCAGCCGGACGGATCGGACATCATCTATGTGGCCCGGGTGGCCGTCCCGAAGCTGGTGACCCCGTCGGTACAGATCGGAACGCGGTTTCCGGCACTGCAGACCTCCCTGGGACAGGTTCTGCTGGCGGCACTGCCGGCCGATGAGTCGGAAAAGGTGCTCGCCGAACCCTCACGCTCGGGGCTGACGCCGTGCCGGCAGCCCAGTCCCGACGAACGCGACGCGGTCCTGCGCGAGGTGCGGGCTCGTGGGTGGGCGCTGACGGACCAACAGCCGGCGCCCGGCAGTCGGTCGGTCGCGGCCCCGTTGCGTGACGGCTCCGGCCAGGTCATCGCGGCACTCAACGTCAACTGCCACGCGGCCGAGACATCGGTCGAGCGGCTTGTCGAGGAGCATCTACCGCTGCTGTCGCAGACCGCGGGAGACGTCAGCGCGGATTTCGCCCGCGTCGCCGCCGTCCCGCAGACCTGAGCGGCCACTGCCCCTGGCACGGACCTGAGGGCCGTAGGAGGGGCCGCGTGCGCGTCACGCCTCCTCAACGGCTTCCAGATCGAGGGGTGTGGGCCTGAAGTCCTGGAGTCGGTCCGCATAGGCGCCTGAGAAGAGTTCCGCGACCGATCCGGCGGTCCAGCCGCCCTGCCCGAACCGCTCCTCGACCTCACGGGGGTGCGTCCACAGGGCGATCCGGTCGCCTCCCGCCGCGATGGCCTGTCCGGTGACGTGGGCCGACTCCTTGGACGCGAGGTACACGATCACCGGTGCCACGTCTTCCGGCGATCCCAGCCCCTGCCGCCGGATGGCGTCGGGAACGGGCTCCCCTGCATCGACCTTCGCCACGAGGTCACCGACCCGGGGCATGGTCGCCACCATGCGGGTCAGCGCGGTCGGCACGATGGCGTTGACGGTGACATCGATCTTCGCGAGCTCGAGCGCCCAGGTGCGCGTCATCGCGACGATCGCGCCCTTGGCCGCCGAGTACGCGGTCTGGCCGAAGCTGGCGCGCTGCCCGGCCGGTGATCCCACCAGGATGAGACGACCGCCCTCGCCCTGTTCGCGGAAGCGGGCAGCCGCCGCGCGACCACAGGTGAACGTACCGCGCAGATGGCTGTTGACGACAAGGCCGAAGTCGTCGTCGGTGGTGTTGCGCAGGGTCCGGTCGCGCAGCGCACCGGCGTTGGTGACCATCACGTCCAGTCGGCCGAACTCGTCGACCGCGCGCCGCACCAGCGCGTCGGCGAACTCGGAACCTCCGACCGCACCGACATGGGTGACGGCCGTTCCGCCTGCGGCCGTGATCAGGTCGGCCGTCTCCGTGGCCACGTCGGCGTCCAGGTCGTTCACGACGACGGCGGCACCCGCCGCGGCCATCGCGCGAGCGTAGGCACGTCCCAGGCCTCGGCCCGAACCTGTGACGATGGCGACTTTGCCGTCGAGCATGCTGTCCTCCTGAGCTGGGGTCGGTACGGCGACCCCCTGAGCGTAGGAACGTCCAGGGCCCGTGAGGATCCGGCTGATGACGGCATCCGCGGCCGACCTGTGTCCCGGGCGTTCCGGGACATCCGTCGCGGTCGGTACGGCAATCATCCCCTCGGTGGCATCAGTCCCTGACGCACCGCGAGCAACGCGGCCTGAGTCCGGGAGGTGAGCCGGAGTTTGCGCAGGACGTTGCTCACGTGGGTGCGGGCGGTGCGCTCGCTGATCACCAGCTCGTCGGCGATCTGCTGGTTCGACCGCCCCTCGGCGACGAGGACGAGGACGTCGCGTTCCCGGCCGGTGAGCGAGGCGAGCCCGGTCGGCGGCGAGACGATCTCCTGGGTGAGTCCTCTGGCCACCGCGGGATCGAGGAAGACCTCGCCCCGGGCGGCCGCGCGGATCGCGGCGACCACCTCACTTGCGTCGGCGTCCTTGAGCAGGTAGCCGGCGGCCCCCTGCGCGAGCGCCGCATGAACGCGTTCCATCTCGCCGAAGCTGGTGAGCACCACAAGGCGGAGACCAGGGTGGCGCTGCTTGATCGCTCCGATCGCCGTCGCCCCGTCCATTTTGGGCATGAGCAGGTCAATCAGGACCACGTCCGGCAGTTCCTGGTGAGCGGCCATCGCGTCGAGCCTGGTGAGTGCCTCCTGGCCGTCGGCGGCCTCCGCGGCCACTTCCATGTCGTCCAGGACTTCGAGGTAGGCGCGGATTCCGCGGCGTACGACGGCGTGGTCGTCGACGATCAGGACCCGGACCGGGCGGGGTTCTCCGCTTCCCGGAGCGGAACCGCCGATGGGATGCTCCCTGATCCCTCCGAGCCCGGGGGCGACTCCTGCACTCGTACGGGAAGGGGTATGACGACCCGTACGGTCGTGCCGCTCCTCGCGCCGGATCTGATCCTCATGGTGCCGCCCCATCGCTCTGTCCTTTCCCGCATGGTCCTCAGTCCGTAGCCGTGGTGTCCGGTGGCAGTGGCCGCCTCGCCGTCCTCGTTCTCCTGTGCGGCCCGTCGCCCGCCGGATTCCGTGATCCCGCGGCCGTCGTCGCGGATGGCGGCGGTCAGGGTGTGGTCGTGTACGGCGAGGCGGATGGTGACGGTGGTGGCCTCCGCGTGCTTGACCACGTTGTGGATGGCCTCCCCGACGATCCGGTACATGTCCTCGGCCAGTTCCGGTTCGACCGTGTCCACTTGTCGTCCGCACTCCAGCCGGATGCTGAGGCCCGTCCGGTTCACGGTGCTTTTGACGAGCGCGGTCACCGCATCCTCAAGGCCTAGCCGGAGAGAAGAAGCGGGACGCAGTTCGTGCACCATGGCCCGGAGGTCGGCGAGGACGGTTCGCGAGAGGGCCCCGACCTCGTCCGCGAAGGCGCGGACCGCTTCCGCCGGCACCGCTTCGTCCCGCGCGCCCAGCACTCCCACGGCGTTGGCCTGCATGCCGATGGAGAACACCTGCTGCACGATCGAGTCGTGCAGGTCGCGGGCGAGGCGCTGCCGCTCGTTGCGGCGGGCGCCCTCGCGCTCACGCTGCAGCAGCGTGGCGTAGTCGACGGCGAGGGCGGCCTGTTCCGCCATGGCGGCGAGGAACTCCAGGGTCCGGCTCCCGATCTCCTGCCCGGGGGCGAAGTAGGCGTTCAGCACCCCTTCGGGACGACCGCGCGCCATCAACGGCACACTGACGAAGGAGTCCCAGTTCAGCTCCCCGAGGTAGGCGTGCAGCGGTTCCCAGGCCGGGTCCTCGAGGATCTGGGCCCAGCGGTGCGGGACGACGATCGGCTTGCGTTCCTTCAGGGTGTCCAGCATGTACAGCCGGGCGCCCCGGTCACGGCACTCCAGCAGACGGTCGAGGAACACGTCCCAGTGGCGCAGTCCCGCGGAGCCCATCAGCCGCAGTTCCCGGCCGGTGCTGTCGAGGGTGAGGATCTGCACGCCGGCCAGGCCGTCAGCCTGGACGATCTGCTGGGCCACGGCGTCCAGTGTCGAGCCGAGCGAGCCCTCCGAGGCCAGTGCGATCGACGTCCGGGCGATCGCCGCGACCCTGCGCTGCCGGTGCCATTCGTCGGTGACGTCGCGGAACGACACCACCGTGAACTTCGGGTCGGCCGGCAGACTGCGGGCGCGGTACGCGAACTCGCGTCGGGGTCCGCGGACGGGCTCCCAGTGGGCCACCTGCTCGTCCGACCGGACCTCCAGCAGCCCCGCACGGCACTCGGCGGCTCCCTCCACCAGGGTGAACGGGGACGGCGCACCGATGAGGTCGCCCTCTGCGTCCGCCCGAAGCAGCGCGGCCGCCGCCGGGTTCAGCCGTACGAACCGGCCCACGCAGTCCAGAACGGCGAGGCCGTCCGGCGCGACGGCGGCGATGTCGTCCCACCCCACGAGCGGCGACGCGGACATGACCGATCTCCCTCGACATCGACGAAGAACCCGCCCCGCAGACCTGCTTTGCGATAGGGGCGCGTTCGAAAACCGCAGGCCTGCGTCGTACACGTCGGCCGGTTCGGGGACGAAGGCGACTTGCGCCCGGCCACAGCATCGTAGCCCGGCGTATTCAAGGTGGTCCTACGTCATTCGACCTGTTCGTCGGCAGGTCGAAGCGCCGAGCCGCTTCAGTCATTGCTCGCGTTCCCCGCGAGGAGGGCACCTGACTAGGTTGAGCGGACACCCCGCGGATCGTTACTCCCCCCAAAGGATCCGCGGGGCCCTACGAGCGGCCTGCTCGGCCGTGCGCTCCGCGTAAGCCATCGAGGACGAGGAGGTCCGAGACGTGAACGTGTCCATCGGCACGATCTGGGAGGCGGTCTGCCGCGCGCTGCCCGACGCCGTCGCCATCACGGAACCCGGCCGTGAGACCACGTACCGCGACTTCGACGAGCGCGCGTCACGACTGGCCGCCGCACTGGAAACCGCCGGGGTGGGCGAGGGCGACACCGTGGCCTGCTATCTGTACAACGGCGCCGCCTACCTGGAGACGGTCTTCGCCGCCTTCAAGCTCGGTGCCGTACCGGTGAACGCCAACTACCGCTACACCGGCGAGGAACTTTCCGAACTCCTGACCGATGCCGACGCCACCGCGGTCGTCTTCAGCGGCGCCCTGGCCGACCGCGTCACGCATGCCGCGAAGCATGTGCGCACACTGAAGCTGCTGGTGAGGGTGGGCGAGCCGCCCGCCGGCGGTCCGGGCGGGCCCGCGGTGCCCGAACTGGAGGAGCTGCTGACCGCGCACGCGCCGCGCGAGCATCGGCGACGGCCCGGAACGGACCAGCTGTTCATGTACACCGGCGGGACCACGGGCAAGCCGAAGGGCGTCATCTGGCAGCTGAGCGACCTGCTGCGCGCCCACGTGGTCCCGTTCTACCACCCGCTCGGAGTCACCGAACTCCCCGCAAGCCTCGACGAGGCCGTGGCCGTCGCCGTCAAGGCACGCCACGAAGGCCGCGCGCCGACCACGATGCCCGTCGTACCCCTGATGCACGCCACCGGGCTGTTCAACACCATGGGCGCCCTGATGACAGGAGGCCGGGCGGTCACCGCACGAGCGGGCGGCCTCGCCCCGGAACACGTCTGGCACATGATCGCCGAGCAGCGGGTCGATACGGCCGTCATCGCGGGCAACGCCGTGTGCCGCCCGCTCGTCGACGAACTCCTGCGGGCTGAGAAAGCCGGCACGCCGCACGACCTGCGCTCGTTGCGCAGGATGATCAGCTCCGGCACCGCGCTCAGCGATCCGCTCAAGAGGGCACTGCACGAACGTGCCGACGTCACCATCACCGAAGCCATCGCATCGAGCGAAGGGGGCCCTTTCGCCTTCGCGATCACCTCCTCGGCAGAGGATCTGCCCTCGCGTTTCCGCCCCGTTCCGGCGACGCGGGTGATCGGCTCCGATGACCGCTTTCTCGAACCAGGCAGCGACGAGACGGGCGTCCTCGCCTATTGCGGGCCCATGCCGCTCGGCTACTACAAGGACACCGAGAAGAGCGCGAAGGCGTACCGCACCATCGAGGGGGTCCGGTACGCGATCCCCGGCGACCTGGCTCGACTTGAGGCCGACGGCGCGATCCGGTTCCTCGGGCGCGGCTCGGGCGTGATCAACACGGGCGGGGAGAAGGTGCACCCGCAGGAGGTGGAGAACGTACTGCTGGGGCATCCCGAGGTGACGGACTGTGCCGTCGTCGGCGTCCCCGACGAGACCTGGGGCGAGCGTGTGGCGGCCGTCGTGGCGGTCCGGCCGGGCAGTACCGTCACCGGTGACGAACTGCGCGACCTGGTCCGGCAGAGTCTCGCCGGGTACAAGGTGCCGCGTTCCCTCGTCCTGACGGACAGACTGCCGCGGACCCCGACCGGCAAGCTCGAGACCGCCTGGGCCAGGAAGACGGCCCAGGAAGCCGGCTCGGGCGACGGAATGTGACCGTGGCGCCCGCCTCAGCGCGCGGTGCCGACCTTCTTCCTTCGACAACAGGATCGCGCCGGTCTCGTCGGCCACCGCCGCCCGGTGGTGGCCCTTGCCGGCGTCGATGCCTGCCCAGACCTGAGCCTGTCACTTGCTCACTCGCCCCTCCTCGTTCCGCTCGACGTGCCGTCGGTTGGAAGCCACCGCAGACAAGTCCCGACAAGCCACACCCGGCCCGCCCGGGCGACCCGACAACCTACGGAGTCCTGATGACCTCCCACGCCTCCACTCCGTCCGAAGGGGCGCTGCTGGTGATCAGCGCGCACGCGGGCGACTTCGTCTGGAGGGCCGGTGGCGCCATAGCCCTCGCCGCCGAACGCGGTCAGCGCGCAAAGGTGTTGTGCCTGAGCTTCGGTGAGCGCGGCGAGTCCGCCCGTGCCTGGCGGGACGGTCTCGCCCTGGACGAGATCAAGGCGTTGCGCCGCACCGAAGCCACGAACGCCGCGGCCGCCCTGGGCGCGGAGATCGAGTTCCTGGACGCCGGGGACTACCCACTGCTGGAGACACCGGAGTTGGTGGACCGCATCGTGCGCGTGTACCGGGAGGTGGCCCCCGCGGTCGTCCTCACCCACACCCTCGCCGACCCCTACAACGGCGACCATCCGGCCGCCGCCCACATGGCGCTCCAGGCACGCGTGCTGGCCCAGGCGGTCGGCTACGACGCGCCCGGCGAACCGCTCGGCGCTCCCCCGGTGTTCTTCTTCGAGCCGCACCAGCCGGAGCAGTGCGACTTCAAGCCGAACGTCCTGCTGGACATCACCCCGGTCTTCGACAAGAAGCGCAAGGCCATGGAGTGCCTGGCCGCCCAGCAGCACATGTGGGACTACTACACCGACCTCGCCAAGCGGCGCGGTGTCCAGCTGAAACGCAACGCCGGCCCCAATCTCGGCCTCGCGCACGGAACCATGGGAGAGGCGTACGTGCGGCTCTACCCGCAGACGACGGGTGTTCTGGCGTGACGGCGCAGGGCGGGACGGGTGTCCGTGGGGTTACGCACATCTGGGTTCCCTTCCGGGACACGTCCCTTTACGTGCAGTTCGCGGACGAACCCGACGGAGCGAACGGACCGGCCCCGACGTACGACCGCCGGAGCCTGCTGGCCGATGCCGTCGCCGAGGACACGCTGACACGCGACGACCGCTACGGCGTACCGATGTGGCGCACCGACGTCAGACGGCTGCACGCCGTCGTGGAAGCCCTCTGGAACGAGGACGACCGCCAGGTGCGGATCCATCTCGACCAGGCTCCGCGGCCCGACGGGCATGCCGGGACACCCGGCTCGCGCGACGGATGACGTAGTCGGGGCCACGACCATGCGCCGCCCCGGTCCGGTCATTCGAGCGATGACCTGGGCGTTGTCCGGTGGCTAGCGTCGATCGTGGCGCCGCCGACCGCGGCCGGAGCGATCCCTGCCGACCGTACCGAGGAGATGACGAACGTGACGAGCCCCCCGACCGCCGCCCCGGATACGCACACCCTCGGTTTCGCCGAGGCCGGAACGCCGTCCGCGGTCCGGCGCGGCACCGAGTTCGAAGGCACCGCCACCGTATTGGCCCGCCAGACGGTGGCGGACGGTGTCGTGTCGCTGGAACTCGCAATGAGCTCCGGCGAACCGCTGCCGTGCTGGCAGCCGGGAGCACACATCGACGTCGTCCTGCCCACGGGCGTCACCCGGCAGTACTCGCTCTGCGGCCCGGTGAAAGACACGGCCCGCTGGCGCGTGGCGGTGCTCCGAGAGCGCGACGGACGCGGCGGATCGCAGTGGATCCACGACCACCTCGTGGAGGGCGGCGAACTCCGGGTGCGCGGCCCGCGCAACAACTTCCCGTTGCGGCCGGCGGCCCGGTACCTGTTCGTCGGCGGCGGGATCGGCATCACCCCCCTGCTCCCGATGATCGCCGAGGCCGAGGCGGCGGGGGCCGAGTGGTCCCTGCTCTACGGGGGCCGCACACGCGCGTCCATGGCGTTCCTGCCCGAACTGGAGGGCTACGGCAAGCGCGTGACCGTACGTCCGCAGGACCAGTACGGTCTGCTCGACCTCGCCGGTTTCCTCGGCGATCCCGACCGGTCCGCCCTGGTGTACTGCTGCGGCCCCGCGGGGCTCATCGACGCGGTCGAGGCACACTGCGCCGGCTGGCCGACCGGAGCGCTGAACGTCGAGCGGTTCGCCGCGGCGGCCATGCGACAGCCGGCGGACGACGAGGCCGAGCAGCCGTTCGAGGTGGAACTGCGGGCGTCCGGGACGACGCTGACCGTGCCGCCCGGGCTGTCGGTCCTCAAGGCCGTGGAGCAGGCGGGCGTCCCTGTCCTGTCGTCCTGCGAGGAAGGCATCTGCGGCTCGTGCGAGACCTCCGTCCTGGAGGGCGAGGTCGACCACCGCGACTCACTGCTCACCGACGACGAGCGGGCAGCGAACGACACGATGCTGATCTGCGTCTCCCGCGCGCGGGGCCGACGCCTCGTTCTGGATCTCTGATACCCCGTCAATTCAACAGTCGCACTGCCCTGTTGGGCCGACGTCAAAGGAAGGACCGCCATGACACTGACACAGCACGTGCGCAACGGCTGGTACCTGGGAGCCTGGTCCGACGAGATCGGCCGAACCCTCACGCAGCGCTGGATCACCGACCTCCCGGTCTGCTTCTACCGGCTGCCCGACCAGACCGTCACGGCCGTCGAGGACCGCTGCCCCCACCGCAAGTACCCGCTGTCGCTCGGCCACCTCGACGACGACGGAACCCTCCAGTGCGACTACCACGGCTACCGCTTCGACGGCCAGGGCGTGTGCGTCGGGGTCGCCGAACAGGCCGACAAGCCCAAGGCGGCACTGCGTCGCTTCCCCCTGGTCGAGCGGGACGGCGCCATATGGATCTGGCCCGGAGACCCCGAACTGGCCGACGAGAGCCTCCTGCCCGACACCTCGTGGCTGACCGACCCGAACTGGACCCATGTGCACGGCGTCGTCCCGCTGAAGGCCCGGCACCTGCTGCTCCTGGAGAACCTGCTCGACCTCACCCACGAGACGTTCCTGCACCCGACCAGCATCGGAAACGCCGCCGTCGCCGCGACCCCGATCGACGTGACCGTGGACGGCGACCGGGTCGGCTTCAGCCGCCGTATGACCGGCATCGAGGCGCCGCCGTTCTACGAGAAGTCCTGCGGGCTGACCTCTCCGGTGGACCGCTGGCAGGACGGCGACTTCTACCCGCCGGGCATCTTCGTCCTCAACATCCGCGTCGCGGCCACCGGCACCGAGGAGCCGGACGGCTTCCACATGAAGGTGCTCTACGGGCTGACACCGGGACGCGGCAACGAGACCCACGACTTCTACGCGCTCGGCCGCGACTACCTCATCGACGACCAGGAGCTCACGAAGTTCCAGCACGAGCAGCAACTGGCCGTGATGCAGGAGGACGTCGACGCCCTGGAGGCGCAAGAGATCATGTACGCCACGGACCCGGGAGGCACTGCCGAGTCCAGCATCAAGTCCGATCTCGCCGCACTCCGCGGGCGCCGGGCGGTGGCGAAGATGCTCACCCGCGAACGGCAGGCCGACGGCACACGTCCCCGGGCGTCCGCATGAGCGGCCGCCACGTCTTCGTACTGCTCCACGGAGCCTGGCACGGCGGCTGGGTGTGGCAGCGTGTCGCCCCGCTGCTGCGCACGGCCGGACACGAGGTGCACACCCCCACTTTGAGCGGGGTGAGCGACCGCGCCCATCTGCTGAGTCCGCAGATCGGACTCGGCACGCACATCGAGGACGTGGTGGCGCTGATCGAGGCCCACGACGCCCGGGATGTCGTGCTCGTCGGCCACAGTTACGCGGGCCAGGTCGTCACCGGCGTCGCGGACCGGATCCCGGACCGGCTTGCGAAGCGGGTCCACCTCGACGCCTTCGTCGGCGACGACGGTGACGCGGCGATCGATCTGCTGCCCGACACCATCGCCGGGCACTACCGGGAGTCCGTGGCCGGGCCCGGGTTCGGCTGGCTCATCCCGGTGCGCTCGCTGAGCGTGCTCGGCGTCGAGGAGCAGGCGGACCTCGACTGGCTCGGCCCGCGACTGACCCCGCACCCGTGGCTGACCTACACCGAGCCACTGCGGCTGACCGGCAAGGCCGACCAGGTCCCCGCTGCCTTCGTCGAGTGCACCGACTGGATGCGGGTGTTCACCCCGCACGCCGAGCGCGCCGCCGCCCGCGGCTGGCCGGTCCACGAGATCGCCACCGGCCACGAAGCGATGGTCACCGCCCCCGGCCGACTCGCCGAACTGCTGCTGGAGATCGCGGCAGCCTGACCCCGTGAAGGACATCCCCGTGGAATTCCTCGTCCGCACCGAGAACACCCTGCCCCCGGACACCCCCGACGACGTACGCGAGGAGCTGCGCAAGGGCGAGCGCGAACGGGCCATGCAGCTCAGGGAGGCCGGCATCCTCAAGCGGCTGTGGCGGGTGCCTGGCCGGAACGCGACCATCGGCCTGTACGAGGCGGCCGACCCGGCACAACTGCATGACGCGCTGGTCTCCCTGCCGATGTGGAAGTGGATGGACATCACCGTCGAGGCACTCGCCACCCATCCGCAGGAGAAGGCACCATGACCGGCCCGGCGAACCGCAGCCCCCGGGTCGCCGTGGTCACGGGAGCCGCCGGCGGCCTGGGGCTCGCCATCGCCCGCAGACTGGCCGGGGACGGTTTCACGGTCGCCGCCCTCGACGTCGACGAACCCGACGACACCAGCTCGATCCCGGGCGGCCGGGCCTGGCGTTGCGACGTCGGGGACCCGGCCGCGACCCGCCAGGCCGTATCCGAGATCGCCGAGGCGTACGGCGGGGTCGACGTCCTCGTCAACAACGCCGGCCTGCTCTCCGGCCGGGCACCGCTGCTGGAGACGACCCCGGAGGAGATGCACCGCTTCTTCGCCGTCAACGCCGTCGGCCCGCTGCTCATGGTGCAGGCGTGCGTGCCCTGGCTGCGCGGCAGCCCGCACCGCGGGCGGGTGGTCAATGTCGCGTCCCGCACCTTCTTCACGGGGTCCCCGGGCCAGCTCGCCTACGTCGCGAGCAAGGGCGCGCTCATCGGGATGACCCGGGTGATGGCACGCGAACTGGGCGAGCACCGGATCACGGTCAACGCGGTGGCGCCCGCGCAGGTGGCCACCCCGGGCACCCGGGCGCACTCCGGCGACGAGGTGTTCGCCGCGACCATGAGCCGGCAGGCGATCAAGGAGTTCGTCACCCCGGAGCAGTTCGCGGGGCTGGTCTCCTATCTCGTCTCACCGCACGCGTCCATGGTCACCGGCCAGACGCTCGTCTGCGACGGCGGCGGGCTCCTGCACTGACCGTCACCCACACCGGAGAGGAGAAGAACAGCATGTCCAGCACCACGCCCCGGGTCCCCGGCACCTACGTCTTCGACGCCGCGGAGAACCGCCGCGGCCGAGCGTTGAACCGGCTCTGCGGGTCCCTCAAGGACGCCGAGAACCGGGAGAGGTTCACAGCCGACGAAGCCGCGTACTGCGAGAAGTACGGGCTCACGGCCGAGCAGCGGGACGCCGTTCTGCGGCGGGACTGGAACCGGATGATGGAGCTGGGCGGTTCCATCTTCTACGTCTTCAAGCTCGCCATGGTCGACCAGAAGTCCATGCAGTACCTCGGCGGGGTGTTCACCGGCATGACCACCGAGGAGTTCGCGCAGGCGCTGAAAGCGGGAGGGCGGAACTTTGGCTGAGGTGATCTGGGGTCTGGCGACCTCGCACGTGCCGTCGATCGGTGCGGCCATGGACCACGGGAAGACGCAAGACCCGTACTGGAAGCCGCTGTTCGACGGATACACACCGGCGCGGGCCTGGATGGCCCGCCACACCCCTGACATCGCGGTCGTCATCTACAACGACCACGCCAACGCCGTCGACATGAGCGTCACCCCGACCTTCGCGCTCGGGACGGCCGAGTCGTACCGGGTGGCCGACGAGGGCTGGGGCAGCCGCCCGGTGCCCGTGGTCTCGGGCGCCCCCGAGTTCTCCGACCACCTCGTCAAGAGCCTGATCGACGCCTCCTTCGACCTCACCGTCTACCAGGAACTCGACGTCGACCACGGACTGACCGTGCCGCTGTCGGTGTACTGCCCCGACCCCGGCGAACGCTGGCCGTGCGCGGTGGTCCCCCTCCTGGTCAACGTCATCCAGTACCCGCAGCCGACCGCCGCGCGGTGCCTGGCCCTCGGCCGGGCACTCGGCGAGGCCATCCGCTCCTTCCCCGAGGACCTCGAGGTCGCCGTGTTCGGCACCGGCGGCATGTCCCACCAGCTCGCCGGCGCCCGCGCGGGACTGATCAACCAGGACTTCGACCGGATGTTCCTCGACGCGATCGAGCACGACCCCGAGAAACTGGCCGCGCTGACGCGCGAGGAATACATCCGCGAGGCCGGCTCCGAGGGCATCGAACTGATCATGTGGCTGATCATGCGCGGCGCGCTGGGCCCCCGGATCCGCCGTGTGTACGAGGCCTACCACGTACCGGCGTCCAACACGGCGGCCGGGATGGTGCTGTTCGAGAACCTGAGCCGGTGATAGGCCGTCAGCCCAGCTGAGCCGGCGCCACGCGTCAGCCGGAGCGGTAGCGGAGGCCATCGAGCAGGAGGTCGAGCATGCGGCCCGCTCGGTCGCGCAGCCCCTTGTCGCTCGTGATCAGCAGGACACCCCCGAGACTGAACCCGACATCGAGCGGGTCCACGTCCGAACGCAGAACTCCCACTTCGGCCCCGGCGTGCAGCAGTGTGCTGATGGCCGTGCTGATCCGGTCGAGACTCTCGGCGAACGGATCCTCGTCGCCGGAGGCCATGACGGCCTTCAGCGCGTCCGCCATGCCCTGCTTGGTGACCAGGTAGTCGATGAACAGGTCCATCCACCTCCGCATGGCCTGGTCGGGCGGGAGCTGTGCGAGCAGTTCCGTGACGCTGTCGCAGACCCGGGCGAGTTCGTTGCGGTAGGCGGCCTCGAGCAGGGCCTCGCGGGTGGGGAAGTGCCGGTAGAGCGTGCCGATGCCCACGCCGGCGTCCTTGGCGATGGCCTCGAGGGACGCGTCGGTGCCGGTCTCGGAGAACGCGCGCCCCGCGACTTCGAGCAGGCGTTCCCGGTTGCGTCGCGCGTCAGCACGCAGTCCGCGTGTGGTGGCGGTCACAGCTTTCCTTCCTCCTGGACAATCGGAGGACCCTCCGCTTAAGGTCTGGAAGCAATCGGAGGCACCTCCGGTTTGAGAGTAGCAAACAGGGAGCATTGCGAGAATGGCCACGAGGACAGGCATCATCACTCCGTTCACCAGCGAGTCCACGGCTGCCGATGTCATCGCGGGCATCGATCTCACGGGCCGCCGCGCTGTCGTCACCGGGGCGGCGTCCGGCATCGGCGTGGAGACCGCCCGAGCGCTGGCCGGCGCCGGCGCGGAGGTCACGCTGGCCGTGCGGGACACCGCCGCCGGCTCTCGCACCGCAAAGGACATCCGGGCCACCACCGGCTCCGAAGGCGTACGGGTCGCCGCGCTGGACCTGACCGATCCGGCGTCCGTCCGCGCGTTCACCGCCGCCTGGCAGGGCCCGCTGCACATCCTCGTCAACAACGCCGGTGTCATGGCGGCCCCGGAGAGCCGCACACCCCAGGGCTGGGAGTTGCAGTTCGCCACCAACCACTTGGGGCACTTCGCCCTGACCACCGGGCTGCACGAGGCACTCGCGGCGGCCGGCGGTGCCCGGGTGGTGTCGGTGAGTTCCAGCGGACACCTGTTCTCACCCGTCGTCTTCGACGACCTCCACTTCACCGAGCGGCCCTACGACCCGTGGCTGGCGTACGGCCAGTCCAAGACCGCGAACGTGCTGTTCGCGGTCGAGGCCAGCCGGCGATGGGCAGCGGACGGGATCACGGCCAACGCACTGATGCCCGGAGGGATCCAGACCAACCTGGGACGCTACATGGACGACGCCCAGATGGGCCTGTTCATGACCCACCTGCGAGCCCTCCTCGGCGAAGGAACGCCCCTGCCCGAGATGTCCTTCAAATCGGTCGAACAGGGCGCCGCGACCTCCGTCCTGCTGGCCACCTCACCCTTGCTCGACGGCATCAGCGGCCGGTACTTCGAGGACTGCGACGAGGCACCACTGCACCAGCCGGGCACCAACACCGGGGTCGCACCGCACGCCCTGGATCCGCAGGCGGCAGAGCGGCTCTGGCAGGTCTCCGAGCAACTCCTGGACTGACCCCATCCCGCTCGCCGCCCACGGCTGAGCCCGCGCACGCCCGTAGCGACCCCTCACGTCCCAGGGCGACCCGCGACCAAATACTTGAAACTTCAGTTGAATTACGAAACACATGGAGACACCATGGCAGGCAGCATCCGCAGGCACTGGAAGCGCTGGCTCATCGCCGGTGTGGCCACCGCCGCCGTGCTGGGCACGGCGGGCCCCTACGTCTACATCAACTACGTCCAGGACAAGCCACCGGCCGCCCTCTCGCTCGACAACCCGCCAGGCTCAGATTCCTCCGGCGGTTCCACAGGTTCCGGGGAGCAGGGTGTCGAGGGCGCTTGGCGGGTGGGCAGCGGTTCGCAGGCCGGTTACCGGGTCGACGAGGTCCTCTTCGGCCAGAACGTCACGGCGGTGGGCCGTACCGAAAAGGTCACCGGAGAGCTGGAGATCGCGGGCAACCGGGCGGTCAGCGGATCCTTCACCGTCGACCTTGCTTCGGTGAAGAGCGACTCCGACCAGCGCGACGGCCAGTTCCGCGGCCGGGTCATGAACACCGAGCGCTACCCGGAGGCCACGTTCGAGCTCACCGAGCCCGTCGACTTCGGCTCTGCTCCGGCGGTGGGCGAGCAGGTCAGCGCCAAGGCCTCAGGTGAGCTGACCGTCCACGGTGAGACCAACCCGGTCTCCTTCGAGCTCGACGCCCAGCGCACCGCCGAGGGCTTCCGCGTCAACGGCTCCATTCCGGTCACCTTCGCCGACTACGGCATCGAGGCACCCGACTTCGGCGGGATCGCGGTGGAGGACGAGGGAAGCATCGAGTTCCTCCTCGCCTTCGACCGCGCCTGAGCCCACACGGGCACCCTCACCCTTTACTCCCGATCCCCCACCGAACATCCGCCGACGCGTTCCCCGCCGTCCGCACATCATTGGAGACCCCCCATGTCGAACAGCACCAGCCGGCTTCCCCGCAAGGCCATAGCCACCCTCCTCGCCGCGGCGACCGTAGGAGCTGTGGCCGGCTTCGCACCCGCCGCCACCGCCTCCGCGCCGTCCGACACCGGCCTGAGCCTCGGCCTCGACGCCTCGCACGCGAGCCCCGCCACGCAGGAGCGCAACAAGCGCGTCGCCGTTCACGTCCTCACCCAGCTCTTCGAAGAGGGCAACCTCAAGGTCGCCGACCGGTACATCCGCGCGGACTACATCCAGCACAATCCGGCCGCCCCCAACGGCCGTGAAGCGATCAAGAACTTCATCCGCGACTGGACCGCGCGCTTCCCGGACCACCAGTACAACGTCAAGCGGGTCCTCGCCCAGGGCAACCTGGTCCTGGTGCACTCCAACCCCGTCTACGAGCCCGGCACCCGTGGCACGGCCGTGGTCGACATCTTCCGCTTCGACCCGAAGAGCGGCATGATCGCCGAGCACTGGGACACGGTCCAGGACGTGCCGGCGACCACCGTCAACGGCAACGACATGTTCGGCACGGTCAGCAACCCGCACACGAACCAGCCCAGCGGCCCGCGCTGGAGCACGTCTCTCAGCGAGAAGATCGCCACCAGTTACTTCGACACCCTCCTCGTCGACAAGAACCCCGACGCCGTCAAGTACCTCGCGCCGGAGTACTACCAGCACAACCCGACCATCCCCAGCGGCTCGGCCGGCCTGCGTGAGCAGTTCACCAATTTCTTCCGCCAGTTCCCAAACCTGATCGTGGAACGCAAGCGCGTCATCGCCGACAGGGACTACGTCGCCATCCACGCGCACTACCGCCTCAGTCCCGAGGACCGTGGGCAGTCCGTCGTGGACATCTTCCGGGTCAAGAAGCAGAAGAATGGCGAGCTCAAGATCATCGAGCACTGGGACGTCGTACAGGACGTCCCGGCCACCTCCGCCAACGACAACACGATGTTCTGACCTCTCCGATCCTCGCGGTCCCGTGGCCCGTCACCGGTCGGTGACGGGCCACTCATCTCTTGGCAGCGGACATGACCACTGTGTCCGCTGTACGGACGATCGTCTGCACAGCGGTCGAGTCCGGAACGAATCGAGGACCCGCGAGGTCCGACTGACGGAGGAGGAGTGGGCGGCGGCCGTCGAGTGGCTCACGGCGACCGGCCGGATCAGTGACGACAAGCACCAGGAGTTCATCCTCGCCTCCGACGTCCTCGGTCTGAGCACGCTCGTCGTCCAGCTGAACCATTGGCGGGAGTTGCACTGGGGGCCGGCATCCTCGCCGACCCGGCGGCAGCGTGGGCGGCCCCGGCACTGCGGTTGTCCGCCGGCGACGTCGCCGCAGGCCGCCGCCTGTTCGCCGCCGGCGGCCTGCACGCGGCTCGACCAAGTGCTGCCGCTGCTCCTGGCCGGGGCCGCGCACAGCACCGAGCAGGGCCCGGCCGGCGCCGCGGCCCGCGCGGCCGCGACCCCGCTGCGCCACACCGGCCGCACCGCCGAGGCCCTGCACCTGCTGAAAGAGGCGCGCCTCCACCTGACGGCCGGATCCCGGCCCACCGTCGCCGAGCTCGACGCGGCAGGCATGGCGGCGCTCACCGCCGCGGCTCGGAGCGCCGCGTCGGCGGGCCGCGGAGCGCTCCGAGCGAGCCGGTCAGTAGGGGCAGGTGTCCATCCAGCGCGTGACCAGGGCTGTGTTGTACTTGTCGGCGTCACGTACGGGACCGCACAGGAACGGGCTGAAACGGGTGTCGGCACGCAGCCAGAGGCTGAGGAACGACACGATCCACTTGCCCTGCTTGGCCTTGTTGCCGTAGCCCGTCATCGGGCACAGATGGTCGCCCGGAACCTCGATGTAGGACTTCTCGGCCCCGGACATGGAGTTGTACCAGGGCACCGCGTAGTCGTTGCCGTGGGCGACAGGGTCGCTTTGACAGGTCAGGAAGAACGTGGGCTCGGTGACTGCGGAGAAGTTCGCGTTCGGGTAGTACGGGGCCGTGGGCACGCCCGCCCTGAAGCGCGCGTCGTCCCGGAGGGCCGCCATGACGCCACCGCCGCCCATCGAGTGACCGACCGCGCCGAGCGTGCCGTCGACCTTCCCGGATATCGGGTTGCCGGCGGCGTTGCCGAGCGCGAGCAACTGGGTACCGGCGGCCGTGATCTGGCGGCCGCGCGACTCGGGATTGTCGGTCAGTGTGTTGGTGCCGACGTTGATGACGACGAAGCCCCAGGAGGCGAGGCGAGGTGCGAGCCACTGCAGGTTCTGCTGTGTGCCCTGATAGCCCGGCATCAGTACGACGCCCGGGTACGAGCCACTGTTCGTGGGGTACGTGACCGTGCCGGAGCCGTACCCGCTCGGGCTGGGAACGGTGTAGGTGGCGGTGGTCAGCGGCCCGTTGGTGGCCTCCAGGGAAGCGGTCGTCGGGTCCGGGATCTCGTTGCCCGGAGGGGTGCCCTCACTGGAGCCGTACACCTGGAACTCCCACAGCGAGTAGCCGTAGGCGGTGCCGCGCTGGGTGCCGTGGAAGCGGACGTACCGGCCGTTGCCGTTCACGTCGAGGGTCTGCACGCCGCCGGTGCCGGTCGTGGTCGAGTAGACGGTGGTCCAGGCGGTGCCGTTGTCGGAGGTCTGGATCTGGAACGCGCGGGCGTACGCGGCTTCCCAGCGCAACACCACTCGGCTGATGGTGGCGGTGGCGCCCAGATCGACTCCCAGCCACTGCGGATCGCCGAACGTGCTCGACCAGCGCGTTGCGGTGTTGCCGTCCACCGCCGCCGACGCGGAAGTGGACGCGTTCTCGGTGGACGAGGAGGTCGCGGGTTTGCCTTGGGACAGTAAGTCGGCGGCGGCGGCCGGCGGGGCGGCCGCTGTCAGCAGAGTCAGCGCCAGACCGACGACGGTCGCCAGGGAGATCAGCGCCGTCATGGCACGGGGTCGGGTCCGTGACTGCACGGTCGTGCGAGTGGAACGACTTGATGGACGCATTGCTTTACCTCCGGATAGCGGTGAGAGCGCGGTAACCGGACAGCGGGGTGCGCCCGCGCTGTGAGGGCTGCCGGATTCGCCGGGAGACGATGTCTCACAGTGCGGAAGGAAAAGGAAGGGGCGCCGCGTTGGGCGGCTACCGGGACTGTTCGAAGAGCCAGTCGATGACCACGTCGTTCTCGTACGTCTGGGCCCATGACAGGTGTGGGTTCACCGGTGTCGTTCCGGCCGTGTAGCTCGTGAACAGTACGTGACTGCGCGTGGCCCGGGCCCGCCGTAGGAGCGCCCGGGACCGGGCCTCGAACTCTGCCTTCGGCAGATCATTGGCCCACTGCCCACGGGCGACGCGAGCACCGGCGCTCTCCAGCGCGTTCATCAGGGTCCAGGTGCCGGGCTTGCCGAACCGGCCCTCCCGGTAGGGCACGACCGGGTCGTCGACGGAGTGGTCGGCCCACATCGGGATGTGCGTGATCCGGTCCATGGTGGCCGAGTCGCCCCAGCCGGCCGTGGGCAGGGCGGCCGCGAACACGTCGGGTCGCTTCGCCAGCAGGCTGTAGATACCGCGCCCGCCCGAGGACAGGCCGACGAGATAGAGCCGGGCTGTGTCCACGTTTTGGGAGTGCTCGCTCACGAAGGTGTCGATGAGTTCGATCAGAGCGGCCTGGACCTTGGCGTCGGTCCAGTCCGTGCCGTCGGGTCCGTCCATGGGACGGGGCAGGGGGATCTGCGGGGAGAGGACGAACGCGGGGTCGCGGCGCTGTCGTTCCGGTTTGGCGAACGTGACCGCGATCCGGTTGGAGGTGAGCTGGGTCATGTTGTTGTCCGCGACCTCACCACCGCCGTGCAGGGTGACGACGAGCGGGTACCGCTTGCGCGTCTGCGGGTTCCGTAGGAATCCCTCGGGCCGGTACAGCCGGAAGGCCAGTTCGAAACCTGCGGAGTCGGTGAGGGAACCGGCGGCGAAGTCGTCGACGACGGGAGTGACGACGTCGTCGTTCCGGCTCGCGAACGGGCCGGCCTTGAGCACTGGTTCGCCTTCCGGGGTGTGCACGTCCGCCACTTGTCTGACGGAGTAGGCGCGCTCGAGCGGAAGGGGGTCGGTGCCCGATGCCCGCGCGTTGGAGTCGTTCGGGTCGAGTTCGATGATCAGGCGGTCCCCCGGCCGTCCGGGGCGAGATCGGTCGTCCACTTCGGCGGTGGTGCTGGAGTAGACCCGGGTCACCGTGCGAGCCGCCGTTTGTCCGCCCACGGTGGCTTCCACCTGGAAGGCCGAGGGCGGGATCACCCCGCCGCGTAGGTCAATGCGGTACGAGTACTGGAGGGCGAGGGCTGTCACCAGCCAGTTGTTCCTCGGCGTCACCCGCGTGACGAGGTCCGTTCGCAGGACCGGGTTGTTCCCGGAGGTCGCTTGCCGTCCTTGGGGGGCGGCTGTCGTGGTGTCGGCGGCCGAGGCGGTTGCCGTGCTCACGGCCGGCGCCGCGACCGCACCTGCTGTGACTGCGAGCGCCGTACGTCTGGTGATCCGTCCCATGCGTCCTCGTCTCGGTCGGTGGGGCACCCGGGCCGGGTGCCTGGTCTGTATGGATCCGTTTGCTCGCCTGTTCCGAACTTCCGGAAACGGGCGCCATGTTGGAGGCCGGCGGCATGTGCGGTGGCTGCCGGGAGCCCGCCGCCGGCGGGGACTTCGCTCGGGCCGGGGCCAGGGCCGGGGCCCGGGTCACCGGTCACAGGGGGAACGCACCGGTCAGCAGGGCGCCGGCGGTCATGACCAGGGTGGTGGCGAAGGCCCAGCGGAAGATGAAGCGCTGGTGTTCGCCGAGCGACACACCGCTCATGCCGACCAGGATGAACGTGGACGCGGTAAGCGGACTGAGCGGGAACCCCGTGGTCATCTGGCCGAGAACGGCGGCCCTGGCGACCTCGGCCGGGTCCGTGCCGAAGCCCTGCGCGGTCTCGGCGAGTACGGGCAGTACGCCGAAGTAGTAAGCGTCCGGAGTGAAGACCAGGCTCAGCGGCATGCCGGTGACGGCCACCGCGACGGGCAGGTGCGAGCCGAGGGAGCCGGGGACGACGGAGACGAGCGCCTCGGCCATCTCGTCGATCATCCTGGTGCCGGTGAGGATCCCGGTGAGGACGCCGGCCGCGAAGATCATCGTGGTGACCAGGACCACGCTCTTGGCGTGCTTGTCGAGCAGCGCCTGTTGCTGTTCCCAGGTGGGGTGGTTGACCAGCAGCGCGATCGCGAACCCGAGGACGAACAGCACCGGAAGCGGCATCACTTCCTGGATCAGGCAGACCACGAGGGCGACGGTGAGCAGGAGATTGAAGAGGTTCAGCCAGGTCCGCGGCAGCGGCGGCACCCGGACGGTCCCGGGCCCGTCCCCGGGAGCCCGGAGGGTCTGACGCTCCCCGTCAGCCGTCGCGGCAGTGGCGTGCCGACTCGACTCGGGTTCCGTGGCCGCCGTGGTCGCCGTGGCCGTCGTCGAAGCGGCGGGTTCACGGCCGTCCCGCTCGTCCTCGCCCTCACGCACGTCCGTGGCCGGACCCCGCGGGGACAGCGCGGCAAGACGGTTGCGTTCCCGGCGGCCCAGCAGGTATGAGGCCACCAGCACCCAGGCGACACCGAAGCCCATCGCGGGCAGCACGGGGTTGAAGACCTCGGAACTGTCCAGCTTCAGTGCAGCCATGGCGCGTACCGTCGGGCCACCCCAGGGGACCATGTTCATCACGCCCGCGCCCAGGCAGACCACCCCGGACAGCACGAGGGGGTTCATACCGAGCCTCCGGTAGACCGGCAGCAGCGCGGAGACGGTGATGAGGAAGGTGGAGGCACCGTCTCCGTCCAGGGCAACGCACAGCGTGAGAACGGCTGTGGCGACGGTGATCCGCAACGGGTCACCACGCGCCACGCGCAACAGACCGCGGATCAGGGGGTCGAAGAGCCCGGCGTCCACCATCAGGCTGAAGTACAGGACCGCGAAGGCGATCATGATGCCGGTGGGAGCCACCCTGGACAGCCCACCGAGAATCAACTCGCCCAGATCGCCCGCGAATCCGCCGATGAGCGCCGCCAGCACCGGAAGCAGGATCAGAGCGACCAGCACCGAGGCGCGCCTGGTCATGGTGAGCAGCAGGAGAACGGCGATCGTGGCGAAGCCCAGGGCTGCCGGCATGGCGGCGCTCGCTTTCTCGGGGACGGCCCTCGGCGGCGGTGGGCTGGAGTTGGGCGGAGGGAGCAGGCCGAGGTGTTACGCGAGAGTTTCGGAGCAGCGGCGGATCGGTGTCCAGCATCAAACCGAGATCTGTCCATGCGTTAAGTGCATCAATCCGAGCCGGGGCCGCCTATGCTCGGCGGCCATGGAGGCCACCACCTTGCGTCAACTGGCGGCGTACACGGCCGTCGCCCGGGCCGCGAGCTTCACCGCGGCCGCCGCGGAGATGCACGTGTCCCAGTCCTCGCTCAGCCGCGCGGTCGCGGATCTGGAGCGGCAGCTCGGCGTCCAACTCCTGGAACGGGACACCCGTAACGTGCAGTTGACCGCGGCGGGTGCCGAGGCCCTGCGTGTAGCCGAGCAGATCGTCACCGCTCACCGGGCGGGCATGCAGGAGCTCAGGCGATACCTGCTCGGCGAGTCGGGAACGGTCGCCGTGGCCACTCTTCCCTCCGTCGCGGCGGTGCTCCTGCCGCAGGTGATCTCCGAATTCCGCGAGCGGCGGCCACAGGTGGCGGTACGCCTCCTCGACGGCCTGGAGCGGCCGGTACTTGACCGGGTCCTGTCCGGTGACGCCGACTTCGCGATCACCACCGTCCGCAACCCGCCGGAGCAGTTGGAGCACTGCCCCCTGGTCAGGGACCGCTTCGTCGCGGTGCTGCCGGAAGGCCACCCGCTCGCCGACCGCCAGGAGATCGCCTGGGAGGACCTGGCTCGACAGCCGTTCCTGGCCGTCGGGCGCGACTCGAGCGTTCGGCGGCTCACGGACGCGGCGTTCGCCCAGATCGACGCGCATGCGCAACCGGCGGCCGAGGCGGGCAGTATCGCGACCGTGGGGGGACTGGTGACCGCCGGCCTCGGGGTGTCGGCGATGCCCGCCCTCGTGCTCCCGCTGATGGGTGCCGGACCCGTCGTCTGCCGTCCTCTGGTGGACCCTGTGGTGGACCGGCGCCTGGACATCGCGCTGCGCGCCCGACGAACGCTGCCGACCGTGACGGAGCGGTTCCTTCAGACGCTCGAAGAGTTCCGCCTCCAGGGGCGCCCGCTTCCGCCCGGGGTTTCGTGGGCTTGAGGCCACCTACCGCCCACTCCTCGATTCATGCGTTCTCCGCATTGATTCATGGCCTTCTGTTGCTCGACAGGCATTTCTGCGCTCCGGCAGTCTGAAGACAACGGCGACGGCCGTGCCGCACCAACGCGGACGACGCTGTCGGGGACCCACGCGGAACGGCAGGGCAAGGGAGCTGAAGCGGTGTCGGATGACGAGCGGAACACCACTGGAAGCGGGCAGTTGCACGGCCTGAAAGTGGTCGAGTTCGCCCATGTGGTGGCCGGTCCGCTGGCGGGCTCGATGCTCGCCGACCAAGGGGCTGACGTCGTACACGTAGAGCCCCCCGGCGCCGGGGACGCGGCCCGCGCCATGGGGCCCCGACGCGACGGTGTTCCCCTGTGGTTCAAGGTCGCCGGCCGCAACAAACGCTCGGTCACCCTCGATCTGCACCACGAGGCCGGCCGGCTCGTCGCCCACCGGCTCGTCGCCTGGGCGGACGTCGTCATCGTCACCCTGCGCGCCGGACGCCTGCGCAGCTGGGGACTCGACTGGGACTCCGTGCACCGGATCAATCCCCGGGCCGTGCTGCTGCAGATCTCCGGCTTCGGTGCCACCTCGTCACAGGCGGACGCCCCCGGCTTCGGCAAGGTGGGTGAGGCGCGCAGCGGAGTCGTACACCTGACCGGCTTTCCCGACGGCCCGCCCGTGCACACCGGCTTCTCGCACGGCGACGCCGTGACCGGCCTGATGGGCGCCTACGCCGTCCTTGCCGCCCTCCACCGCCGCGACCACGACCCCGGGTTCGACGGCGAGTGGATCGACCTCGCTCTCTTCGAGTCCTTGTTCCGTCTGGTCGAATGGCAGGTCATCGTCCACGACCAGCTGGGACGAGTACCCGAACGCTCCGGCAACCAGTTGGCGGTCGCCCCGGGGGCCGTGATCAACACCTACCGCTCCCACGACGGCGAGTGGATCACGGTGACCTCCGCGACGCCGCGATCGGTCCGCAACATCGCCCGCCTGCTGGGACTCCCCGAGGAGGAGTTCACCACCGCTCAGCAACAGTACGACCGACGCGAACAGTTGGACGAGGACCTGCGGAACTGGGTGGCGGAGCGCGTCACCGGCGAGTGTCTGGAGGAGTTCGCCCGTGCCGAAGTCGTGGCCTCAACGGTGTTCGACGCCGCGGACATCGCCGCCGACCCCGTCTACGCCGAACGCGAAGACATCATCACCGTCGATGACCCCGATCTCGGTCCGGTGCGTATGCAGGCGGTGATCCCGCACTTCCGGCAGCGCCCCGGGCGGGTCTGGCGCACGGGGCCCGCCCTCGGGCAGGACAACCACCTGGTCTACGGGCAGTGGCTCGGACTCGGCGCGGACGAGCTGGCCGACCTGGAGAAGAGCCATGTCATCTGAGGAGTCTTCCAGGAGCCCTGCCGAGGTGGACGCGGAAACGGTCGACCGGCCCCCGCTGCGCTCCCTGCTCTTCGTCCCCGGTACCAGAACCGACTGGCTGCCCAAGGCCCGGGCGGCGGGCGCCGACGCGGCCATCCTCGACCTGGAGGACGCGGTGCCCGCCGCGGACAAGCTCGCCGCCCGCGCACAGGTGGCCGACGCCGTCGCACGGGCCGCCGCCACGTCGGCCCAGCAGGCGGGACGGATGGCGCTGTTCGTCCGTGTCAACCCGCTGGACGGCTGGGCGGGGGCCGAGGAACTGCGCGCGGTCCTACGACCCGGGCTCGCCGGCATCGTGCTCCCCAAGGTCCGCTGCGCCCAGGACGTGAGGCTTGCCGACCGGCTGCTGGGCTGGTGCGAACAGGAACAGGGCCTGCCACCGGGACGGGTCGCCCTGGTGCCCCTGCTGGAGACGGCGCGCGGCCTGCGCGAGGCCTACGACATCGCCCGAGCCGCCTCGCGCATCGCCTACCTGGGCGCTCTCACCGCCCCAGGCGGCGACGTGGAACGTGCCGTCGGCTACCGCTGGAGCCCTGAGGGAACCGAAACGGCGGCACTGCGCTCCCGGGTTCTGCTGGACGCCAGAGCAGCCGGAGTGCCGTGCCCGGTCAGCGGATTGTGGACGCGCATCGGCGACCTGCCGGGGCTACGAGCCTTCGCCGAACAGAACCGCTCCCTCGGCTACGAGGGCATGATGGCGATCCACCCCTCCCATGTCCCCGTGATCAACGAGGTGTTCTCTCCCGGTTCCGCCGAACTCGCCCGCTGCACAGAGCTGATCGCGGCGGTCGAGGCGGCACAGAGAGAAGGCACTGGCGCCGTGACGTTCCACGGTGAGATGGTCGACGAGGCCATGGCCCGTACGGCCCGCCTTGTTCTGGAACGACATGGGGGGTCTGTACGGTGAGTGGCTCTGGCCCGTAGTCGGTGGTGATCGAGGTCGTACGGATCTCCGCCCTCCCACCAGGCGGGACGTCCTGTACCCCGGCACCCCGGTTGCCCACTGGGCCGGGAGCGGGGCCGCCACCGCCCTGGCCTTGATCGAGAGCCTGCCCGGCAGTGAACAGCACCGCTGCGGCTTCTCGCCGGGCCGGAGCGTCCGGGTCTACGAGGACTCTCTCGATCTGGCGCTGTTCGAGGCGGCGTTCTGCTTCACCTGCCACGAGGTCCGCATGCAGGGACCGGCGGTGCCGCCCGCTCTGGCCACGCAGTTCTTCGACCCGGGCGCCCTGCCGGCCCGGACCCTGCTGTCTCGCTTCCGAAAGGCAGCTCCGTAGCCGACCGACTGGATGAGCGCCGCGACAGAAACCCAGGACGCCGCCGACCAGCCCGCCGACCAGCCCGCCGACCACGTCATACGTCCCGCTCGTCGGCCGTATCGCCGCCGAGGAATCGGTCGAGGACGTGTTCCCCCTCCCCCGCCAGCTCGCCGGCGACGGTGAGCTGTTTGTGCTGAAGGTACCGGCCCATGCACTCCTTTCGGGCCGGCCGTCGCCCTACGCCCTCTCCACTTGATAACCGTCCGCATACCTGATCAGCACGTTCGTCGGGTCGACGGCGTCCGGGGCAGGCCCCTTGTACCGCAGGACGACGGGCCGTTCGGTGAGGACGACCGCGTCCTCCAGGGGCCACCACCTGTCGGCCCGGTACAGGGCGTCCCGTTCGGCGTCCAGGGCCGGTGACGCGGGCAGCCCGGCGGCGGACAGCATGCACCGCCAGTGGATCAGGTCCCCCGCGTACGACGACCAGGAGTCCATTCCGCCGCCGAACTCCTCCCAGAGGTAGATCTCCTCGCGGCTCGGCGGAGGCGGCGGGGTGATGACGTCCATGATCACCTCGGGCTGCACGATGTGCGTCGGGATCGGACCGCGGAGGTTCGCGATCATGTTCCGGTAGCCCATCCATCCGAGACTGCTCAGCACCTTGTTCGGCTTCATCGAGTGTTCGAGTACGTTCTCCATCTCCTCGTTCAGTTCATAGGCACCGGACTCCCCGCTCTCCCACGTCAGCCCGAGGAAGTCCCTCAGGGGTGCGCCGAGAGCCTCGACCAGCGCCGTCTGCGCGTCGACCCGGGCGTCCCCGAACGGCCCGGCCAGCCGCCGCCTCGCTTGCCCGCCTCCCCCCGAGGGGAGTTGCTCGCGGAGCCGCCGCTCGGCCTGCTCGGCGAACTCCGGCACCAGCTGTATCGGCGGCCCCACGGCGGCATTCGTGAACAGCGTCCCGTCGAGCCGGTCCTCGAAGCCGCGGCGCAACACCCAGGAGGCCAGCGCGCCGCCCAGCGGGGAGTCCATCCAGACGACGGTCTCCGGCGCGGGCAGCCCATGGGCCCGATACCGGGCGGCGACGGCGGCCTCGGCAGCCGGCCGATCACAACGCTCGGTGGACAGTCCGGCCCGCAACCATCGCTCGCATTCGGCGGCGACATGCTCCTTGACGGCAGCGGTCATCAGTTCCTCGTAGCCCATGGGCCCATCCCCCGTATCCGTCCACCAGCCGATTCCGGTGTCATTCCACCAAGGCCCGCTCCCGACACTTCAGAGGAGACGGGGGACGGGGGACGGCCCCGCGTTCGCCGCCGCGACGGGAGTGGCGCCCTCTGCCGACGGCACCCGGCAATCGGCAGATGTAAACCTGTACGTTACGAGCGATCCGCGAACGGCTGACGAGAAGACACCATGACGCGGCGTTGTCACGTTGTTGGGTGGGTAGGACCTGACGGTGTGTCGAGGCATGGTTCAGTCGGGCTCCGGGCCTGTTGCTCAGGCCGCTGCGGGTCAGCCGGTTACCTGGTCCCAGATCGTGAAGCGGATGGTCATCTCGGCTCGGTAACCGGGAGCGGTCATCAGGTGGCGGCGGCGCCGGAAGTCGGGTGAGATGCCGCTGAACGCGGACAGGAACCACTGGGCTGCGCCGGTACTGCGGAAGCCTTTCATCGCGCGTTCGCGCTGCCGCGTTGGCTGGTGGCTGTTCTCGGCCCGGTTGTTCAGGCCCTTGTGGGAGCGGTGCTCCACCGAGGGCATGACCTCATGGTGGGCGGCGCCGTAGCAGCGGAGCTTGTCCGTGACGACTACCCGCGGCACCGCGCCCGTCGTCTTGAGCAGCCGGCGGAAGAAGCGCCTGGCCGCAGCGGTGTCCCGCCGGTTCTGCACGAGGATGTCGAGGACGTTGCCGCCCTGGTCGACGGCCCGCCACAGGTACTTCTGCTCACCGTTGATCTTGACGAATACCTCGTCCAGGTGCCACTTGTCACCGGGCCGGGGCTGTCGGCGGCGCAGCACGCCTGCGTAGGACTGCCCGAACTTCACACACCAGCGGCGGACCGTCTCATAGGAGACGACGATCCCGCGCTCGAGCATCAGCTCCTCGACCTCACGGAAGCTGAGCGGGAAGCGGAAGTACAGCCACACGCAGTGGGAGATCACCTCGACCGGGTACCTGTGACCCCTGTACGACGGCGACGCGCTCCCCACGGACGATCCCCCTCCACCATGATCAACCCGGCGATCATCCCACCTACCAGCCAACGTGACAGCGCCTGTGCGAGTAGTCACGCGCTCCCGGGGAGCCCGAGTAGCCGGCGCGCGGTGCGGGTAGCCCTTGGGGACGGACGGGGCCGGGGGGCAGACGTGCTGAAGATCTTTCTGAGCTGGTCAGGTGAGCCCGCCAAGGAGTGCGCGAAGCTGCTCCACAAATGGCTGCCGCGGTTCAACGCGGCGATCAAGCCGTTCGTCTCCTCCGAGGACATCAGAAAGGGGGACCGTGGTCTGCAGCGGATCGCCGAACAGCTGGAGGGCTGCTCGTTCGGGATCGTCTGCGTCAATCGGTCCAACCGCGACGCGCCCTGGATCAACTTCGAGTCCGGGGCGCTGTCGCGCCAGGTCTCGGAGGGCAAGGTGATCCCGTTCCTGTTCGGCGCCACGACACCGCGGGATCTGGTCGACAGCCCGTTGCAGCAGTTCCAGGCCGTGGTAGCGGAGTCGGAGGGCGATGTGCTGGCCATGGTCAAGGCGATCAACGCCAGGTGCGAGCCGGCGGCGGACGAGGTCGCCATCAACGAGCTCTTCGAGATGATCTGGCCCAGGATGCAGGCGGGTCTGCAGGAGATCGCCGAGCGCCCCGCGGCCGGGAAGGAGTCCGAGGCGCCACCGCCGCGGCCCGCAGAGGAGATCTTGGACGATTTGTTGCTCCTGATCAGGGAGCAGGTGAACAGGATCACCGATCTGGAACGGGCGGTGCGGGCGTTGAGTCCGGACAACCCCCGGCGGACGCCGTTCATGGGCCTGTTCGACGATGTGAGCGTGACGCCCGCCGGTGGCGTCGAGGAGGCTGCGTCCGGCGGGGAGTCACAGCTCTCGCCCCTGGACAAGGAACGGCGGAGGGAACGGTGATCGGCCACAGCCTGCGCGTACTCCTCCGCACGCCGCAGGGTCTGCGTTTGCTGGCTCGCGAATGGGCTGTGCAATTCGGTCTGCTGTCCGGAGCCACCCAGCTGTACCTGGCGTTCTGGCCGGACAGTTCCCTGCCGCGCTGGCCGGCGTTGCTGGGTATCGCCGGGCTGGCCACAATCGGCGGAGTGCTGCGGTCCTGGCCGCGGTCCACCGTCAGCCGCGAGTTCACCGGTCCGGGCTTTACGGTGACTGTGCAGGTCGGCGATCTCTTCGACCGCGAGTCGCACCTGGTCGTTGGATTCAACGACGTATTCGACACCGACACGAGTGACGAGCGGCTGATCGTCCGGCGAAGCGTCCAGGGGCAGTTCCTGCACCGTGTCTACGCCGGGGACCTCGCACGCCTGGACGGCGACCTCGCCGCGGCGCTCGGCGAGGTCGACCCGACGGGATTGGAGGAGCGGTCGGCGAAGCGAGCGGGCAAGCTGGTGCGTTATCCCGTTGGGACCATCGCCGTGCTTGACGGGCCGGGCCGGCGGTTCTTCTGCGCCGCATACGGGCGGATGGGCAACGACCTGGTCATCTCCTCCGGAGCGGACCAACTCTGGCACACCCTTTGGCAGCTGTGGACCGCCGTCCATCTGCACGGGCGGCGGGAAGCGGTCGCCATGCCGGTCATCGGGGCGGGCCTGGCCCGCATCGACAGCATGGACCACAAGGCCCTGCTGAAACTCATCCTGCTGTCGTTCGTGACCAGGTCGCGGGAGAGTGTCGTTTGTAAGTCCCTCACGGTTGTGGTGCATCCGGGGGACTATGACGAAGTGGACATGCTGGAACTCGGCATGTTTCTGCGAAGCCTGTGACCCGGGCCGGTCGCCGAAACGAGGGGGCGTCACCGATGGACGATCCGCGCGGTTACAACAGGGCGCCCTACTTCTTCCTCAGTTACGCCCACACGCCGAAGCGCGGTATCCAGGGCGACGTGGATCCAGACATGTGGGTGTGGCGGCTCTTCCGCGATCTGTGTGATCACATCCTGCAGATGACGGCCGAGCCCGTGGGATCCCCCGTGGGTTTCATAGACCGGACCACGACCGTCGGGGAGGGCTGGCGCGAACGCTTGGCGGAGGCCCTGGCGACCTGCCGGGTGTTCGTCCCCCTGTACTCCCCGCGTTACTTCAAAAGCGACATGTGCGGCAGGGAGTGGTACGCCTTCTCCCAGCGCATGGCACTGCAAACGGCCCGCTCGTTCGGCGAGGTGGCACCAATCGTGCCCGCCCTGTGGGTGCCGGTTCACCCGGCTCAGTTGCCCTTCACTGCGGCCGCGCTGCAGTTCAACCACAGCGGTTTCGGAGCCGACTACGCCGCGGAGGGCTTCTACGGGCTCATCAAGTTGAACTACCTCCGAAACGAGTACGAGAGGGCCGTCTACCAGCTGGCGAAACGGATCGTGCAGGTCGCAGAGGAGACGACACTGGCTCCCGGGCGCCGCCCGTCGTTCGACACATTGCCGAGCGCCTTCGGCGCGTCCGGCGAGGAGCAGACGCTGAGGATCGTCATTGTCTCCTCCCAGGGAGAGGGCGCGGGCGACGGCGATGACCGGGGTGGTGACAAGTCCGGGGTGCCGGACTGGAATCCGTACGAGCACGCACGGCCGCTCGCCGAATTGGCCGCCTACCTGGCCCGTAACCTCGACTACCGGGCGACCGTCCTGTCGTTCGACGACGTGTCGCCGGAGGATCTGCTGACCGGTGGGTCCTCTTCCGGACCCGCGGTGCTGCTGGTGGACCGGGGGGCGCTGCTCGAACCGGAGCGGCGCGAACGTCTGTCGGCCCTGGACTCTGACGTCCCCCCATGGGTCGGGGCCATGGTCCCCGGGAGCGCCCCTGAACCCGGCGTACGGGACGAGGAGGATCCCGGCCCACCGGATTTGGAGACCGTGGCGCCGGTCATGAGCAGGCGCAGCCGCGCCGTCTCCCGGGCCGCGGTCACGGGACTGGCCACGGCGGAGATGTTTAGCGAGGTTTTCCCGAAGCTCGCGAAGGCGATGAGCGCGCAGTTCGCGACGCATGCCCCGTCCTACCCGCCGACCCCACCGAGACGGCCCTCCTTCCACGCCGATGGTCCCGAACCCGCGGCTGGAATGCGGCACGAGCAGGAGGCGCACGGTGACCGGAGGCCGTGAGGGACGCATCGTCACCTTCTACTCGTACAAGGGTGGAGTGGGTCGCACCATGGCCGTCGCCAACATCGCCTGGATCCTGGCTTCCAACGGCCATCGGGTGCTGGCCTGCGACTGGGATCTGGAAGCCCCGGGACTGCACCACTATTTCCACCCGTTCCTGCCTCCCGCCGCGCTGGGCTCCACGACCGGAATCGTCGACCTCTTCGCCGATCACGCCGTACTGGCCAGGAACCGCGGGCCGAGGGGCAGGGACCTATACGCCCAAACCGCGCGGGTGCGCCCGCACGCCCTGTCAGTCGAGTGGGCCTTCCCGGGCGGCGGTTCCCTGGATTTCCTGTCAGCCGGCCGGCAGAACGCGGAATATCTCGACACGCTGGCCTCTCTCTCCTGGGACTACGTAGGCGGCCCGTTTCTCAGCGCGTTGCGCGAGGACATGCGGCGCAACTACGACTACGTGCTGATCGACAGCCGTACCGGGCTGAGCAACACCGTCGAGATCTGCACCGTGGATCTGCCCGACGTGCTGGTCAGCTGCTTCACATTGAACGTCCAGAGCATCGAGGGAGCGGCCAGGACGGCCCGGTACATCGGTCACAATTCCCCGGGTTGGGAGATCCGGATCCTGCCCGTGCCCATGCGGGTGGGCGGGCCCGACATGTCGAGGCTCGCGGCCGGACGGCAGCGGGCCAGGAACTCCTTCGAGGGCCTGCCGTCGGGTCTGTCGGGCGCGGCCGCCGACCGGTACTGGGCGGAAGTCGCGATCCCCGACCAGCCGAAGTACGGGTGCGAGGAGATCCTCGCCGTCTTCGGTGACGTCTCGGGCGAACCGGGCAGCCTCCTGACCGCCTACGAGCGGCTCACATCGGCGATCACGGATGGTCTGGTTGAGCGGTTGCCGGTGCTCGACGAGAGTCTGCGAAAGCGGCATCTGGCTTCCTTCACCCTGCCCGTCCCGACGCGGGCGGTGCCCGTCGTGCTGGCGCACGTTCCCGCAGACCGGTTGTGGGCGGAATGGATCGGCTGGGCGCTGCGCGGCGCGGGCTTCCAGGTGCTGCCGCCGGACTCGGGCGCCCCCTCCGGGACTCCGGCCGTCGTCGTGGTCTCCCCCAATTTCCGGGGCTCGCCGCGTACCCGCACCATGCCGGCTGCCCCGGACGGCGCGCCGGGCGAAGCCGCCCGGGTGGTGCCCGTCATGGTCGAGCCGGTGGCGCTGCCACCGCGACTGGCCGGTCTCGTGTCGGTTGACCTGACCGGGCTGGACGAGGCCGGTGCCGCGGCGGCCGTGCTCCAGGCCCTCGATCAGCCAGGCCCGCTGGACGGGGTGCTCGATCCTGCCCGTCCGAGGTTCCCGGCGCGGCAGCCGGTGGTGTGGCGGGTGCCTGGCCGGAACAGCGCTTTCGTGGGCCGTGACCTGGTGCTCGACCGCCTGCACGACAGCCTCGCGGTCAGCAGGTCGGTGGTGGTGCTCCCGGACGGCGGGCTCCCCGGTGCGGGTCGACGGCGGCTCGCGGTCGAATACGCACACCGGTTCCGGGCCGACTACAACCTCGTCTGGTGGATTCCGGCCACCACGGCGCACGCGGCGACGGCGTCGCTCGCCCGGCTCGCGGAGGCGCTGTGGCCCGGCACGCTGCTGGACGGAGTAGACGCGGCCTGCGCCCGGGTGGTCGAGGCGCTCTCCGCCGACCGTCCGCACGGCAGGTGGCTGCTGGTGTTCGACGACGCGGGCGGTCCCAGCGAGTTGGCCGGCCTGGTGCCGTCCGGCTCCGGCCGAGTACTGATCACCTCACGCTTCGCGGTTTGGGCAGAGGGCATGGAGACCGTTCAGCTCGGCGCCTTCAGCCGGGAGGAGAGCGTCGAGCTGCTGCGCGGACGGGTCTCTGGGCTGGGTGAGCCGGACGCGGACCGGGTGGCCTCGGCGGTGGGGGACCTTCCGCTCGCCGTCGCCCAGGCCGCAACCTGGCTAAGCGAGACGGAGACGTCCGCGGCGACTTACCTCCGCGAGCTGGCTCGAGCCGGAGTAGTGCCAGCATCGCCGATCACGGCCTGCTGCCGGGTCGCCCTCGTCGGTCTTCGTGAGGTATCCCCGGCCGCGGTCCGGCTGCTGCAGCTGTGCGGCGAGCTCGCTCCGACCCCGCTGCCACTGGACGCGCTGGTTCGCAGCGAGACCCTGGCGGGAGTGCTGTGGGCGGGCCAATCCGGCCGGGCCGATCCGCTGAGATTCATGGCCGCTCTCCAAGAGGCGGACCGTAGTGGGCTGCTAGAGGTGGACAGGCGGGCCCAGACACTGCGGATGCACCGAGCCGTACAGTCCGTGATCCATGCGGAGGTCGACCCAGATGAGCGGGAGGCGGTCCGTCATCACACGCACCTCGTGCTGGCGGAAGCGGTCCGGAACCAGCCGGACGGCGTGCTCGGGGACGAGGCACCGGAAGGGCTCCAAGCGTTGTGGCCGCACTTAGACCACACGGAGGCGGAACACTGCGCCTCGCCCGAGACCAAGTCCGCCCTGATGCGGCGCGCCTTGGGCAGTGCTCCGGGGGGCGCTGCTGGCTAACGGTGGTTTGTTTGTGGGCGGTTCGTGAGTCTATGAGTGGTTCTGGTATCGCCTGATGGTGTGGGCGAAGCCGGAACGTTCCGGTCCGGTGCCGGCGGCCTGCTGGGATCGGTGGGATGAGTGAACGCAAGCCGTACCAGAGCGACTTGTCCGACGAGCAGTGGGCGTTGATCGAGCCGGTGCTCACGGCCTGGAAGAACCGGCACCGTTCCGTGAGCGGCCACTCAGAACCCGTTCATCGACCACCCCGAGTGGGTCGAGGCGACTGGTAGATCGACGGTGACACGCACTGAACTCCCTTCGAGAACAAGGGAGTTCAGCGCCACACCTGTCTCCTCGGTTACGAATCCATGACATTGGGACGTACAACTGGGATCGCCCGGCTCGAGTCGTACCCACTGAACGCGGCCTTCCGCGTACAGAACCGACCGACTCGAAAGGCTCACGTATGTCCCGAGCACACCGCCGAACCCGTACCGCGCTCACCGCACCCCTGGCAGCCGCGGTGCTGCTCGCCGGAGGATTCGGCGCCATTGCTCTCACCGGGGGCCCGGCACTGGCGGCCACCGGGTCCGCGGACACGCAGGACGACTTCAACGGCGACGGATACGCCGACCTGGTCGTGTCGGCTCCGGACGCCACGATCTCCAGCAAGGCCAAGGCGGGCTACGTGGCCGTCACGTACGGCTCCGCCGATGGGGTCTCCGCCGCCAACAAGAAGCTCATCAGCCGCTCCACCAGCGGCGTTCCCGGCTCCGCCACCGCGAACCAGCGCTTCGGGACCAACTTCACCAAGGGCGACCTGGACGGCGACGGCTTCAGCGACCTGGTGATCTCGGGCGGCAGTCCCGGCTCCGTCATCCTCTGGGGCTCCGCCTCCGGACTCACCGGCGGCACGGCCATACCCGGGTACGGGCAGTCCCCCACGACCGGCGACTTCGACGGCGACGGCAAGACGGACCTCGCCCTGTTCTCCTACCTGTCCGGCGCGGGCGACGACCCGGCGAGCGGCGACGCCACCGTGTGGAAGGGCCCGGTCACCCGTGCCGGACAGCCCACCGCCACCCTGCCGCTGCTGGACAAGGCCGACTGGTGGGGCTACGACGCAGGCGACGCGTCCTGCGCCACCAACGGCGGCTGCCAGGAGGACGGCGACTCGATCAGCGGGCCCGTCCGCTCCACCCGGACCGGCGACGTCAACGGCGACGGCAAGGACGACATCGTCGCCTGGAAGTACGCGGGCGACGGCCAGTGGGGCAACCGTCTGTTCCTCGGCGGCGGCAGCACGGGCTTCACCAGCGGCTGGGTCCCCGCGGACGGCACGGCGACCGGTACGGGCACCGGCATCGGGGACGTGAACAACGACGGGTTCGACGACGTCGTGGTGGGCAACTACTGGAACGGCAGCAAGGTCCAGATCGCGTTCGGGTCGGCCTCCGGCCTGTCCGAGGAGCGCGTACAGACCTTCGACCAGGACCTGCCCGGCTTCCCCGGCGTGGAGGAGGAGGGCGACGGGATCGGCTCCACGGTCTCGGTGGCGGACGTCAACGGTGACGGCTTCGGCGACATCGCGCTCGGCATCCCGGGCGAGGACATCGGCGACATCACCGACGCCGGGTCCGTTGCCCTGGTCCCCGGCAGCGCCTCCGGTGTCACGGGCGCCGGTACGCAGACCTTCCACCAGGACACCGCCGGGGTACCCGGAGTCGCCGAGAACGACGACCAGTTCGGCGCGAGCAGCGCGCTGCTGGACGTCGACGGTGACGGCCACGCCGACCTCGCGGCCGGTTCCCTGGCCGAGAACAGCTGGAACGGCGCGGTCTGGGTGCTGCGCGGCACGGCGACCGGTCTCACGGCCACGTCGTCCCTCGCGTTCGGCGCCGGCGACCTCTCGGCGCCCGCCACGGGCGCCCGCTTCGGCGCGCTCCTGCGCTGAGCGAGCCGATCGGGCAACGGGGGTTCGGTGGGGCGGCCTGGTGCCGCCCCACCGTCATGTCCGGCCGGGGCGAGCCGGCTTCGGCCGAGGTGCGCGGGCCGCCTCACCGCCTCGGTCCAAAGGAGCGCGGAGAGCCGAAGGCTCGCTGCGGATGTTTCGTCCCGCCACCGGCAGCGGTGACACCGGCATCGCCGAGCGGGACGCAGGTGCCGCACCGATCGCTCCTGGTCAGCTTCCGGGACCGGCCGCTGCGAGGTCGAGCGCGATGTCGGTGATCATGTCCTCCTGGCCGCCGACCATCTTGCGCCGGCCGACTTCGACGAGGATCGCGCGGGTGTCGAAGCCGTGCCGGCGCGCGGCGGTCTCGGCGTGGCGGAGGAAGCTGGAGTACACGCCGGCGTAGCCGAGGGTGAGGGTCTCGCGGTCGACGCGGACTTCGCGGTCCTGCAGGGGGCGTACGAGGTCGTCGGCGGCGTCCATGAGGGGGAACAGGTCGCAGCCGTGCTCCCAGCCCGTGAGGTCGGCGACCGCGATGAACGCCTCCAGCGGGCAGTTTCCGGCTCCGGCGCCCTGACCGGCGAGGGAGGCGTCGACGCGGGTGACGCCGTTCTCGACGGCGACGACGGAGTTGGCGACGCCCAGGCCGAGGTTGTGGTGGGCGTGGATGCCGATCCCGGTGGCGGGGTCGAGGGCGTCGCGGTAGGCGCGGACGCGGTCGCGGACGCCGTCCATGGTGAGGCGGCCGCCTGAGTCGGTGACGTAGACGCAAGCAGCGCCGTAGGACTCCATCAGCTTGGCCTGGCGGGCGAGTTCGGCTGGTTCGGCCATGTGGGACATCATCAGGAAGCCCGCGACGTCCATTCCCAGGTCGCGGGCGGCCGCGATGTGCTGGGCGGAGATGTCGGCCTCGGTGCAGTGGGTGGCGACGCGGACCGAGCGGATGCCGAGGGCGTGGGCCTGTCGCAGGTCGTGCAGGGTGCCGATGCCGGGCAGGAGGAGCGTGGTGGGCACCGCGTGGTGGACGCTGTCGCAGACGGCTTCGATCCACTCCCAGTCGGTGTGGGCGCCGACGCCGTAGGTGATGCTGGAGCCGGACAGGCCGTCGCCGTGGGCGATCTCGATCGCGGCGACCCCGGCGGCGTCGAGTGCGGTGGCGATGGTGCGGGCCTGGTCGACGGTGTAGCGGTGGCGTACGGCGTGCATGCCGTCCCGCAGGGTCACGTCCTGCACGTACAGGGCGGGCGGCTGCGTGGGCGGTTGGTTCGCGGTCATCGGGAGACCACCTCCGTGGAGCGGTGTGCGGCCATGCGTTCGGCGGTGCGCAGGGCGGCCGAGGTCATGATGTCGAGGTTGCCGGCGTAGGCGGGCAGATAGTGGGCGGCGCCCTCGACCTCCAGGAAGACCGAGACCTTCGCGGCGTCGGCGGGCCGCGTGTCGGCGGGGAGCAGTGAGCGCAAGGGGTCGTCGTCGGCGACGCGGTCGAACTGGACCTTCTGCTTGAGGCGGTAGCCGGGCACGTACGTCTGGACGCGGGCGACCATGTCCTCCACCGAGGCGGTCACCGCGGCCTCGTCGCAGCCGCCGACCAGGCAGTGGACGGTGTCGCGCATGATCAGCGGGGGTTCGGCCGGGTTGAGGACGATGATCGCCTTGCCTCGGGCCGCGCCGCCGACCTGTTCGATGGCCGCGGAGGTGGTTTCGGTGAACTCGTCGATGTTGGCCCGCGTACCGGGGCCGGCTGAACGCGAGGAGATCGAGGCGACGATCTCGCCGTAGTGAACGGGTGTCACGGCGGCGACGGCGGCGACGATCGGGATGGTGGCCTGGCCGCCGCAGGTGACCATGTTGACGTTCGACGCGTCGAGGTGGGCGTCGCCGTTGACGGGCGGGACGACGTACGGGCCGAGTGCGGCGGGCGTCAGGTCCACGACCGTGCGCCCCAGCGAGCGCAGTACTTCGTCGTGGCGGCGGTGCGCACCGGCGGAGGTGGCGTCGAAGACGATGTCCACGTCCGCGAACGCGTCCAGCTTCACCAGGCCGTCGACGCCCTCGTGGGTGGTGGCGACCTTCAGGCGGTGGGCGCGGGCGAGGCCGTCGGAGTCCGGGTCGATTCCGGCCAGCGCGGTGATCTCCAGGGATTCGGAGAGCCGGAGGATTTTGATCATCAGGTCGGTGCCGATGTTGCCCGATCCGATGACGGCGACCTTCGTGGTCATGCTCCGGCTCCTTGCGTGGGGGCGGACGCGAACGTGGTCGTGACGGTGCCGAGCCCTTCGATGTGCGCGGTGAACTCGTCGCCCTCGGTGGCGACGGCCATCGGGCCGAGCGCGCCGGTCAGGACGATGTCGCCGGCCCGCAGCGGGTCGCCCAGGCCGGCGAGGGTGGAGGCGAGCCAGAGGGCGGCGGTGAGGGGGCTGCCCAGGCAGTCGGCGCCGGTGCCCCGTGAGACGGTCTCGCCGTTCTTGGCCAGGGTCATCGTCACGGCCCGCAGGTCGACGCGGTCCAAGGGGACGGGCGTACCGCCGAGGACGTACAGGCCGCTGGAGGCGTTGTCGGCGATGGTGTCGACGATGGTGATGTCCCAGTCGGCGATGCGGCTGTCGACGATCTCCAGTGCGGGCAGCGCGAACGCGGTGGCCCGCAGGAGGTCGGCGATGGTCGGGTCGGGGTGCGGCAGGTTGGTGCCCAGCACCAGGGCGACCTCGGCCTCGACTTTCGGCTGGAGGAGTCGGCCGGGGGCGATGGGCTGTCCCTCGGGTACCGCCATGTCGGCGAAGAGCGCGCCGAAGTCCGGTTGGCCGACGCCGAGTTGGCGCTGCACGGTGGGTGAGGTCAGGCCGATCTTGCGGCCTACGAGCCGACGGCCGGCGGTGACCCCGTGCTCCGCGTGCAGGCGCTGCACGGTGTAGGCCGCCTCGATGTCCGCCTCCGGCAGGAGCGAGCGTACCGGGGCGCATGGGACGCCGGTGCGGGCTGCCTCCTCCAGGATGGCCGCCGCCTTGGTCACGGCGTCTGCGGACTCGTGGGCGCTCACGGTCGCCTCCGGCGGGGACTGGTACGGCGGTGCGGGGCGAACATGCGGGTTACCTCCGGGGGCGGGGTGCGTGAGGGCTGGTGGAGAGGTGGCGGATGGCCGTCCGTCGATCCACGACAGGTATAGGCGTGCGGGCGATCGGCGGCAAAATATGTTCCATGACACGGAACAGTGCGCAGGGGAACATGCTCGACAAGGCGGCTGCCGTCCTGGACTGTTACCGCCCGGACGGTGGTGCGTTCCGTCTGACAGAAATCGCCAGCCGTACGGGGCTGGCCAAGACGACGGCGTTCCGCCTCTGTGCCGACCTGGTGCGGCTCGGGCTGCTCGAGCGTGACGGTGAGATCTACCGGCTGGGCGGCAAGCTCTTCGAGCTGGGTTCGCTTGTGCCGCGTCGGCTCGATCTGCGGGAGGCGGCGCTGCCGTTTCTCCAGGACCTCTTCGAGGCCACTCACGAGACCGTGCATCTCGGCGTCCGGGAGGGACACGAGGTGGTCTACATCGAGCGGATCCACGGCCACCAGACCCTTTCGCTGCCCTCCCGCATCGGCGGCCGACTCCCCCTGAGCTGCACCGGCGTGGGCAAGGCGCTGCTGGCCTTCTCCGGCTCCGAGCTGGTGGACGAGGTGCTGGCCGCGCCTCTGCCCCGTCTCACCCCCCACTCGGTCACCGACGCGGCGCGACTGCGCACCGCCATCGAGCAGATCCAGGTGTCCGGCCTCGCCTACGAGGAGCAGGAAGCCGCCCTCGGCGTCAGCTGCATCGCTTCGCCGGTCTTCGACGGACCGACGGCGGTGGGTGCCCTGTCGGTCGCCGTGCCGCGCGCCCGGTTCCACCCCGCCCAGCTCGCGCCCGCCGTGCGCACGGCCGCCCTGGGCCTGTCCCGTGTGCTGCGCGCCGGCAGCAGCACGCCGCGCGGCGCCTCTTCCTGAGACGTCGCCGGGCAGCTGCCCGCGCCCGGCGGATTTACCCCACACGGACAGACTCACCGATAAATCGCACCTGAATCACACCTACTTCGATCTTGACGCTTGCTCCCCGCCACTCTTACCGTAGCGATCACTACAGCCGCTGTAGTGATCGCTACAGGAGGCCGGACGTCGGCGCGCGTCTTGCTGCCGAATGCTGTGGCTGCCCGACATCTGCCTGGCCTTCCAGCGGCCCTACATCCCCGTTCACTCCCTCGCTGAGGTGTTCTATGACTGTTCCCGGACAAGCTGACTCGCACGGCATGAGACGACGTGGCCTGCTCAAGGCGGCCTTGCCGCTGGGAGTCACCGCGACAGCGCTCGGCGCGGTCCCGGCGAGCGCGGTCGGCCGTGCGTCCCCGGCCCCGGCGGGGCCTTGTTGGAGGAGGGCCCGGGGGGCGTGACGGCAACCGGACGGCGCGGGGCGGTGTGCTGCGGATGCGCACGCCGAAGGCGCCCGGGCTGCGGGCGGCGTGGCCCCGGCACGCGATGGGGCTGGGGGCACCGTTGCCGCTCCAGGCCTCGGCGCACCGTATGCCCGGCTGAGCGGCAAGGGGCGGGCGGCACGGCTCTTTCCCGCCCTGCTGCGAAGACGAGCCGGTACGGTCCGCTGCGCTGGTGGTGCGGTGGCCGGGCCCGGGGTCAGTCATCGGCGATGCCCGCGCCGCTGAGAGCGGGCACGGTGTCCTCGCGGCGGGCCAGAGAGCGGGCACCGAGGCGGAACTGGTTGAGCTTGTCCACGATGGTCTGGCCGACGGGGAGGTGGCCCCAGGTGCTGATGCCCTGGTGGGTGGTGGGTTCCCAGGTTCTCTCGTCGATGACGATCGGGTTCCAGCCGACTTCCCACTCGAAGCCCGAGGGGGTGCGGGCGTAGTACGACAGTTCACGGTCGTTGGTGTGCTGGCCGACGGCCAGGGCCATGTCGAAGCCGAGTTCGTGAAGACGCTGGTAGCTCTGGGCGACGTCGTCGAGGCGCGCGGCCTGGATGTTGAGGTGCTGGACGCGGGTGCGGACCGGGTCGACGGGCAGGCCGCGGGTGCCGACGACGGCCACGGAGTGGTGGCGTTCGTTGACGCGCAGGAAGCGGATCTTGAGTTTGACGCCGCTGATGGTCTCGTCGATGTAGTCGGTCAGGCGGGCGTCGAAGACGGTGTTGAAGTAGCCGCGGATCTGCGTGGGCCTGGTGGAGGTCAGCGCGATGTGTCCCATGCCGGAGTCGCCGGTGACGAATCCGGAGGCGAGCATGCGCAGCGGTTCGGCCGACGTGAGGGGGGTGGTGTAGATCTCCTGGGTGATGCCCTTGGGGCCGGGGAAGCGCAGCAGGCGTTCCACGCCGCGCAGCGCGGCCTCCTCCTCGGAGCCCTGGACGAGCGGGACGCCGTGGGCGCGGATGCGGGCCTCGATCTGTTCGAAGGCGGTGTGGTCGTCGATGTGCCAGCCGGTGGCGACGACGTCCTCGGCGGGGCCGCGCCTGAGCAGGAACCGGCATTCCTGGTCGTCGAGGCGGAAGCGCATCAGGTCGCGGGAGAGGGTGTCGTGGTGCATGCCGACGGCGTCGGTGCCGAAGCGCCGCCAGTCGGCGAAGCGGTTGGTCTCGATGACGATGTAACCGAGGTGGACGGCGCCGAAGACGGAGGCGGTGCGGGTCGCTGCGGTGTTCATCGGCGGCCCGCCAGGAAGTCGGCGCACAGCCGGTTGAAGAGCTGAGCGCGTTCGAACTGGACCCAGTGTCCGGTGTTGGCGACCAGGTACAGGTCGCAGTTGGGCAGGCGTTCGGCGAGCATGCGGCCGCCGGACGGCCGGTTGACCTTGTCCTGCGCCCCCCACAGCACCAGCGTGGGCACGGGCAGCCGGGACAGGCGCGCGTCGCGGGTGAAGTCCATCCTCCACACGGTGCGTAGGGCGTCGGGTCCCGAGGGCCGTCGCAGCGGTGGCGCGGCGATCACCTCGGGGTCGATGCTGGCCCGGTAGCGCTCGTCGATGGCTGAGTCCGGGACGTCGGCGGCGTTGAACACGAGGTAGGTGCGGATGAACTTCTCCAGCTTCTGTCGCGAAGGACCGTCGCCGGTGTAGTAGTTCAGCAGGCTGTTGAGGCCGGGAGTGGGCAGGGCGCGGGTGGTGCCGATGCCGCCGGGGCCCATGAGGACCATCCGGTCGACCCGGTCGGGTGTGTCCAGGGCCAGGCGCAGGGCGCAGGCGCCGCCGTAGGAGTTGCCGACCAAGTGGGCTTTCTCCAGGCCCAGTTCGTCCAGCAGGCCGCGGATGCCGTCGGCCAGGTGGCCGAAGGGGTCGGTGCCGTCGACGCCCTTGGTGCTGCGGCCGTAGCCGGGCAGGTCGGGCACGATGACCCGGTATTGCCTGGCCAGTTCCGTGATGTTGCGGGCGTAGTTGGAGACGCCGGAGGCTCCGGGGCCGCCGCCGTGCAGCAGCAGGACCGGCGGGCCGTCCCCGGTCTCGGCGGCGAAGATCTTCCGTCCGCCGATGTCGTACGTGCTCTCCTGCATCGTCGGCAGGCCGGTCGGTGTCGAAGTCATGATGCCGGGGTCCTCACTGGGCGGTGGACGCGGTCGGTCGGGAGGTCGTGGAGGGGGTGAAGCCGCGAGGTGGGGGCGGGAGCGGGGCACCGCCGGGAGCCGCGGCGTAGACGTAGGCGTCGGGGCGCAGGGCGAGTGTGGCGGCGCCGTGCCGGGTCATCCAGGGCAGCAGGACGTCGTCGCTGTCGACGAGGGTGTCCTCGGCCGGGCGGGAGCCGGCGGGTGTGACGGTCAGGGAAGACACGCCGGGCAGGTCCCAGGCGGGCTGGGGCGAGGCCGTGCGGGCGTGCAGGAGGAGCCATCGGCCGCCGAGTGCGTCGTCCAGGCGGACGCGGGTGCCGTCGGGGCCGGTGACCCAGGGCTGGGGGACTTGGTGGCCGGTCGCCCGGGTGCGGGGGCGTGCCTGCAGGCCGGCGTCGTACTGTGCGACGGGGATCCAGTTCGAGTCCTGCATCCAGGCGCCGAAGCCCGGTATGCGGTCCAGGGCGCGCAGGGCGCCGTTGCGGACACGCGCGAGCGGCAGGCGGCGTTCGGTGATGATCCGGCCGACGAACACCGCCCGCTTGGTGACCTCCTTGACGTGCGGTTTGCGCTCGGCCTCGTAGCTGTCGAGCACGGTCTCGGGCAGTTCGCCGCGCAGGACGGCGTCGAGTTTCCAGCAGAGGTTGGCCACGTCGCGCACGCCGGCGGCCATGCCCTGGCCGATCCACGGCGGCATGGCGTGGGCGGCGTCGCCGGCGAGGAAGACCCGCCCCATGCGAAAGCGGCCGGCGAAGCGGACGTGGTGGCTGTAGACGGTGGCGCGCAGGACCTCGACGCTGTCGCGGGAGATGCCGTACCGGGCCACCAGCCGGTACACGGCCTCCTCGGTGGTCAGCTGCTTCTCGTCGTCGCCGGGCAGGATCGGGAACTCCCACCGGTGGTGGCCGAGCGGGGTCGGGCAGTCCACGGCCGGACGGGCCGGGTCGCAGTGGAAGCGCAGCTTGTCGTGGTCCGGCCAGGGCTTGAGCATCTTCGTGTCGATGACCACCCAGCGGTCCTCGTAGGTCTTGCCCTCGTAGCCGATGTTCAGCTGGGCGCGGGTGAGGCTGGAGCCGCCGTCGGCGGCGATCACGTAGGAGGCGCGCAGCCGGTCGACGGAGTCGTCGGCCCTACCGACGACCGTCAGTTCCACCCCGTCGGTGTCCTGGCGCAGGCGCAGGCACTCGTGGCGCAGAAGGATCTTCACGTTCGGGTAGCGGTCGACGCCGTCGCGCAGGACCTGTTCCAGCGCGGGCTGGTAGATGAACAGCTGCGGCGGATGGCCGTGGCCGCGCGGGGTGGGGCGGGCGCTGAGGAACGCCCGGCCGTTCGCGTCGACGAAGTCGACGGGCCGTTCGGTCAGCATGTCCTGCTTGAGCCGCTCGGCCAGGCCGATCCGCTGCCAGATGCGGACGACCTCCTCGTCGGTGGAGATGGCTCTGGCGCGGCTGAAGATCTCCGCGTCACGTTCCAGCACGACGACGCGCAGGCCCATGGCGCCCAGCAGGTTCGCGGCGGTCACGCCCGTGGGCCCGTAACCGATCACCGCCACGTCGTAGGTGTCGTGGGTGCTGTCTTCGGTTTCTGTCCCGGCCCTGATCTCACTCACACCAGGCCACCTCGTGTCCCTCATCGTGCACGGCTCCTGCTCACGGCTCTTGCTGTAACGCTTACTCCAATTGGAGCGGCTGCTACGGTATGCTTGCCGTCAGAGACGGTCAAGGGCCGGCGCGAACCGCACTAGGAGGGGCACCTGCCATGACGAGGCCGCAGACGACCCGCAAGATGCGCGCGAACGGGGTGGAGTCGCGGCAGCGCATCCTCGACGCCACCGTGGAGATCGCGGGCGAGCGGGGATACGAGGGCACGTCGATCGCGGCGGTCAGCGCCAAGTGCGGACTGCCCGCCAGCTCGATCTACTGGCACTTCAAGGACAAGGACGACCTGATCGCCGCCGTCATCGAACGCAGCTTCGACACCTGGCTGGCCGCGGTCCAACTCCCGGGCGAGGAGACGGGCACCCCGCTGGAGCGGATCACCGCCATGGCGGGCAACGTGGCGAAGTCACTGATCGACGCCCCCGACTTCCTCCGCCTGGGGCTGATGCTCGCCCTGGAACGACGTCCCACCGAGCCCCGCGGCCGGACGGTGTTCCTCCAGGTCCGCGCCATCGCGCACGCGAAGATCGCCGAGGTGACCGAAACCCTCTTCCCCGGCCTCGACGAGGAGGCCGTCCGCATGCTGGCGACCTACGCCGTCGCGGGCGCCGACGGACTGTTCGTCCACCGGGAGATCAACGGCAACGCCGTCGACCTCGTGGCGCTGTTCGAACTGCACGCCCAGCTGGTCTACGACGCGGCGGCACGCATGGCGGCAGGGAGCAAGGCATGACCCCGCCCGGCCGGCGGCGCGAGGAAGCCGCCCGGCTGCTGCGCGAGGCCGAACGCCACGCGGCACCCGTCGAACCGCTCTCCACGACGCTTCCCGGTCTCGATCTCGCCGACGCCTACGCCGTCCAGCGCGACAACATCGCCCGCCGGCTGACCGCCGGGGCGACGGTGATCGGCCACAAGGTGCGCCTGTCCTCGGCGACGATGCGGCAACTCCCCGGCGTGCACGAGCCGGACTTCGGGCATCTGCTGGACGACATGGTCCACCGCGACGGCGGCACCGTACGGGCCGCCCGCTACTGCGCCCCGCGCGTCGAGCCCGAGATCTGCTTCCGCCTCACCCGGTCGCTGCGAGGCCCCGGCGTGAGCACCGAACACGTACTGGCCGCCACCGAGGCGGTCGCTCCCGCACTGGGGATCGTCGACAGCCGCATCCGCGACCGGCGGATCACCCTCGTCGACGCCATCGCGGACAACGCCGGCTCCGCAGGCCTGGTCTGCGGCTCCTGGACACCGATGGAATACGCGCCCGACCTCGCGGCGGTCACCGTGGACCTGCACATCGACGATGCCCTCGTGGCCTCCGGGAGCGGCAAGGAGGTCCTGGGCCACCCGGCCGCCGCGGTCGCCTGGCTCGCCAACACCCTCGCCGCCTTCGGTGCCGGACTGGACCCCGGCCATGTCGTGCTGCCCGGCGCCCTGACCATCGCGCCCTTAGTGGGCGCCGGTCAGGGTGCGCAGGCCCGTTTCGACGCCCTCGGCAGCGTGTCCGTGTCCTTCCTGTGACCGCCCCTGCCCTCCACCGCGCATGACGCACCGAAGACACCGGCCCGGCGCTCGCCTCCCGATCAGCCCCCGGTCCTTCCGGATCCGCCACCACAGCCACACCGTCCCCCGTTCGGCGCCGCAGGGCACCCGGCTGCCCCGGACCCGCTCGTCGCGCAGACCGACGGGCTGTGTGGAAGGCCAGGCCCGGGAAGGGGATCCCCGCCGCGCCCCGCAGACCGCATGAAAGGCCGCTTCATGTCCCCTTCGGCACAACGCATCGACGTCCACCAGCACGTGGTGCCCGACTTCTACCTCGCCCAACTCGAAAGGGCCTGCATCGCCGACGCCGGCGGCCGGGCTCTCCCCCACTGGAGCGCCGAGTCGGCACTGGAACTGATGGACCTGATCGGCACCACCACCTCGATCCTGTCCGTCTCGACACCCGGCTCCGGCTTCCTCGACGACCCCGGCGAGGCCACCGACCTGGCCCGACGGCTCAACGACCACTGCGCGGCCCTGACCGCCGACCACCCCGGCCGCTTCGGCTTCTTCGCCACCCTGCCCATGCCCGACACCGACGCCTCCACCGAAGAGGCCGTGCGCGCACTGGACGACCTGCGCGCCGACGGCGTCACCCTGCTCGCCAACAACCGGGGCACCTACCTCGGCTCCGACGGCCAGGACGGGCTGTGGCGCGCCCTGAACGACCGCGGTGCGGTGGTCTTCGTACACCCGGCCGAGCTGCCCGCTCCCCCGGTGGAGGGAATCCCCGCCTTCGCCGCCGACTTCCTGCTGGACACCACCCGCGCCGCCTACCTCCTGGTCCGCAACGGCATCCCGCGCCGCCACCCGGACATCCGGTTCATCCTCAGCCACGCCGGCGGCTTCGTTCCCTACTCCTCGCACCGCATGGCCCTCACCATCGCCAATGACACGGCGCGCAGCCCGCTCGACGTCCTGGACGACTTCCGCTCCTTCTACTTCGACACCGCCCTGTCCTCCAGCCCCGCCGCCCTGCCCACCCTGCTCGCCTTCGCCCGCCCCGGACACATCCTCTTCGGCAGCGACTGGCCCTTCGCCCCTGCTCCCGCCGCCCAGTACTTCGCAAGCGGTCTCGACGGCAACGTCGATGCGGCCACGCTCAAGGCCGTCAACCGCACCAACGCCGAAGCGCTGTTCCCCCGTCTGGCCGCGACTCCCCCGGCGCCGCCCTCGGCCCTACCGGCCCCCGTGCGCCTGCGTCGGGCGGCGCAGCGCACCGCCGCACGCCTGGTCTTCAAGCTCCTCCAGCCCGGCACCGACTAAAAGACAGGTCACCGATGTCCACAGCCCCGCCCCGCAAGTCCGACGATCAGGCACAGGCCCCCCAGGCAGCCATCGCCACAGGCCGCGCCGGCCACCGCGGTGTTCTCTTCGCCATGTGTCTGTCCCTGGTCCTGGTCGTCGCCTCCGTCTCCGCGCTCAACCTCGCCCTGCCCGACCTGGCCATCGACCTGTCGGCCTCCAACAGCTCGCTGACCTGGATCGCCGACGGCTACACCGTCGCCCTGGCCGCTCTCGTCCTGCCCCTCGGTGCCATCGGTGATCGCGTCGGCCGCCGCAACGTCCTCCTCGCGGGCACCGTCGTCTTCGGCGCCGCCTCCCTGGCCGCCTCCTTCGCCGACTCCACCACCGCCCTCATCGTCTGGCGGATCGTCATGGGCCTGGGAGCCGCGATGATCATGCCGGGCACCCTGTCCACGATCACCGCGGCCTTCCCTCCCGAGCAGCGCGCCAAGGGCGTGGCCACCTGGTCCGGGTTCGCCGCGGCGGGCGCCATCATCGGCATGCTCGCCGCGGGGGCCCTGCTGGAGTGGTACTCATGGCGGTCGATCTTCGTCACCAGCGCCGCAGCCGCCCTCCTCGCCGCCGTCGCCGCCCTCGTCCTGGCGCCCGACACCAAGGACGAGCACCCGTCCCCGCCCGACGTACCCGGGGCCGTGTGCACGGCCGTCGGCATCGGCACCCTCGTGTTCGCCATCATCGAGGGCAACGAGCAGGGCTGGACGGAGCATGTGGTGATCGCCGCCCTCGTCGTCACGGTGCTGGCCTTCACCGCGTACGCCTGGCTGGGCCTGCGCAACCAGCACCCGCTGCTGGACCCCGCGCTGTTCGGCATCCGTGGCTTCCGGGCCGGCGCCGTCACCGTCCTCGTGCAGTTCATGGCCGTCTTCGGGTTCTTCTTCGTCGGCTTGCAGTACCTGCAGCTGATCCTCGGCTACAGCCCGCTCAAGGCCGCCGCCGCCCTCGTCCCCGTCGCCGTCGTCGTCCTGCCCACCTCCCAGGCCACCCCTCACCTGGTCCGGCGAGTGGGCATGAAGGCCACCATGACCGCCGGGCTGCTCCTGCTGAGCGCCGGCCTGTTCGTCATCTCCCTGCTCGACGTGGACTCCGGCTACCTGCCGTTTCTCGGCGGTCTCGTCCTGGCGGGCTTCGGCATCGGCCTGTCCGGCTCCGTGGGCACCGCCGCCATCACCGGCTCACTCGGCCGCGGCCAGCAGGGCGTCGCCTCCGCGATGAACGACACCACCCGCGAGGTCGGCTCGGCCGTCGGCATCGCCCTCATGGGCTCGATCTACGGCAGCCACTACCGCTCCAACCTGCCCGACTCCCTCGACCGGCTCCCCGCCGAAGCCGCCGAAGCCGCACGCGACTCCGCCGCAGCCGGCCTCCACGTCGCCGACCGACTCGGCGCCCAGGGCGCGGCCCTGGCGGACGGCGTCAGGTCCGCCTTCATGGACGGCCTGTCCGCCTCGCTGACCGCGGTCAGCATCATCGTCCTGGCAGCAGCGATCGGCTGCCTGTTCCGCGCACCGAAGACACCACCGACCTCCGACTGACTGACGGCACGGTGGCACATCGGCATCCCGCGGATCCGCACACCCAGGGCGCCGCGGCGGCCTTCCGGCGACGAGCCCACCCGGCCACGCCGCCACGCCGCAGCGCCACGGCTCCCGACGAGACCGCGCCAAGTCGTAGCCGCTCAAGGCCTGCCCGCGTACCGCTCCGATCCGTCAGCCGCGTGCCGAAGCGGATGTCGACACCCGGCGGGCGAATCGACCGCCGGGTACCGACGGACCGAGCAGACGTCGCCACGGGCTTGGACGACATGGATGTCCACAGCACGCGTCCGCAGGTCGGCGGGTCTCGTCGACCCCGGTCAGCCGCCGTTGCCGTTTCTTGACGATCTGCGGCTCGAACGTGCCCGAGGTGTCACGCGGGACCTTGACCTCGACCGGCCCGACGTCGGTCAGCACGGTCTTGGCCCGGCCCCCGTTGCGGGAGTTGCCGCTGCCCCTGCCCCTGCCCCTGCCCCTGCCCCTGCCCCTGCCGGCAGCATCGTGCTTCTCGTAGCCGAGGTGATCGGCGATCTCACCTTCCAGCGCAGACTCCAGGACCCGCTTGGTCAGCTGCTGCAGTAGCCCACCTTGCCCGGTCAGCTGCAGCCCGTCCGACCGAGCCCGCTCCACCAGCATCGCGACCAGTTGCTCGTCGGACACAGGCGCAGACGGCCCGGACTGGGCACTCTCGGCAGGCTTCACGGTCTCCAACTCCACGGCGGTGTCAGTGACTTGACGTCTCCCATGATCGTCGGATCCGCCGTTAGATTTACACTCCCGGGCGAGGACCTCAACCACCCGCGGACCGCTCATGCCACGGTTGTTGCAGGACAACTTACTGCAGTTGCGGTTCTCCATTCGGCCTGGTCAGTAGCCTGTTCTCGAACCTAGTGGCCTGATGGGCCGTCATGTGAGTCCCGGTTCGTGACTCACTCCATCGGGACGCGTGCGGCGTTGGTAGTGACAGCGGCGAGCGCTGGCCTGGTGTTGACGGCGCCAATGGGACCACGCGAGGGGACGCGTCGTTCGTGTCGTGTGGTGGGTCAGGGGACGCAGAGCGTCCATGAGCCGTCGGACCTCTGCCACTGTGATGGGAACGATGCTGGTACGGGCCTGGCCATCGCCCTGATCTCCGAGCTGGACCTCGGAACAATGCCGGCCACCGCGACCCTGAGTACGGACTTCCTGCGACCGGCGTTCCCACCCCTCACCTGCGAAGCTGTCGTGGGCCGGTGTGGCAGGACGATGGGCTTCCTGACCGTCACCTTCCGGGACAGGAACGGCAACGTGGCCGCGAAGTGCCACGGTTCCATGCCGATCGACGGTGAGCCCCGCCTCCTCAATGGCACCGCTTCCTGAGGGCATCCTCTCCGCCCACCGTGATGCGGCTTTCCGGCAACGACGGTGTGCGGCCCGAACCTGGACACGCCCTCCTCTCCCACCCGGAGTCCGGACTCCGTCGCAGAGCGGCTACTCGGCCTCGCGGCGATCAGGCGCTGTCGGGGTCAGTCGCGGCCTTCGCGAGTCAGTCCCGGACGACGCTGCTGATCGCGGCGCGGAGGTCGTCGTCTTCCGTTTCCGCGCGTGCCGGTGGGAGAGGGGAGGCGCCGGCGGGGTTGAGCGAGTCGAAGAGCAGGGCCATGAAGCGTGCGCGCATGGATGGTGTGGTGCCGGGGAGCGCGAGGCCTGCGATGCCCATGACGAGGAAGTGCGGAATGTCGTCCGCGGTGAGGTCGGTACGGATCTCGCCCTGCTCCTGTGCGTGCTCGAGGAGGGGGCGGAGGGACTCGCTGAGGCGCTGGAGGGCGTCCACGGCGACGTCGGCGAAGTTGGCGGCGAAGGTGACCAGTCCCCGCTCCTCGGTGATCAGATCGAGTAGCCGGGTGGCGATGTCCAGGAGGGTCTGGCGCGGGTGGCGGGAGGCCGTGGCGTCGTTGATCAGTGGGAGGAGGTCGGTCTCGAGGATGTCGTCGAGGACGGCCCGGACCAGGGCCTCCCGGTTGGGGAAGTGCCGGTAGAGCGTGGCGATGCCCACGCCCGCCTCGGCGGCGATCTGCTCCAAAGAGCCCTCACCCGCGCCGAGAACGTTGCGTCCGGCCACGATGATGCGCTCCGCGCTGGAGCGGGCGTCAACCCTGCGGAGCCGGTGTGTGCTCGGTGCGGCGTTCGGCATCTCTGACCCTCCCGTTTCTGCACCGCAGACTACTCAATCACCCGTGCGTTGATAGCACCCTACCGTTTTGATAGTCACCTATCGTTTTGGTAGTACCCTCTCACTTCGTTCGGATGCGCGTGCCCGTCAGGGTGCGCCGGAGAAGGGAGAAGGCTGTGTCTGTGCTGCTGTACCGGCTGGGGCATTTCGCCTACGCCAGGCCCTGGTATGTGATCGCCGGCTGGCTGGCGGTGGTGTCCGCCGTGGTGGCGCTGCTCGCGGTCAACCCCGTCAAACTGAGCAACGAGGTACGCATCGACGGCACCCCCGCCCAGAAGGTCATCGACGATCTGGCGCAGTCCCTCCCCGAGGCATCCGGCGGGCAGGGCATGCTGGTGTTCCGCGCGCAGAACGGGACCCGGGTCGACGGCGAGGACAGCCGCGCCGCCCTCATCGCCGCGGTGGACGCGGTCTACCGCCACGACCACGTCATCGACGCCCGCAAGGTCCTCGCCGCCGAACTGTCCAAGGGGGAGAAGAGCCCGCTGCTGCAGGCCCAGACAGCCGTGGCCGAAGCCGCCGGGCAGCCGACGGGAGGCAAGGCGCCGACCCCGCTGCTGCAGGACGGCCGACCGGTGCCCGGGGTCGTCGTCGCGGCCGACGGCTCCACCGCCCTGATGCAGTTCCAGTTCGACGAGCAGACCTATGAGCTGCCCTCCGGCACGATCGACAGCACCGTCGAGGCCGCCGAGCGGCAGGCCGAACGAGCCCACCTCGAGGTCCTGCCGTCGGCGGCCATGCTGGAGATACCCGAGATCGTGGGCGTCGGCGAGATCGTCGGCGTCGTGGTGGCGGCCATCGTCCTGCTGGTCACCCTGGGATCGGTCGTGGCTGCGGGCCTGCCCCTGATCATCGCGTTGATCGGCGTCACGGTGGGCGTCGGCGGCGCCTTCACTCTCTCCACCGTCTTCGAGATCCACTCGCTCACCGCCGTACTGGCCCTGATGCTGGGGCTCGCCGTCGGCATCGACTACGCCCTGTTCATCGTCAACCGGCAACGGCGGCTCATCCTGGACACCGGCCTGGACGCGCACGAGGCGACCGGCCGCGCCATCGGCACCGCCGGCAGCGCGGTCTTCTTCGCCGGCAGCACCGTCATCATCGCCCTGGCAGGACTGCTGGTGGTCGGTATCACCCTGCTCAGCACCATGGCCATCGCCGCCGCGGCCACGATCGCCATCACCGTCCTGCTCGCCCTGACCCTGCTGCCGGCGCTCCTGGGCCTGGTCAAGGAGCGCATCTGCTCGGCCGGAACCCGACGCACGGCCCAGCAGCAGGCCTCCGCCGCCGCACGGACACGGGCCACCCGCTGGGGATCACACCTGGTCCGCCACAAGTACCCCGCTCTCGCGGCGGCGTTCCTGATCCCCCTGGTTCTGGCGCTGCCCGCCCTCGACATGAGGATGGGTCTGCCGTCCGGCGCCAGCTACAACCCCGACACCGCACAGCGCCAGAGCTACGAGGAGGTCAGCGAAAGCTTCGGCCCCGGCTTCAACGGCCCCCTCATGCTCGTCGCGCGCTCCTCCGACAGCGGGCGGGCGCTCACCCCCACGGCCCTCGCTGCGGTCGTCTCCGACCTGAAGGACACCGAGGGCGCCACTTCGATCTCTCTGGCAGGTATGAACACCGCCGGCACCGTGGCCGTCCTCAGCCTCATTCCCGGCGACGGACCGAACGACGACGGCACCAAGGACCTCGTCACCTCCGTGCGGGACAAGAGCCGGGAGATCCGCGAAACCCACGGCGTCACCATCGGCATCACCGGCTTCACCGCCCTCGCGATCGACGTGTCCGACCGCCTCGGGGACGTCCTGCCCCTCTACGTGGCCACCGTTCTCGGGCTCTCGCTGATCGTCCTGCTCCTGGTCTTCCGCTCGGTCGTCGTCCCGGTGATGGCCACGCTCGGCTTCCTGCTCAGCATCGCCGCCACCTTCGGCATCACCACGGCCGTCTTCCAATGGGGCTGGCTGCAGGCGCTGTTCGGACTCGACGCGAGCGCACCTGTGGTGAGCCTGCTGCCCATCATCGTCACCGGCGTGCTCTATGGACTGGCCATGGACTACCAGGTGTTCCTGGTCACCTCGATGCGTGAGGCCCGCATGCACGGCGCCGACCCGCTCGACGCGACCGTCTCCGGCTTCGCTCGGGCGAGCGCCGTCGTGATCGCCGCGGCCACGATCATGGTCTCGGTCTTCGCCGGATTCATCTTCAACGCCCAGCCCATGATCAAACAGGCGGGATTCGCGCTGGCGGCGGGCATCCTCATCGACGCGTTCGTCATCCGCATGACGTTCATCCCGGCCACCATGGCACTCGCACAGGAGAAGGCCTGGTGGATTCCCGCGTGGCTGGACCGCCTCCTGCCCGACCTGGACGTCGAAGGCGACAAACTCGCACAGAAGATCCCGCTCCCCCATCCTGCCACTCCCCGCCAGCACGCCACCGCGCAGAAGACCTGACGCTCCGTCGGCGAACATGTGCCTCGCGGCAACGCCGAACCCGCGGTCGTCGGCCGCGGTGCCCGTGTCGTCCGCATCGTTTCGCGCACGGCACGGGGGTGCGCCCGACCGCGACGAGGATGCGGTCGACTTCCGCGCTGCCCGTGCCGGCTGGTCGGCCTGTTCGGAGATCTGCGCGACCCAGATGGTGAGCATCACGCGCTCGCGGACCGTACGGGGGACCAGGTTGCCGAGCCTAACGTCGGCGGATGCGTGGGACGGCACCCATATCTCGCACCGGTTGCCGCACGGCGTCGACCACGGCGCGGGCGGCGACCTCGCGAATGAGGCGGAACCCGTCCTCTCCGAACCCCGCCGGGGGGGCGGGCGGCACCGGGTTCTGCCCGGGTTCGCCGAGCCGGCCGGTGTGGTGGGCCAGGTGCAGCAGCCGCAGTACCTTGTCGTCGATGAGCCGCTCGTCCACCTCGCCCGCACGGACGGCGTGCACGAGAGGCTCGCCCCACAGGGGGTCGGGGCCGGGCATCACCAGGTCGAGTCCGCCGACCGCCGAGGCCACGGTCGAGCGGGTGGAGGCCCAGTCACTGACCACGGGCCCGGTAAACCCCACTCCTCCTTCAGCACCTCGCGCAGCAGCCGGGCGTTCTCGGTCATCGGCGCCGCTGCGCACGTCAAAAGACGCGGGACTCCCCCAATTGGGGAAGTCCCGCTCAATCGCAGGGATCAGCCCTCAACAAGCTCTGCGTCGACGATGACGCCTTCAACGTGTTGCGGCAGCGAGCTGGTCCCTCATCCGTTGATACGCCGCAGCATCACCCACCGGCTCTTTCCGCTTCAGGAGCCAGTGCTCGTACATGTCGATGTCCTCGCCTGGCACGGTCAGCCTGTACTCCTGGCTGCCGACTTCGGCGATTCAGCCGTGGGCTTCGGCAACGTTCAGACTGTCCTCGGCTGCGGAGGCCGTCAGGCCGGAGGCCTCCGCCAGCTCCGCTACGGAACAGGTCACGCCTCGGGAATCGATCAATGTGCCAGTGCCCAGACGGCCTGTAAGGGCGTAGAGGCAGATCTGCACCATCTTGGGGAGAGCGGATCCGTCCTCGGTCAGGCTCATCAGATAGACGCCTCGCTCGTCGCGGAGGTTCTCCGGGCTGTGGCAGATGGCGCGCGATGCGGCGGTCCATCGGCGTGGAAGGCATCACCACATGACCTGGTCCTTGCCCGAGCCGATGCTCACCGTGGCCGTGGAAAACCCTGGCCTGCCCACTGGGTGGGCCGCGCGGTCGGCACGGGTTCGCCAGAAGAAGGGGTCATGGCAGCGATGGGGGCACCGGCAGCGGATGATCAGGCGGATCCCGGCCGACCCGCGGAGCGGGTATGTGCGGCGCTGATGTGTCCTCAGACGCCCGCTTCCACCAGGTCGTCGGTATGGAAGGTGCGGCGGTAGGAGGCGGGTGAGACACCGAAGGCGGTGCGCATGTGGGCGCGCAGGGAGTTGGCGGAGCCGAAGCCACAGCGGTGGGCGACCAGGTCGATGGACAGGTCGGTGGTCTCCAGCAACTGCTTGGCCAGTTCCAGGCGTTGCGCGGTGAGCCACTGCACGGGGGTCATGCCGACCTCGTCGCGGAAGCGGCGGGTGAAGGAGCGCTGGCTCATCCGGGCGTGTTCGGCCAGGCGGTTCAGGGAGAGGGGTTCGCCGAGGTGTTCCAGGGCCCAGGCGCGGGTGGCGGTGGTGGTGCCGACGGTGGGTTCGGGCACCGGGCGGTCGATGTACTGGGCCTGGCCGCCGTCCCGCCAGGGCGGGACGACGCACATGCGGGCGGCGCGGTTGGCGGCGGCGGTGCCGTGGTCGCGGCGGATCATGTGCAGGCACAGGTCGACGCCGGCGGCGACGCCCGCGGAGGTCAGCACGTCGCCGTCGTCGACGAAGAGGACCTCCTCGTCGACCTTGACGCGGGGGAAGGCGCGGCGGAACTCGGGGGCGAGGCCCCAGTGGGTGGTGGCGGGCCGGCCGTCGAGGAGGCCCGCGGCGGCCAGGACGTAGGAGCCGGCGCAGATGGACACCAGGCGGGTGCCGGGCCGGATGCCGGCGATGGCCGCGGTGACCTCGGGCGGCAGCGGGCCGCCGCGGGCCAGCTCGGGCATGGCGTGCGTGGGCGGGACGATCACGGTGTCCGCGGCGGCCAGGGCCTCGGGACCGGCCGCGGGCTGCACGGTGAACCCGGCGTCGCTGAGGACCGGGGCGCCGTCGGCGGTGCAGACGGTGACCTCGTACAGCGGGCGTGAGCCGGCGTCCAGGACGCTGCCGAAGACGCGGGAGGGGATGCCGAGTTCGAAGGGCGGGACGCCCGGCAGGGCGAGGACGGCGATGCGGTGCGGCCCGGCCGCGTCGGCGCTCGGGTCGGTGCACGGCCACTGCATCTCACTCATGGCCAGATCCTGTCACATAGTGGCCAGACGGCCAACACCATGGTGGGGGCGGATGCCGGATCGTGGACTGCGTCGCACCGGGAAGGGCCCGGGCGGCCGGTATCCGATCAAGACGGAAAAGAGTGAGGCGGACAGCATGCGTGCGGTGGTCGTGGAGCAGTGGGGCGGACCGGAAGTGCTCGTGGAGCGTGAGGTCGCCCGGCCCGAGCCGGGAGTGAACGAGGTCCTGGTGCGGGTCCACGCGGCCGGTGTGAACCCGGTGGACTTCAAGACCCGGGCCAGCGGGGCCCTGATCGAGTGGGGCGAGGTCCCGGCGGTCGGCTGGGACGTCTCCGGCACCGTGGAGGCCGTCGGACCGGGCGTGGGGATGTTCCGCCCCGGGGACGAGGTGTACGGCATGCCGCTGTTCCCGCGGCAGGCCGGCGCCTACGCCGAGTACGTCGTCGCCCCGGCCCGCCACCTCGCGCCCAAGCCGGCGAACCTCACCCACGTGCAGGCGGCGGCGCTGCCGCTGGCCGCGCTGACCGCCTGGCAGGCCCTGGTGGACACCGCCGGGGTGCGCGCCGGTGAGCGGGTGCTGGTGCACGCGGCGGCCGGCGGGGTCGGCCACCTGGCCGTGCAGATCGCCAAGGCCCGCGGCGCGTACGTCATCGGCACGGCCAGCGCCGGCAAGCACGACCTGTTGCGGCAGCTGGGCGCGGACGAGGTGATCGACTACCGCACGGTCCGCTTCGAGGACGCCGTCGGGGACGTGGACGTGGTGCTGGACGGACTCGGCGGCCAGAACGCCGAGCGGTCCCTGACGGTGCTGCGCCCGGGCGGCCGGCTGATCACCCTGCCCGGCCCCGACGACGTCCCCGCCGACGTCCCCGACCACGTGCGGGCGGTGTGGATTCTGGTCGAGCCCGACCACCTGGGTCTGCGCGAGATCGCCGCCCTGGCCGAGCGGGGCGCGCTCACGCCCGTGGTCGAGACCGTCGTCCCGCTGGCCGAGGCCGCGAAGGCGCACGAGATCGGCGAGCAGGGCCGCACCACCGGGAAGATCGTCCTGAGCGTCGCCTGACGCCGGCCGCCCCGGCCGGGTCGGCTGCGGGCAGGTGGAGCCGGACTGCAGCCCCGGGACCGACCGGTCCCGGGGCTCCGGACGCGGCCGAACGGGACGGGACCTGCTGCTGCCGGCGGGTACTCGCGGCCGGTATGTGGCACCGGGGAGGGCGCGTTGCGGGCCCAGGACGTCCTCGGTTTGAGAATAATCCTGAGTAGACTCATAATTGAGTGCACTCGGGTTGAGTGAGTGAGGCGAGGCCCCATGCCACGCCGAATTGGCCGATCTGGCCTCACGCCTGGATAAGCAGGATGAAGACAAGGAGTAGCGCCCCATGCGAGCGTTCGTCATCACCAAGTACAAGGAGCCGCTGCAAGAGGCGGACGTCCCCGAGCCCACCGTCGGGGAGCACGACGTGCTCGTCCGGGTGGAGGCTGCCGGGCTGAACCAGCTGGACGAGAAGATCCGCGCCGGTGAGTTGAAGCAGATCCTGCCCTACAAGCTGCCGCTGATCCTGGGCAACGACGTCGCGGGCACCGTCATCAGCGTCGGGACAGCGGTTCGCGGCTTCAAGCCCGGAGACGAGGTCTACGGTCGGCCCGACCAGGACCGCATCGGCACGTTCGCCGAGCGCATCGCCGTAGCGGAGGGCGACCTGGCGCTCAAGCCCGCTTCGATCAGCATGAATGAGGCCGGCTCGCTGCCGCTGGTGGCGCTCACGGCGTGGCAGGCGCTGGTGGAGCGCGGGAACGTGCGGCCCGGGCAGAAGGTTCTCATCCACGCCGGGGCCGGCGGGGTCGGTTCGATCGCGATCCAGCTCGCCGCGCACCTCGGTGCGCACGTCGCCACGACCGTCAGCGCTTCCAACGCGGACTTCGTGCGCGCGCTCGGCGCGGACACGGTGATCGATTACCGCACCCAGGACTTCGAGCAGCTCCTGACCGGCTACGACCTGGTGCTGGACAGCCTCGGTGGGGAGACTCTCGAGAAGTCCCTGCGGGTGCTCAAGCCCGGCGGCAAAGCCATCGAGATCGCTGGTCCCCCGGAGCCCACTTTCGCGCGCGAGGCCGGCCTCAACCCGGTGCTGCGCCTGGGGGTCGCCGTTCTGAGCCGCAAGATCCGCAAGCAGGCGAAGAAGCTCGGCGTGACGTACGAGTTCATGCTCATGCGCGCCAGCGGCGACCAGCTCCGCCAGATCACCACCCTCATCGACGAGGGCGTGATGCGCCCGGTCGTGGGCAAGGTGGTCGGCTTCGACCAGACACCGCAGGCGCTGCAGGCCCTGTCCCAGGGCGGCATCCGCGGCAAGGCCGTCATCGGCAGCAGCTGACCCGCCGCAACCGCGACGGGCGGCACAGAACGCACGAGGAGACCACCCATGTCTGCCGCCTCCCAGTCGGTCGGACGGCGCGAGCGGAACAAGCAGGAGAAACTCGACCGCATCGTCGCTGCCGCCACTGAGCTGTTCGCCGAACACGGCGTCGATGAGGTCACGACCCAGCAGATCGCCGACAAGGCCGACATCGGC